>JANWYE010000009.1 GCA_025057175.1 Chloroflexus sp. | reverse complement strand
AATCAAGAACCAAACCGATGAGCGGGAGTTGTTCGGCCTGAGATGCTAGATCTGGCGGCATCTGCGCTCGTAGATCAATGAGGTATGGGGAAGTGGAACCGACTGTTGCTACCGGCACGACCTGCCATGCCGGCCCCAACAGCGCACTGAGTTGTGCTATTAACGCCTGATCGGTCGTGATGATCGGTAAGCACTGTGTGGCGGACGCCATAGCCTGCCCGTAGTTAGATGACCGATACTGTGTCAACGATAGCATAATTCAACATTTCAGACAAGATGATGCATGACTGTATCGCTTGCTCTCCTCATTGACAAACCCGCTTGCACACCGGATCAATTATGATAGACGATTATAATGTTAGGGTGAATAACAAAATTGACACCACGTTGACCACAACCAGCGCAGCCCGATTGCACCCCTTACCTGCACCGTCTGCGCGCTTCATGACACATTGAGCAGGGCGGTTGAATTGCCATAACCTCAATGCATTGGTCGCCACTAGACACCTTCTTGAAACTGTCAGCGATAGGCGGCAAACCATATCGCTATCAATTGTGTAAGGAAAGTATCTATCGCCGTTCATTCTTTTGAAGTACAATAGGCGATATAGTAAACGCAACACCCTAATGCTCTTCGCCGCATCAGTTCGGGCAAGAGAGGGTTCCAACAGACAAAGCCATTGCCGGATCACATTCTGCACAATGCTTGATCACATCTGAGCTTGATCACATCTGAGCGAAACGCACCTATGGCGGCAATACCGTTTGTGATGATCTACCTCATTCCGGCAATTATTTCCGCCGGATTGGCGATCGTGATGTGGCAAAACCGTTACTATCGCGGTGGCCGTCCGTTCACTCTCTTGCTGGCCGCAATTGCGTGGTGGAATGCGTGTCACGCTTTAAGTATTGCTGACACCACCTTTGAAGGCACCCTCTTCTGGTCATTGTTGCAGAATGTCGGCATCGTGATGATCGGGCCATGCTGGCTCCTCATTGCGCTGGCCTATTCCGGCGAATGGTGGCGAGTGCCGCGTTGGCTGCGGCGTGGCATTTTTGTGCCCGAACTGATCGCACTGGTGCTGGCCTTGACCAACAACCTGCATTATCTCTGGTGGTCAACAGTAACAGCCGACACCTCGCGCCCTTTTCTCTGGCTCTCGGTAACGCGCGGGCCGGCCTTCTGGTTCCATACCGTTTACGCCTACCTCTGCCTCGCGATTGGTATCATCGTGCTAGCGCGCGCATCGTGGCAAGCGCCGCCAGTGCATCGTTACCATGCTCGCCTGATGCTAACCGCTGCGCTCATCCCGGCTGCCGGTAATATTGCCTTTCTCAGCGGCTTGAAGGTGCCGTGGAACGATGATCCCACACCGATCTTGCTTTTTATCTCAGCCGCACTCGGTATCTACACGACAATGCGCTACCGGCTGTACGACTTAGCGCCATTAGCCGAGCAGGAGGTGATTGCCGGATTGCCCGATGGTCTGATCGTGCTCGATAGCCGCGGGCTAGTCGCCGAGATTAACCAACATGCGCCCCGCTTGCTTGATGTCCACAGCGAGCGCTGGATTGGACGACCACTTGCCCAATTGGTTGCCTCCTCACCGTTTGGGCGTGATCTCCAACATCTGCTAAATACAACGCTCACGGCGCCGAATCGGCCAATCATTCTCGACAACGGCACCCAAGCGATTGAAGTGCGCATCCGGCCACTCCAATCAGCCGCCGGGATCGCCACTGGTTCGTTGGTGTTGTTGCGTGATGTGAGCGAACGGATACGGGCCGAACAAGAACGCGCCCGCCATATCGCTGCGCTGCGCCTGATTAACGCGATTGCGCGCAGCGCTAACACCGCCCAAGAAACTAGCTCGCTACTCAACACAATCGCACGGATCATCGTGCGTGAAGGCCATTGGGAACGGGTAGCGATTGGTTTGATCGACGAAGCGCAGCAGCGCATTACAGTAGTAGTTGATTACACTCCTAACGGCGCCGGCCACTTGCAGAACGAAACGATCGGCGGAGCAGCGGCTATTACCCTGCTTCAGCGTATTCAGCAAGGCCGCCCAGAATTGATCAACCTCACAGAATTAACTGAGGAAGATCCGCTAGCGATGGGCCTACGCCAAGAGGGTTTGCAGTCGTTGTTGCTAGTGCCTCTTCGTCACGAACACCACGCTACTGGCATTTTGGGGTTAGCGGCCAGCACTCCCAAAACAATGTCGCCTACCCTGAGCGAGCTGGTCACGGCGATCGGCGAATTGATTACTGACGCGATCATTCGCATTCGCCTGTACGAACAGGTACAGCGAGCCGACCGGCTCAAGACCGGCTTTCTCGCTACTGTCAGCCACGAGTTGCGCACGCCGCTGACTTCGATCATCGGCTACACCGATATGCTGCGCCGCGGTGTGTTAGGTGAACTCAACCCAGACGTGCAAGAGACGCTCGGCTATATGAAGCAGTCCAGCCTCAACTTGATGCGGTTGATTAGCGATATTCTTGAGTTTTCACGCATGGAGGCCGGCCAGCTTGAGATGGAGGTTGAGCCAGTAGAGGTCAACCCGATTATCCAAAACGTTGCCGGCCAGATGTTGCCGCAAGCCCGCGAACGCAACCTGACCCTTAAGGTAAATACTCCACCCGATTTGCCGCGAGTGTCAGCCAACGCTGGCCGGCTCGAACAAGTGTTAATCAATCTGGTGAGCAATGCGATCAAATTCAACCGTCCAAATGGAACAGTCGAAATCTGTGCTGAACTGCGCGGCAACTGGTTGCGAATCTGCGTCAAAGATACCGGCGTGGGGATTGCCCCAGCCGATCAAGAGCGGATCTTTGAAGAGTTCCAACGCATTAGGCAGCCAAACGGGCAGCGCGTGCAGGGTGTTGGCCTTGGCCTTGCTATCTGCCGCCGCTTGATTACCTACATGGGCGGGAAGATTGGGGTCGAGAGCACATTAGGTGAGGGGTCAACCTTCTTTTGCGATTTGCCGGTGGTTGCGGTATCGCGCATGGTAGGGGAACGAGCCGACGCATGACCGTACCCCCGATTCTGTTGTCTGCCGCCATCTCTCTCGCTGCTAAGCAGCGGCCGCTCCTAGCGCGCCGGGTGTTACCCGGGTTGCCGTCGCGGCGGCGATGCGAGCGAACGGGGTGGTATTACGAACACGGCAGAGCCGCATTCTCCCACCGATAAGCCCGCCCCACGCACCTTGCTCCCCATCAGCCGGCGCAGTCGCCTAGCCGCCGGCATTGCTGCCGGCGCTGGTCGGCTCTTACCCGACCGTTTCACCCCTTACCGGAACCCCGGCGGGACTGTTCTCTGTTGCCGTCTTGCGTCACCGGCCGATTACTCGACCGGCGCCCCCGCTTGCTGTTTCGCGGGGCAGCCTTCCGCCTTGCGGCGGGCGGGGAGTCGGGAAGTTCCTCTGGGCATCCCCAGCGGCGGCGCATCATGCGTCGGCGCCAATTCTAGTATAGCATACCGGTGAAGAGGTTCAATGCGAAGACGCAAAGGGGGCAGAGACGCGAAGGATCATAAACGCAAAGACGCTAAGATTGCTAGTTGGCACTCGGCCGCGCTCTAGCACCCTTTATCTCCACTTTGCACCTTCGCGCCTTTGCGTTAAACCCCCTTTGCGTCGCTGCTTCCTCTGCGCCTACCCGGACTGCAAGCGCGCCAGCAGCTCTTGCTTCAGATCCCACAGGCGCTGGCTCAGCGAGACATGATAGATGTGCGGGTTCATAATCCGGCGCACGCCGAGGTCAAGCCGTTCGACATCGGCATGGCGGCGCGCGCGCATCTGTTCGAGCGGCAGCGGCTCGGACACCCGCCGCCCTTCAATCATCGCCGGCTCGAGCAACGGCTCGATGCCGGTCAGCTCGGCTCGGCGCACCGTGCGCTGGCGCGCATGATCGCTGGGATGGCGCAGCCGGATGCACTCTTCGCTCGGCGGATCTTCATCCTCAAGCGCGATCAAGTCTGCTGTCGCCTTGCCCCGCTCGTCGTACAATCGCCACACCCGTTTCAGGCCGGGATTGGTCAACTTGGCGGCACTCTCAGCGATCTTGATCGCTGGCTGCCACTCCTTGCCATCGTGCAGCGCCACTAGCTTATACACCCCGCCTAGCGCCCCTTCACCATGCGACGTTACCAACCGGGTGCCAACGCCGTACACCAACCGGCGAATAATTGCGTCAGCGTCGGCATTGTAGCGCCGCGCCTCTTGGGCGATCTGGCTCTGGATTTGCCAAATCACTAGTTCATCGAGATCATTTGAAAGCACTATCACTGTATCGGAAAAGCCGGCCCGATCCAGCATCAGCGCCGTCTGAATTGCTAGATAGGCTAGATCGCCTGAATCGAGTCGCACGCCGACCGGCTTATGGCCCTTAGCGCGCAATTCTTCAAACACCCGGATTGCATTCGGCACCCCGCTGTGCAAGGTATCGATTGTGTCAACCAGCAGCAAGCAATCGTCGGGATAGACCTCCGCATAGGCGCGGAAAGCGTCGAGTTCGCTCATCCCCAACGCAAGAAACGATTGCACCATCGCGTGGGCATGGGTGCCCTTGGCCGTCTGGCCGATCGTATGGGCGAGACCGACATTCGAGGTAAAATCGGCCCCACCGATCAACGCCGCGCGGGTGCCGGCATTCGCGCCCAAGCCCTGCCCGCGACGCAAGCCGAATTCAAGCACTGTGCTCGCCCCGCTCGCCTCGCGGATGCGACTAGCCTTCGTCGCCACCAGCGTCTGATAATTGAGATGGTTGAGTAGCGCCGTCTCGAGAATCTGGGCCATCAACAACGGCCCGCGCACAATCGTCATCGGCGCTTGGGCATGCACCACCCGGCCCTCTGGCACTGCCCACAACGTGATCGCGCCAAAATGGCCATGATCACGCAAATAGCCAAGGAAATCTTCGCCAAAGATGGGTTTGCCCACCCGGTTGCGCTGGCTGCGCAATACCTCAAGCTCAGCCGGCCCAAACGCTGCCGTCTCCATCCAATCGAGCAGCCATTCCAGCCCGGCAGCGATGCAGTAACCCGCCGAGTGCAGACCATAGTTCGGCGGTTGGCGGAAGAAATGATCAAACTGAGCCGGACGCTCGTGGATGCCCATGCGAAAATAGAGCTGGGCCATCGTCAACTGATACTGGTCGGTAAAAAGTATGCCGGTAGCGGTGCGGAGCTGCGCGCCGTTCATAGGTGCCTCACTATATAGTGTATTTTCTACACTAATATAGCAGGTCGCGGGGCGGTTGTCAATCACAAAGCCGGCCCGGCGGGCCGGCTCTGCTCCGATAGCGCGCGGAAGCATGGCTGGGGTACGAGGCAAACCATTCACACAAACGCCGACATGCCGGTAATGGCCCGCCCAACGATCAACGTGTTCATCTCGTGAGTGCCTTCGTAGGAATAGAGCGCCTCGGCGTCGGCGAAGTAGCGGGCAACGTCGTGCTCGAGCAGGATGCCATTGCCGCCAAACACGGCGCGGGCCAGCGCCACCGTCTCGCGCATCTTCTCGCCGCAGAAGACCTTAGCCAGTGAGGCGTGCTCGTGGCTGACTTTACCGTTGCGGGCAGCCAGTTGGCTCATTCGCAAACACATGGTCTGCATGGCAGTGACGTTGGCCAGCATCTGCACCAAACTATTCTGCACCAACTGGAAACCGCCGATTGGGCGTCCGAATTGGATGCGCTGCTGGGCATACTCCAGCGCCTTTTCGTAAGCGCCCATGGCCACGCCGGTCATGGCCCAAGCTACCGCCGCGCGGGTGATGGCCAGTTGGCGGGCAACACCGCGGAAACCGCCTACGTTGGGCAACCGGTTGGCTTCTGGCACGCGGCAGTTTACGAGGCGGATGTTGGCGTTTTGCACCGTGCGCAACGCGATCTTGCCCTCTAGCCGCTCAACCTCGTAACCGGGCGTGTTGCGTTCGACGATAAAGCCCTGCACTTGGTTATGAGATACGTCGCGCGCCCAGATAATGTTGAGATCGGCGATGGGGGCGTTGCCGCTCCACTTCTTAGCCCCGTTGAGCACCCAATAGCCGCGCTCGTAGCGCGCGGTAGTGGTCAGGCCGGCAGCAGTAGCCGAGCCGACGTCGGGTTCGGTCAGCGCCCACGAGCCGATCAGTTCGAAACGTTGCATCGGCGGCAGCCAGCGCTGCTTCTGTTCGGCTGAGCCAAAGAGATCAATTGATCCCATGCACAAGCCCCAATGCACGCCGAAGAAGGTGTAGATCGAAGGATCGACCCGCGCTAACTCCATACAGGCTACGCCGGTCAGCACCGGGCCGAGGGCGTCGATGGCGTAAGGCCGAGCACCGAAAGTCTCGCCGATCAGGCGGGCAAAGCTAGGCACAATCTCGTGCGGAAATTCGCCCCGCTCCCAGTAGCTGTTGGCCAGCGGGCGGATCTTCTCTTCCATGTAGGCGCGTATCTTTTGCTGAACTGCTCGCTCTTCGGGCGAAAGTTCGGCCAGAATATCGAAGAAATCGCTATTTACCGGCGGCACGCGCTTGGGCCGCCGTTTGGCGGCAATGCTTTTCAGCAGCAGGCCAATTTCTTGTGGTGTGATGCCACGCAAGGCGCGAAAGGTGTCAACAAATGGAACATTCACCTGCTGCATGATGCGGGTGAGGCTAGCCGGAAGAGAGACGAGCGCCATAGATGCCTCCTGTTCAGCATTGAGCAATGGCAACCTCATCGTTGCCGGATATGGCTTTCATCAGGGAAAAGAATGACGCGATGCGTCAAGAACAGTGTAGCATACGGTGGCGGAAGTGTCAATGACAATGTTGTCAGGTTGCTGGGTCAATCCGGTTGACGGTCGGCGCTACCATCGTCTACAATAACGCGAGGAAACGTTTTTTGGCGTTACATCGCCACTTCGGAGCGAAAAAGACGCTTATGAGGGAGACGCCAGCGCAGTTATCCGGGCACAGCGCTGCGATGCTTAGGCTGCCCCCTTGACTATTATCATTTCTTGAATTGCAGGCTCGATTCGTATGCAAAAACTAACCGCCGCCCAAATTCGCGAAACGTTTATCTCGTTCTTCATTCGCCATGGCCATACTCACGTGCCCAGCTCGTCGCTAGTCGTCGCTGATGATCCGACGCTGCTGTTCGCCAACTCGGGCATGGTGCAGTTTAAAGATGTCTTTTTGGGCCGCGAGCAGCGTCCCTACACCCGCGCCGTGACTGCGCAGAAGTGTCTGCGCGTGAGCGGTAAGCATAACGACCTCGAAGAGGTTGGCCCCTCGCCGCGCCACCACACCTTTTTTGAGATGTTAGGCAACTTTTCTTTCGGTGACTATTTCAAGGCTGAGGCGATCCGGCTGGCGTGGAAGTTGCTGACCGAGGAGTTCCAGTTGCCGGTCGAGCGGCTGTGGTTTACCGTTTTCGCCGGCGATGATGAGGTGCCGGCTGATGATGAAGCCGCTGAACTGTGGATTGCGCAGGGCGCCGATCCGTCGCGGGTGTTGCGCTTTGGCCGCAAAGATAATTTCTGGGTGATGGGCGATACCGGCCCCTGCGGCCCCTGCTCGGAAATTACGATGTATATCGGCGATGACCTTAGCCAGATGCGCGCCGAGGGGGTTAATTCCGACGACCCCAACTATGTCGAGATTTGGAATAACGTGTTTATGCAGTATGACCGCGCCACGATGCAGCCGCTGCCACGTCCGTCGGTCGATACCGGCATGGGCCTCGAGCGGATGGCGATGGTGATGCAGGGGGTGCATAGCACGTATGAGACCGACCTGTTTGTGGCGATTATCAATCGCATTATCAGCGCGCGTGGCAGCGACGAAGCTCATTATCATGCCCATCGTAGCGCCTATCGCGCGATTGCCGATCACGCGCGCGCGATTGCGTTTTTGATTGCCGATGGCGTGTTGCCGGGCAATTTAGGGCGGGCTTACGTGCTGCGCCGGATTTTGCGCCGCGCTGCGTACCAAGGCCGCACCATCGGCTTCGAGCGCCCCTTCCTCGCCGAGGTGATCACAGCGGTGATCGAGCAGATGGGCAACGCTTACCCCGAATTGATTAAGCGGCGCGAGTTTATCCTTAGCGCCGCCGATCAGGAGGAGCGCCAGTTCTTGCGCACACTCAGCGGCGGCATTACCCGTCTCAATGCGGTGATTGAGCAGGTGCGCGCCCGTGGCGAGACGGTGATTCCCGGCAATGATGCCTTTGTGTTGAAAGACACTTACGGGTTCCCGCTCGACCTGACCCAAAAGATCGCTGCCGAGCAGGGGTTGGCAGTCGATGAAGCCGGTTACGAGGCGGCGATGGCCGAGCAGCGCGCCCGTTCGCGTGCGGCAGCGGCGAGTAAGCGCGGCGGTGAGGCCGATCTGTGGGCTGAGTTGGATTTGCCCAATTCCCACTTTACCGGCTATGAACGCCTCAGCGACCGGGCGACCGTGATCGGGATGCTGGCCGATGGCGATGCGTTGAATAGCGCGAGCGCCGGACGGCAGGTGCAGATTGTGCTCGATACCACGCCGTTCTACGCCGAAAGCGGCGGCCAAGTTGGCGATACTGGTTTGCTTGTCGGGCCGGAAGGTTCGGTGCGGGTCGAAGATACCCGCCGCCCGTTGCCCGGTTTGATTGTTCACTATGGCCGGGTAGTTGACGGTACGATCAGCGTTGGCGATCAGGTGCAGGCGACGGTAGACGCCGTGCGGCGGGCCGATATTCAGCGCAACCACACCGCAACTCACATGCTGCAGCGCGCGCTGCGCGATGTGCTCGGCGAGCACGCGGCCCAAGCCGGTTCGTTGGTGGCCCCCGATCGCCTGCGCTTCGACTTTACCCACACCAAGCCGGTTGATCCCGACGAGTTGCGCGAGGTCGAGCGACGGCTGAATGCGTGGGTGCGGGCCGATGCCGTCGTGCGCTGGGAGATTACCGGTTATCAGGACGCGATGGCCCGCGGCGCAATCGCGCTGTTTGGCGAGAAGTACGGCGATACTGTGCGGATGGTGACGATCGAGCGCGGCAATGGGTTTGATAATGGCGAGTACGCTTCGCGCGATAGCCTTGAGTTGTGCGGCGGCACCCACGTCAATCGCACCGGCGAGATCGGTTTTGTGCGCATCATCAGCGAGGGCAGCATCGGCAGCGGCATCCGCCGCGTTGAGGCACTGACCGGGCGCGGAGCCGAGCAGTGGGTGGAAGAGCAGGCGCAGGCGTTGCGCGACTTGGCGGCGCGAATCAACACCCAACCCTCTCAGTTGGCCGAGCGGATCGAGGCGCTGCTAGCCGAAAACCGGCAACGCCGCCAAGAGCTAGAGGCGCTGCGCAGCAAGCTGGCCCGCGAACAGCTCGATACGCTATTGCATCGAGTGCAGACGATTGCCGGCGTGCCGTTGCTGGCCGCCGAGGTCGAGGCCGATTCGGTCGAGCGGCTGCGCGAGATGGGAGAGTACTTGCGCGATAAGCTGGGCAGCGCGGTGATTGTGCTGGGTGCGCAGATCAATGGCAAGCCGCAATTGCTGGCGATGGTGACTGCTGATCTTGTCCGGCGCGGCCTGCACGCGGTGCAACTGGTCAAGCCGCTGGCTGCGATTGTCGGCGGCGGCGGCGGCGGCAAACCGGAAGTGGCCCAAGCCGGCGGGCGCAACCCCGATCAATTGGCGGCGGCAATTAACGCAGCGGCTGGGGTGTTGGCCGAACAGGCTGGGTAAATCAAACACCGCTCGCATAGCTTCTGGACTGCGGCAGCGAAGCTGCCGCACGAGCATCTGTATTATCGTGCTTGTTCACCACCCATCGAGCGTGGTAGACTTACATTGCCGTAATGCATTATCTGTACGCGACAAAACAACCTTCGCGCGTTGCCACAGCGCCCCTTTCCCTGCGCGCAGGGAAAGGGGCTGGGGATGAGGGGCTATGATCACCGACGAGACAGCGCTTGTCCTTGCGCTACCCGATGACACCACCGAGTCGCTGATGGCGCGGGTGCGGGCAACGCATGCCGCCAATGTCCAGATTTTGGCCCCCGAAGGTGCGACGTTCCTCCAGCGTGTCGCCAGCACCGATACGTTGCGTGAATTAGCTGCCGCCGCCGGCATTGCCCTGACCATTATCAGTTCTGACCCGGCCATCCTTAAAGCTGCCCGCCAGAGCCGCTTGACTACGATTGAAGTCACCGGCGCGCACGTGCAAGCGCCCGCGCCATCTCCACCGCCTGCCGGTGAAGACCTGCCGGCTGAAGATTTGGAGTTTTTGGCTGCGCTCGATGAGTTGGCTGCTGCCGGCAAGGTTGGTGATTTGTTTGAACCGGCTAAACCGGCCCCAGCGGAAACTCGCCCGATAGCAGCGCCGGTGACGCAGCCAATTCCCCAAACCACCAGTGGCGCTGCCGTACCGCCGTCGCAGGCGATGGGTGACGATGATCTGGAGTTCTTCGACGCGCTCGACGATTTGGCCGCCGCCTTTGAGCAAGAGCGCACCGGCGCGCCGCCACCGCCCATCCCGCCGGCGCGCGAGGCGGTACGCCAACCACCACGGGTGCGCCCCGAAGACATTCAACTCTCAGATGACGAAGTGGCGCGCGCCAGCCAGATTGGACAGCGGAGCGCAGCCGATCGCGCCCAACGCGCGCCGGCATCGCCCCGGCGCGAACCGGCAGTTGCGCCGCCACCAGCCACCACACCACGCAGCGCCCCCCAGCCCGCCACTCGCCGGACATCACGCCTCGCCCAAATACTACTGGTCGCGCTGATAGTGATGATCGCGTTGTTTGGCGTCTTGCTGGTGGTGACGCGCAGTGTAACCATCGTGGTGCGTTTGCCGGCACGCGAAACCACGCCAATCACCGGCTTGGCCCTGCCAATGGTGCCAGTGACATCGCCTGCCGGCAATAGCGCGGTTGCCGCCGAGCCGATTGGCACGACCGTCGCGATCAGCATGCGTGGCGAAGTGACGGAAGGCGTAATGACGCCGGTCAGCAGCGCGCAGGGCACGATCATTTTGCGCAATCTGAATACGCAACCGATCACTATTCCGGCAGGCAGCGAGTTTGTCGCCTTTGGGCCGAACAATCAACCCATTCCCTTCATCAGCGAGGCCGATGCGACGGTTCCCGGCGCGGTGACGACTAATCTTGGCAATCAGATTGTCACTACGCTTGGCGAAGCGCAGGTGCGGATTATTGCTCGCTCACCCGGCAGCGCGTCCAATATTCCAGCCAACAGCATCCGTGAACTGCGTATTCCCGGCGGGCCAACGATTAACCTCACCAGCGGCGTGCTGACGGCTGTGCATGAGGCGATCGGCGGCGGAACCGACGAAGAGGTTTTCGTGATTAAAGAGAGTGATGTGCGCCGCTATTTGGCCGAGGCGCTCACCAATCTCGATCAAGAGGCGCGCCGGCAGCTCGATGGGTTGGCGTTGGCCCGCAATCTCCGCCTCGAGCCGACTACTGTCTCGCCGAGCCGGGCCGAGCTTGAGCAACTGGCCGGCTTTGAGATGATCGTTGATCCGCCGGTAGGCACCTCACTGCCTAAAGATAATCGCTTCTTTACCCTGACCGTCCAGTCAAACTATAGCGGGCTGGCTATCAGCGGCGACTCGGCAAGCTTCCAACGCCAGTTGGCTGACGCATTCAATACCCAACTGATCCAAAACGGCCAGTTGCGCCCGGGTGATTGTCGCGCTGCGGTGATAAACGGCTGGCGCTGGGATGGCGCGACGTTGCGGGTCAATGGCGCAGTGGGGCCAGACCCGGCCTGCGGCAACGAGCTTGATCCGGCAACGCGGGCCGCGATCCAAAATGCGGTGTTAGGCCGCACTCGCGCCGAAGCCGAAGCCGGGTTGCAAGCTCTGGTAGCGAGCGGAAGGTTAGCCGGCTTTGAACTGCCGCCAGATGTTGACCGCTTCCCCAGTTGGAGCTGGCAGCTCCGGATTCGCAATGAGTGAGGAGGGCACGCCGGAAGAGGTGAAGTTGCGATCCTCTTCTGCGCCCTCCGCAATGTGACTATATCCGGTAGACGTGAATACAATCAACGAGCAGACCATTCTAGGGCTTGATGTCGGCGAACGGCGTATCGGCGTGGCCATCAGTGACGCCAGCGCGCGCATCGCTGCGCCGCTCACTACTATCGCGGCTCATCCGCTCGAACGGGCAATTGCCCAGATTGCCCGCTTGGTCGCCGAGCGGGGTGTAACCCGGGTGGTGGTGGGGTTGCCACTAACGATGCGCGGCGAGCATGGCCCGCAAGCCCTTGCCGTGCAACGCTTCGCCGATGCGTTGGCGGCAACGCTGGCTTGTCCGGTTGTGCTGTTTGATGAACGGTTGACCAGTGTCGCTGCTGAGCAGATGTTGCGCAACCTCGGTCTCAAACCGGCCAAGATCAAAGAGCAGATCGATCAGGTGGCGGCGTCGATCATCTTGCAAGACTACCTCGATGCGCAGCGGTAGGGCCGCGGAGGGGGGAACGCAGAGGCGCGGAGGGTGTGAAGGCGCGGGGGGGGAACGCAGAGGCGCGGAGGGCGTGAAGGCGCGGGGGGAACGCAGAGGCGCGGAGGGCGCGAAGGCGCAGGGGGATTAGGCACGAAGGTGCAAGATGCGGAAAGCAGTTTGACGTATGAACTCTATTCGCCCGATCAGCGCCGCCGCGACGCGGCCACTCCGCCAACAGATCCTCCGCCCGCACCAAGCGATTAACGAGCTAGTCTATCCGGGTGACGATCATCCGCTGGCGCTCCACGCTGGCGCATTCATTGACGAGCAGCTCGTTGGGATTGCTTCATTCGCCCCTGAAGCCTTTCCCGACCTACCGGCTCGCTCGGCATGGCGCCTGCGCGGCATGGGCGTGCTTCCCGCCGCCCGCCGGCAGGGTCTGGGCAAGGCGTTGTTACAAACCGGGATCGAGCATGTCCGTCGTCACGGCGGCGACCTTATCTGGTGCCACGGGCGCACCGGCGCACTGCCGTTTTACCTCGCCTTTGGCTTCGTGACCCACGGCGATGAGTTTATCGTGCCGCACACCGGGCCGCACTATATCCTGCTCTACTGGCTGAAATGAGGCGCTCAAAGGAATGCAGAAGATACTCTTCTTGCGGTGGTGCAGCCACACATTGCACATGCAATTTACAAAATATACCCCCGCTTGCGCGCTACCTCTTCCTTGTGCTTACGGAAGAGAATATCGCGCTCGGTACCCTTGATCTCGCGGCTATAAGTAGCCAAAATCCGCTCAACCTCGGCGTCAATCTCCTCTTCGATCTTGAGATCGGCCACAATTGCATCGTAGATCGCCTTGACTCGCAGCGCGCGGCCATCGCTTGGGCGCTGGCCCGGCCGGTCACGATAGGCTAGCAGGCCACGCTCGGCCAATTCGTCGTGCAACCGCTCGGCAATCCGGCGCACTTTATCTTCGCTGAGTCGCATAACCCACCTCGGTGTGATGATCCGGTCGCTACTCCCATTGTACACGAAAGGCCAACGATACCGGCACATTGAGTTGGGGAGGCTATTGCCGGTGTTGGCATATCCTTGAGGCTTGCGCGCCGCTCCCCCTCCTGTTTTACGAGCCGCCTCCGGCGGCGAAGCCATCTCCTCCTTCAGCACCAGCGGCTGGCTTTCGGAAAGGCATCCTTCCCGCTCGCGCAGGAGATTGCTGCGGGCGCTGCGCGCCCTCGCAATGACAGAGGGGGTCGCCGAGCGCGGGAGGTTCCCGCTCAGGGGCCGCTCTCGCTCGTGCAGGAGATTGCTGCGGGCGCTGCGCGCCCTCGCAATGACAGGTAGCCACCGAGCGCGGGAGGTTCCCGCTCAGGGGTCGCTCTCGATCGCGCGGGGGATTGCTGCGGGCGCTTCGCGCTCTCGCAATGACAGAGGGGGCCTCATGTCTTCATCATGCGCGAATCCATTACTATTGGTGAAACCTTTCACTTACTAATTATGTACAGCCCAACCGATAACATCTCAATGATTGCGCGCCAATTAATTTCTAATGAAACGTTACATATCTGGTCTTGACAAGTAAAAAACTAGTGCTACAATAGGCCCATCAGCCACAATCACTCTCTGTCGCACACGCAATTTTTTTGTTTACCTGTGTGAAACGTTTCATTTAACAGTAGCAGCGCCGCTTGCTATTATCCACAACGGAGTGTTATGGAACGCCTCTTTGCCAGCCGCTACGGCTACTTCAGCGCCGATGGCCGCGAATACATCATCACGACGCCACTGACGCCGCGCCCGTGGGGCAATGTGATCAGCAACGGCGATTACTCTATGATGGTCTCGCAGACCGGTTCCGGCTATAGCTGGCGCAACAATGCCGGCCAAAACCGGATTACCCGCTCGTTTCAAGACTTGGTGCAAGATAATTGGGGCAAGTATCTTTATCTGCGCGATCTTGATAGCGGCGCGTACTGGTCGGCAACCTATAAACCAACGTTGCACGCTTACGACCACTATCAAGTGACTCACGGGCTGGGCTATTCGCGCTTCGCGCAGGAGGCGCACGGCATTCGTAGCCTGTTGACTGTCTTCGTCGCCCCGCACGATCCAGTTGAGTTTTTTGAGCTGACGCTGACTAATCTGACCGATCGACCGCGCCGGCTTGATGTAACCTCTTATGTCGAGTGGCTGTTGGGGTTTGCGCCCGACGAACATCGCGAGTTCCATAAGCTGTTTATCGATACCACGGTTGATCATTCACTCAATGCGCTATTGGCGCGCAAGTATCTGTGGGGCTTTGCCGATGAGGCAGGCCGGCATAATAACCTCGATTGGCCCTACGTGGCGTTTCTAGCCGCGAGCGAGCCGCTGAAGAGCTTCGATGGCGACAAAGAGTCGTTTATAGGTCTCTACCAGAGCCTTGAGCATCCGCAAGCAATGCGGATGGCAACCTTGGCCGGCCGAACCGGCCGCTTTGGCGACGCGATCGCTGCGTTGCAAGTTGAAGTGGCGCTGGCGCCCAGCGAGAGCCGCACGGTTGTCTTTACCTTGGGCGCTGCCGAGCAGGGTCGCGAAGACCCTGCCGCGCTGATCCGCCGTTTCACTTCGCCAACAGCCAGCGCACAAACACTAGCTGCAGTACAGGCCTTCTGGTCGCGGCTGGTCGAGGCCGAACACGTCGCAACGCCCGATCCGGCGCTCAATCTGATGACCAACTATTGGCTGAAGTATCAGGCGATTTCAGGCCGATTGTGGGCGAAGTCGGCGTTTTATCAGGTCTCGGCGGGATACGGCTTCCGCGACCAGTTGCAAGACAGCCAGATCTTTTTGGTGTGCGATCCCGCATTGGCCAAGCACCAGATTCTGCTGCACGCTGCCCAGCAGTTTATTGAGGGCGATGTGTTGCACTGGTGGTTTTCGATCCGCGGCGGTGGCCCGCGCACCAATTGCTCGGATGATCTGCTCTGGTTGCCGTTTATCGTCGATTCGTACTTGCAAGAGACTAACGACTTCGCGATTCTTGACGAGCCGGTACCGTACCTGAATGGCCCGGCCGAGCCGCTCTATCTGCATTGTAAGCGAGCGATCGAGCGCGCATTCAGCCGCTTTTCGCCTCGCGGCATCCCACTGATGGGTGATCACGATTGGAATGATGGCCTCAACGCAGTTGGCACCCATCTGCGCGGCGAGAGTTTTTGGGTGGCCGAGTTTCTCTACGCGATTCTCGAACGTTGGCTGTCGCTTGCCCGCCAGCGTAACGACGATCGCTTCGCCGAACGTTGCGTCGCCGTGCGGGAGACGCTGCGCTGGGCAACGAACCGCTATGGCTGGGATGGCGAGTGGTTTTTGCAGGCGACAACCGATGACGGCTTGCCGTTGGGGTCGCGCGAGAATGATGAAGGTCGCATCTTCTTGATGCCCAACATTTGGGCGGTGATCAGCGGCATCGCCGACCATGAGCGGGCTTGGCAAGCGATGGAGTCGGTCTCGCGCTATCTGCTTTGCGATTACGGCACGCTGCTCAACTATCCCGCTTTCACTCGCCCGCGCCCCGATATCGGTTATGTAACCCGCTACGCGCCGGGGCTGCGCGAGAACGGCGGTGTCTATACTCACGCCGCAACGTGGTCGGTGTGGGCCTACGCGCTGCTCGGTGACGCCGAAAAGGCTTACGAAGCCTACCGCCGCATCTGCCCGCCCAACCGCAGCGCTGACCCGGATCGCTACAAGGCCGAACCGTATGTCACGCCGGGCAACATCGATGGCCCGCAATCACCGTATTTTGGACGTGGCGGCTGGACGTGGTACACCGGTTCGGCACAGTGGCTGCACCGCGTGGCGACGCACTGGATCTTGGGGATTAGGCCGCAGGCCAATGGCTTGCTGATCGACCCGCTGATTCCGGCAGCATGGGATCGCTTCACCGTGCGCCGCCACTTCCGCGGTGCGGTGTACGAGATTGAGGTGCTCAATCCTAACCACGTGAATCGCGGGGTTGCGACACTCGAAGTAGATGGGGAACCATTCGACGGCAATGTCGTGCCAGTCTTCGCCGATGGACAAACCCATCGGGTGCGGGTCGTTTTGGGGTGATGCCACCGAGGCCAGCCCCGGTGGGCGCTGCGCTTGCGCTGGAAACGCCAATTGACTAATAGAGCAGCGTCCTGCGCGAAAGGCCGGAGACAAGGGGTAACACTCATCAGCATACGCTGACAACCTGCTCGGCGTAGGCAGACTAGAAAGGAGGCAGACGCTCAGCTCAGAAAAATACTTTTGCGATGCCGCAACCCTGATTCGTAGCAATGTTTGCATGCCAAGGAGGAACTGCATGAAACCCGCTGCCAAAGGTGGCTTCCTGCTGGTGATACTGATGTTGTTGGTTGCTGTAGCCGGTTGTACGCCGGCGGCCACGCCACCACCCACCCAAGCGCCGACCGCTGCGCCTCAGACACCCCCTGAGCAACCGACAGCCGCGCCGGCAGCCCCCACGGCTGCACCGGCCCCTACGGCTGCCGCCAAGCAACCGGTAACGCTACGCTACGCTAACTGGAACCTCGGCACCGAGGAGGAAAACAACATCCAGCGCCGCTTGGTCAAGGCGTACACCGACCTCAACCCGCACGTGACCATCGAGTTTGTGGACATGTCGGGCGGCGGTTGGGACGATATGCTGAACACCTATGCCGCTAAAGGCGCTTTGCCCGATGTCTTTATGGCCAACAATATGCCGCTCTATGTCAAGAACGGCTGGCTGGCCGATCTGACGGCGTTGGTTGCCAACGATCCCGACTGGGCGCTGATCCCTGAAGTGTTGCGTTCGGGTGTCACCTACAACGGGAAGGTGATGGGCTTGCCGGCGGCGCAGTTCATTATGGGTTACTTCGTCAATCGCAACCTGTACGAAGCGGCCAATCTCGACGCGCCTAAATACGGCTTCACGCTCGACGAGTTCAATGCGGCGGTGACCGGCTTGCACAACCCGGCGCGTGGCATTCTCGGCCTCGACGAGATGGAGTTTGTGATGGGCTGGTACCCGCACGTGCTCGACAACAAGCTGCAGTGGTTCAGTTTCGATGGCGTTCACATGAATTACAACTCGCCGGCCTTCAAAGAGACGGTAGCGCGGGTGGCCGAGCTGAAGCCTTATACGTGGCAAGGCTTGACCGACGAGCAGAAGCCGAACTTCAAGTCGGCCGGGCCATGGGAGCTGTTCCTGAATCAGGAAGTCGGCATGCGTTGGGAAGGCGGCTGGGCGATTCCGCAGATTGCGCAAAACGCCACTTTTGATTGGGACTTTGTCGGCATCCCCGGCGGCAATCAGGCCATTGTCATGGACATCATCGTCGTTTCGAAGACGGCGCCAAACTTGGAAGAGGCATACCAGTTTGCGCGCTGGATGACCTTTGCCCGCGCTGCCTACGCCAAAGAGGTGGAGTTGGCCCGCGAGATGGGTAGCGTGCCGAGCAAGATGCCGGTCGCGATTGATGCCGAGTCGCTTGCGCTCTACCGCCAATTCTTCGACAAACCGGGCATCAACGCTGCGCTGGAAAACCTCGACAACAGTCTCGTCGAGTCGCTGGCCAAACTGGTGCCGGGCTACATTCAAGCGCGCTGGGAAGGCAAGCCGGGTATTGACATCGGCGAAGACAAGGATGTGAACATGTGGTTCATGTTCTTCCGCGCCGCCGATGGCATCTACAAGTACGAAGACTACGCGCCGAAATTAGAGGCGTTCGCCAACAATATCCTTGATACGGCGCGGGCCGAGGTTGACGCTGCGTTGCGGTAACGGAACGGATCGAGTACGGGCAGGGCGCGCCCTGCCCCCATCAATACCCTTCTATGCTTATACACCGGCATACCATTCACCTCATAATTGCGCTCTGGCTGGCGCTGGCCAGCCTGCTCTCTAGCCCATCGCTGGCGCGGGCCGAGGGCGGGCGGACGCCAATCATTGAGGTGCGCGCCGATTCGTTAGGCTTGCCGCTAAGCACCCACCCGTTAGCAACGGCCTACGCTAAACCTAGCGTCATGCTGCGCGCCGGTGATCACATCACCGTTGCTGTCGAGGTGCCACAGGCCGGCGCGTATATGCTGGCGATTGATGCCGCTGTGCCGGAAGAGGTCACGTTCATCCCGCCTGAATTGCTCGTGCAGATTGATGGCCACAGCGATCGCCAGCGGCTGATCATCCCGCTCTTCTATCACGATACCGCCGATCAATTCCCACTCGATCGCTACGGCAACGAAACCCTGATCCCGCAAGCCCGCTTGGCTCGCTGGAGCCACGTCTGGTTGCGCGATCCCAACTTTAGCCAACCCTATCCGGCTACGATTACCCTGCCGGCGGGCCGCCAGCGCATCTCGTTTAGTCTTGGCGAAGGTACGATCGCGCTTGGCAGCATCTATTTGCAACCGGCGATCAGCGCGTACCCAACCTATGCTGAATATCACGCTAGCCGGCAAGCGCCCACAACCAGTGGCGTGCTGATCGAACTCGAAGCCGAACGGCCAAGTTTTAAGAATGACACCAGCGTGCGTCCGCTCGGTCGTCGCAATCTTGAAGTGACGCCGTATGATCCGTACCACTTGCGGATGAACACCCTCGGCGGCGAAAGCTGGAGCCGCAGCGGCACTGCCGTCTTCTACGAGTTTCGCGTGCCCCAGAGTGGCTGGTATGCGATCACGCTGCGCGCCATCCAAGATTACAAGAATAACTTTACCGTTTATCGCCGCATTCTGATTGATGATCAGGTGCTGTTTGCCGAGCTAAATGCAGTGCCGTTCGGCTATAACCCGCATTGGCGCAACTACACCTTAGGCGGATCCACTCCCTACCAGATCTATCTCGAACAAGGCACACACATTCTGGGGATCGAAGCCACCACCGCGCCTTACCACGACTCGATTGAACGGGTGCGGGCCGGCCTGAAAGCGATTGCCGACCTCGCCTTTGCGATTAAGCGGCTCACCGGCAATCAGATTGACATCTACAAAGAGTGGGAGATCGCCGACTACATTCCCGATATTCGCGAACGGTTGGCGGTTCTGATCAACCAACTGCGCGCCGACCAACAAGCGTTGCTGGCCGTCAACCAAACCCCGGCCTCGCCGGAGGTGCTGGCCTACCAGATGGCGATTGACAATCTGGCGGTTCTGGCCCAAGACCCCAACCGGATTCCTACCCGCATGAGCCGGCTATCGGAAGGGGCCGGCTCGGCAGCGCAATTGCTCGGTAGCATCTTGCCCTCGCTGCAGAGCCAACCGCTGGCGCTCGACAAGATCTACATCCATTCGCCGGACATCATCCCACCCGAACCCAACATCACCGCCGGCGCAGTCGTCACCGATTGGTTCCAGCGCTTCTTCGCCTCGTTCCGCAGCGATCCCTACCAGAGCATCGGCGCCGCCCCCGATGAGTTGGAAGTGTGGGTTAATCGCCCGCAACAATATGTCAACCTACTTCAGCGCATGGCCGACGAGCGCTTCACTCCGCAGAGCGGGATCAAGGTCAAGTTTTCGATTATGCCCAACGAGTCGAAGCTCGTACTAGCATGCGCCGCCGGCACCCAACCCGATATTGCCCTCGGTGTCAGCACCAACATCCCGTATGAGCTGGCAATCCGCAACGCGCTCTACGATCTGCGCCGTTTCCCCGACTTCGACCGCTTCATTCGCATCTATGCGCCCGGTTCGCTCTTGAGCTACATCATTGGCGAGTCGGTCTACGCGATTCCCGAAACCCAAGATTTTTGGGTCACGTTCTACCGCAAAGATATTCTCGAAACGCTCAACTTGCCGGTGCCGCGGACGTGGAATGAAGTGCTAGAGATGCTGCCCGAATTGCAGCGCTTCGGCATGAACTACAACACGCCGCTTTCAAGCGGGGGTGGCCTGAAGGGGTATCTGGTCACGGCGCCTTACCTCTTCAACTATGGCGCATCGCTATATACGCCAGATGGCATGTCGGGCTTGGGATCGGACGAAGCGATTCAGGCGATCCGGTTTATGGCCGAGAGTTTCACCATCTACGGCATGCCGCTCACCACGGCCAGCTTCTACGACAGTTTTCGCGCTGGCGAAACGCCGGTCGGCATCTCGAACTTTGAAACGTATCTCAAGTTGCTGACCGCTGCGCCAGAGATCGATGGATTGTGGGACATCGACCTCTACCCGGCGACCGTCTTGCCCGACGGAAGGCAGTTGCGTTATGCGACCGGCTCGGCGCAGGCGGCGATGATGTTTGCCAATACCGATAAGCCGCAACAAGGATGGGCATTTCTCAAGTGGTGGATGTCAACCGAGACGCAGGTTGCCTTCCAGCAAGAGCTGATTATGAACTTCGGGCTGGAATACTTGTGGAACTCGGCCAATCTAGAGGCATTCCGCTTCACGCCAATCGCCGCTTCGCACCGTGAGGTAATTTTACAGCAGTGGCAATGGCTGCAAGAACCGATCAAGCTGCCGGGCAGTTATATGCAAGAGCGCGAGTTGAGCAACGTCTGGAACCGGATCGTCTTTCAAGGCGCGAACCCACGGGTTGCAATTGACAGTGCCGTGACGGTCATCAATCGTGAGATTGTGCGCAAGATGACCGAGTTCGGCTACATCCGCAATGGCGAGCGGGTGCGATCTATCACGATTCCGACGATCGAGATGGTGAAGGAGTGGATGGCGCATGCAAACTGAATGGCGCAGCCAACTGAGCAGGCAGTGGCGCAAAGAGGCGAGCGCATACGGCTTCGTCGCTCCGTATGCCGTGCTGTTCGCAATCTTCATTGCGATCCCGGTGCTAGCGGCATTTCTGCTGTCGTTCACCTTTTTCGACTCGATCCAGCCGCCACAGTTCAACGGTCTGCTCAATTACATCGTGTTGCTGACCCAAGACGACATCTTTATGCGCTACGTCTTGCCCAACACGATCCAGTTTGCCGTGCTGGTTGGGCCGGGAGGGTACGTGCTGGCCTTCTTGCTGGCGTGGATGCTGGCCCAGCTCCCACGCACGCCGCGCACGATCTTCGCTCTCATCCTCTACTCGCCGTCAATGACCGGCGGCGTGGCGATGGCAGTGGTTTGGCAGACGCTGTTTAGCGGTGATCAGAATGGCTACCTGAACAGCTTCCTGCTCAGCTTGAACGTGATCCAAGCGCCAATCCAGTGGCTGCAATCGCCAGAGTACTTAATGACGATTATGATCATCGTCACCCTGTGGAGCAGCATGGGAGTCGGCTTTTTGGCTATGCTGGCCGGCATGCTCGACATCAATCCCGAATTGTACGAAGCCGGCGCGCTCGACGGGATTAGCAGCCGCTGGCAAGAGATCATCTACATCACCATTCCATCAATGAAACCACAGATGCTGTTTGGCGCGGTGATGGCGATTGTCGGCGCGTTTCAGGCCGGCACGATTGGGGTCGCGCTATCGGGCAGCAACCCAACGCCGCAGTATGCTGGCCAACTGATTGTCAACCATATCGAAGACTACGGCTTTTTGCGCTACGAGATGGGCTATGCCGCCGCCGTTTCAGTGGTGTTGCTGTTCATGGTGCTGCTCTTTAACCGGCTTGCCAACAAACTGTTCCGCGAGGATTGAGATGAGGCGCAAACGCTGGTTTACGTATAGTCTGCGCGATAGTGGCATGAACCCGCGCGGGTTTCATCCCAGCCAGCTCAAGTTTTATCTCGTTTTGCTGCCGTTGGCAGTGTTTATGCTGCTGCCGATCGTCTTCATCTTCTCGCACGCTTTCAAACCGCCGGAGGAGCTGTTTGCCTATCCGCCACGCTTTTTTGTGGTGCGGCCCACGCTCAAGAATTTCACCGACCTTTTTGCGCGTATCTCAACGTCAGAGGTGCCAGTCAGCCGCTACCTCTTCAATAGCGTGATGGTGACACTCTTGACGGTGCTGGCCTCGGTGGTGGTTGGCTCAACAGCGGCCTTTGCTCTCTCGAAGAAGCGGTTCCGGCTTAAGAATACGCTGTTTGCGATTAATACCGTCGCGCTGATGTTTGTGCCGGTGGCGGTAACGATCCCGCGCTTCTTGATCATTCAACAGCTCGGCCTGCTCAACACCTTCTGGGTGCATATCCTGCCCGCGCTCGCCATGCCGGTCGGTCTATTCTTGCTCAAGCAATTTATGGATGCGCTGCCGAACGAGATGATCGAAGCTGCCCAGATTGACGGCGCAAACGACATGCAGATTTATTGGCACATCATTTTGCCGCTGACTAGACCGGCGCTGGCAACTATCGCTATCCTCGCCTTTCAAGCTTCGTGGAATAACGTTGATACGTCGGCAATGTACATCAACGACGAAAATCTAAAGACATTCGCCTTCTATCTCTCTACCCTCACTTCAACCACGGCGGGGGCCAATCTAGTCGCCGGGCAGGGGATGGCAGCGGCGGCTTCATTGATTGTCTTTTTGCCCAACCTCATCATCTTTATCTTGTTGCAGAGCCAAGTGATGAGCACGATGTCGCATTCAGGGTTGAAGTAAATGGAGGCCAGCGCGATACACTCAGGCGGGCAAGGGGCCAAGGAAGAACGCAGAGGCAAGCACATGAGACCAGTGCGCATCCGCAAACGAATAAGCTTCGTGATCGGCGCGCTGATCACGCTGGCATGGGGGCTGGCGTTGCTCGCGCCGCCAGCGCGGGCCGATGCCCCCTATGTGACGTGGACTCCCGGTCCCGGCGGCGAGTTGTACATGACGCAGGATGCCTACATTCCAGTGGATGAAATCGCTCTGCCGGTGGCCGGGCCGGAAGACCTGTTCATGACGCCAGATGGCGTGATCTACCTCGCCGATACCGGCAACGGGCGCATAGTGCGGCTCGATGCGACGCTGGCTGTGACTGCCGAATATGGCAAAGGAGTGCTGAACAAGCCGACCGGCGTGTTTGTCGATGATGAAGGAACGGTCTATGTCGCCGATGCCGGCCTGAATCAGATCGTGGTCTTTGCCGCCGATGGCGCGCTACGCCACCAGTTTGGCCGGCCCAGCGAGCCGCTCTTTGGCAAGAACCGCACCTTCTTGCCGCGCAAAGTAGCGGTTGACCGGCGCAAAAACCTCTACGTGATCAGCGAGGGATCGGTGCAGGGGGTCATTCAACTCAACCCTGACGGGCGCTTTATCGGCAACTTCGCCGCCAACACGGCCCAGATGTCGCTGCGCATGATCTTGCAGCGCATGTTTCTGAGCGAAGAGCAACTGGCCCAACTGGTGCGCAACGAAGCCGCTTCACCGTCAAATCTGGCGATTGACCGCCAATCAATGCTCTACACCATCACCGCCAGCACCTTCGCCGATCAGAGCATTCGCAAGTTTACCGTGGCGGGGCGCAATATCTTCCCGACCATCTACGGCTCGACCTCGTTCCGCGACATCCATATCGATCCCGAAGGGCTGCTGGTGGTGGTTGATGGCGAGGGGCGCATCTTCGAATACGACCAAAACGGCACCTTGCTGTTCATGTTCAGTGCCCGCGACTATGGCGATCAACGGCGCGGCACATTGATCAACCCGACCGGTATTGCCCGCGCCGGCGATGTGATCTACGCGCTCGATAAAGAAAAGAATGCGCTCATTCTTTACCAAGCGACGGCCTTCGCCGAGACGGTGCATCGGGCAATGCGGCTCTATCTGGCCGGCTTCTACCGCGAAGCGCAACCCTACTTTGAACAGGTGCTCAACTACAACGGCTCGTTCATTATGGCCTATCAGGGACTGGCCGATGCCTACTTCAAGGCAGGCGACTACGCCGCCGCGCTGGCCGCCTACCGCTACGCTGAAGATCGGAACGGCTATTCCGAAGCGTTCTGGGAGCTGCGCAATGCGGTGTTACAACAATACCTCGGCCCGTTCATCGTCGGGGTAACGTTGGCAGCGATCGGCCAGAGCGTCTTGCGCCGATTTGAGCAGCGGTACGGCTGGCTAGCGCCATTGCGGGCCGGTATGCGCCGGCTGCGCCGTTACCGGCTGATTGATGATGCGGTCTTCCTGCTACGCTTTGTGCGTCATCCGGTCGATAGCTTCTACTACATCAAAGCCAATCAGCGCGGCAGCCTGCGGTTTGCGCTGCTGATCTACCTGTGGGTCATCGCCGTGCATGTGCTGTCGCTCTACCTGATGGGTTTTCCGTTCAACCAGTATGCCTATCCCGGCCAGATTCGGGTTGAAAACGAAATCGCGCTGCTGGTGGCGCTGTTTGGCTTGTGGAACACCGCTAACTATCTGGTATCAACCATCAGCGACGGCGAAGGTCGGGTGCGCGATGTGGTCATCGGCAGCGCCTACAGCCTCTTCCCCTATGCGCTGTTTATGCCGGTGGTGATCGCCGCCTCGAATGTACTCACACTCAATGAAGTCTTCTTGGTCAGTTTTTCGCAACAGGTCATCTTTGCATGGACTGGATTGATGCTTTTTATTATGGTGCGGGAAATCCACAACTACACCATTTCCGAAACAACGAGCAACGTGCTCAAGACGCTGTTCACGATGGCGATGTTGGCGCTCACCGCCTACATTCTCTCGCTGCTCTTCGGGCAACTGTTCGATTTTGTCAGCGCGGTCTGGCAGGAGATCGGGTTGCGTAGTTTGTAGGGCATTGCGATAGCGATCGTACCATTGGCACACACGAGGTTCAGGGTGAAGGCATACACACTCATCCATCTCCTGATCGGAGCGCTCCTGCTGGCGACGCATCTGCCCACCACCCACGCGGCGGGAAGCGCGCCGAACATCCCCGCCGGTTATGAGCGGGTGGCCGCCAATGCCGGCTTCGAGCTGTACCTCAACCGCGAGACGCTGGCCTTCAAGGTACTCGACCGGCGCAGCGGCTATGTCTGGTCGTCGAACCTCGATGAAGTGACGCCAGACGACCGGCTCAACCGGACATGGACGGCCTTTGCCCGCAGCGGGATCAGCATCGAGTATATGGATGCGCGCACCAACACGCGGCGGGCCTCGATTACGAACGCCGAACACCAGCTTGCAATTACGCTGCACAGCGATGGTTTTACCGGCCAAGTCACCTTCACTGAACCGGCCATCACCGTAACCGTGCAGGTCACGCTAACGCCGAGCGGGGTGCGGGTGGCCGTGCCATTCAGCGGGATCGGTGAAGCGGGTAACTTCCGGCTGGCCCAATTGCACCTCTACCCCTTCTTCGGCGCCACCCGTGAAGCGGAGACACCGGGATACATGCTGATTCCCGATGGCAGCGGCAGCACCATTGCCTTCGCCGAGCGCACGACCGCCCGCGCGATGTTCTACGGCCGCTACTATGGCCCAGATCTAGGAATGCGCGGTGAGTTGCCAGCCAACCCCGACACCCGCCCTATCTACCCGCTTTCGGCGCCGGTCTTTGGGATGGTGCATGGCGAAGGACGGCATGCCTTCCTGACCATTCTCGAACAGGGATCGGCTTTTGCCGAACTGCTAGCGCACCCGGCGGGGATAATTACCAAATTCAACTTTCTCTACAACCTCTTCATCTACAACGAGAGCTATTTCCAGCCCACGAATCGCTCCGGCGCAGGAGTAACCGTTATCCAACCACAGACGAACGCCTTTGACATTGTGCAGCACTACCACTTCCTCACTGGAGCCGAGGCAGATTATGTTGGCTTGGCGCGAGCCTATCAGCGTTTTCTGGTTGGGCAGGGCGTGTTGCAGCCAATGGGAGCCATCAGTGACGGGATACCATTGCGGGTCGAGTTTCTCGGCGCTGAACGTGAGCGAGTGCTCTTCTGGCAGCGGGCCATCCCGATGACAACCATCGCTGAAATGGCCGAGATACTCGCCGATCTGCCCACGAGGCGGGTGGAAGTGGTCTATTACGGCTGGCAACCGCAAGGCGCGACCGCGCCGCTGCCGCTCGACCTGCGGATCGAAGGTGCGTTGGGCAGCCGGGGAGCATTGGAACGGTTGGCGCAGACAATTGCAGCGCAGGGAGGGTACTTGAGTTTGTATGTTGATCCGCAGGCTGGACTCGTTGATGAGAGTGGCTACACGCGGGCCGAGACCGCGATGGCGATCAACCGGGCCATCTTACGGGGCACGCATCGTGGCATGCAGCAGATCTACCTCAACCTGCCGGCAGTCGAGCGGCGAATCGCAGCGTGGCGCGACGCCTTTCAACCGGTGGAAATTGGCATCGCGCTCGACGGCATTGGCTTTCGGCTGTACAGCGATTTTCGCGCCGAAACCCGCCGCAACCGCGAGCAGAGCTTGCAAGCCTATCAAGAGCGACTAACCGCCAATGGCCCCTTTGCCATCTACCGGCCCAACGCCTATCTATGGGGCGCTACCCGTGCCTACTACGATATGCCGCTCGGCGACAGCGGCTACATCTACACCTCTGCTGCCGTACCCTTCTTGCCGATCGTGTTGGCCGGCTACATTCCATACTACGGCCCACCGCTCAACTTCTCGTCGAATCTGGAAGAAGACCTGCTGCGCCACGCCGACTATGGCGCCTACCCATCCTTCTTGCTCACCCACGAGACAACAGCAGCAATGTTAAAGACGCGATCGAATTGGATCTACACCTCGGCCTATCGCCAATGGCGCGACGAGGTGCAGCGGGCCTATACAAGGCTGGCTAAGGTGTTAGGGCCGGTGCAAGGATCGGCGATTGTGGCGCGAACGACGCCTTTGCCCGGCGTGGCCGTCACCGAATATGCCAACGGCAAACGGATAGTGGTCAACTACACGAACCAACCGGTCTCGTTGGCCGGCAGAATGATCCCAGCTCGGGAGGCGGTGGTGATTGAGTAGTGGCCCCTCCCTGTTCTCGCGCGCGGCGAGAGGAAAGGGGTAGAAGAAGGAGCACCGGCATGGCCAACAGCAGAACACGATGGCGCTTTCGCCTGCGCGAAAATCTGCAAGGCTACCGTTTTCTCTTGCCATGGCTGATTGGGTTTACGCTATTCACTGCCGCACCACTGGCGCAAACCTTCCAATACAGCCTAAGCAATGTCAAAGTTGCGGTAACAGGGATTGAGTTGACCGCCATCGGCTGGCAAAACTACACCCGCGCCCTATTTACCGATCCGACCTTTGTGCAACTACTGGTGGAATATGTAATTGAAACGGCGATTTCAGTCCCGATTATTTTGATCTTTTCTATGATCATTGCCCTCTTTTTGAATGTGCCATTTTGGGGGAGAGCCATCTTTCGCACCATCTTCTTTCTACCGGTCGTGATCACAAGCGGGCCGGTCATCAGCGAACTAGTCGCGCAAGGAGCGACTTCAGCGCCACAAGTGGCCTCTTCGGCGGCAGTGACCGCTTTTGTTAGCCAATTACCGGCCCTGTTGCGCGAGCCAGTCCGGTATTTGTTAACGTCGTTCATTCTTATTTTGTGGTTTTCTGGCGTGCAAATTCTGATCTATCTGGCCGGATTGCAAAAGATTGACCGTTTTGTCTATGAAGCAGCCGCGGTAGATGGCGCTTCAGCGTGGGAGATGTTCTGGAAAATTACCTTGCCATCGCTCACAACCACCACCGTGATCAATGCGCTCTATACGATTATCACCCTCTCACATTTTTCGGAAAACAAAGTGATCAAATATATTCATTCGCGCATTTACGATGTTGAGGGCGGGATCGGCTACGCTAGCGCCATGGCATTTCTCTATGCGTTGGCGTTGATCGCGCTATTGATAGCGACCTTTTTGGTCTTGCGCCCGCGGGCGAAGGATTGAAGGTATGGGGTAGAGACCGCCCGGCGGGCCAGTCTCTAGAACTGGAGTGGGGGCAAGGCTGTGGCCCCCTCTCGGCTTCCCCCCGCTGGAGGGAGGGAATACGTCCGCCACAGCGAGGACTGGGGTGGGGGCAACGTAGCAAACTTCGTCTACCGGAGGATTGCCGATGCGGCGGCTACAGTTTGATTATCTACGACGAGTGGTGTGGGGGGTACACAACCGGCCCGGTCTGTTACCCACCAGCCTCCTCTACGCAATCTTGATCGCGATCGGGTTTGTGTATCTCTACCCGCTGCTATTTATGGCAGTCAACAGCTTCAAAAGTCCCGCTGATCTGCTCAACCCGATGGTGCAATGGGTGCCGACCGAGCTGTATCTGGGCAATTACCAAAAGGCGTATCGGGTGCTCAATTACCTTGACACCCTGCGCGCAACCATTGTGGTCAGCGCTGCGCCAACGGTGTTGCAGGTGGTGGTCTGCGCGTTGGTTGGCTACGGGCTAGCCCGCTACCGGTTGTGGGGCAAGCCGCTGCTCTTCGCCCTTATCTTCGCTACGTTCGTTATTCCGCCGCAAAACACGATCATCCCGCAGATGCTCAACTATCGCTACCTCAATCTATTAGGGAACATTTGGGCACTGCTTATTCCGGCGGCGCTAGGGCAAGGGTTCAAGAGCGCCATCTTCATTCTCATCTTTTACCAAAACTTTCTCTCGCTGCCGCGAGCGCTCGAAGAAGCCGCCCGGCTCGATGGCGCGTCGGATCTTGGCATATTCTGGCGCATTGCCTTGCCCGGCGCAGTGCCGGCTTTTATCGTCTCATTCATCTTTTCGGTTGTATGGTACTGGAATGAAACTTACCTTACCACGGTGTTTTTGGAAGGAGGCATTCAGACACTGCCGATGCAACTGGCCAAATTCACCCAAGCTTACGAGAATCTCTACCCCTCAAGCATGGTCAACATCTTCGACCGGCTCAACGAAGCGGTCAAGATGAGCGGGACGTTTCTGACTATTTTGCCGCTGCTGGTGATCTACTTCATCTTGCAGCGCTGGTTTGTCGAATCGATTGAACGATCAGGACTTGCCGGTGAATAAGCTTTCAATTTGGCTTCTGCTGTTAGGGTTTATTGTGGCGTTGGCAGCCTGCGCCACGCCGGTTGGGCCAACCGATACGCCGTCGAGCACACCCACCCAAGCTGCGTTCACGCCAACGCCGGTCGTGAAGACACCGCTACCGAGCACACCGATGCCAACGCCACCAGCGACAGCCAGCGATGACGAGATCATCGCTTACGAGATGCGCGCGGCGTTCGACTTCTTCTGGGAACAGGCCAACACCGATCCGGCCAGCCCCGGCTATGGTCTCATTCGTGATCGTTATCCGGGATCGGAGGGGATCGCCAGCATCGCCGCAGTTGGTTTTGGCCTGACCGCGTTGATTGTCGGGGTCGAACGGGGGTACATCACCCGTGACCAAGGCTACGAACGAGCGTTGGGCACGTTGCAAACGCTGGAACAGATCGCATTGATCGAAGGTTTTTACTACCACTTTCTTGATATAAACACGGGCCGGCGCGCATGGCAAAGCGAAGTATCGAGCATTGACACCGCCATTTTACTGATGGGGGTGCTGGCGGTTGGCCAGTATTTTGGCGATGAAGTGCAGACACTGGCCAATGCGATCTACGAGCGGGTTGATTGGCCATGGTTTCTCGATCCAGATCGGCAGATGTTTTACATGGCCTTCACCCCCGAACAAGGCTTCAGCGGCCACTGGGATTTTTACGCTGAACAATTGATGCTCTACGTGTTGGCAGCAGGTTCGCCCACCCACCCGGTTGGCGAAACGCCCTACTACACCTTCATCCGCCATGTGGGGCGCTACGGCAAGGGCGATCCATTCATCCACTCGTGGTTTGGTTCGCTCTTCACCTACCAATTCAGCCATGCGTGGATCGACTTTCGCGGCTTGGTCGACCGGCAAGGAGTCGATTGGCATCAAAACTCGGTAGCGGCATCGCGCGCCCATTACGACTTCGCCGTTGCGATGGACGCGAAATACACTACGATTGGCCCCACCGCGTGGGGCCTGACTGCGTGCGATGGGCCGAACGGCTATGAAGGGCGTTACGGCGCGCCGCCATCAGGGTACGACAACCGCTCGCACTTTATTGACGACACCGTGCCACCGGCGGGTGCGATTGGCTCGATCATTTTTACGCCGGAGGAGTCATTGCAGGCAATGCGCTACTACTATTCGCTCGAGCGGCTGAAGGGTCGTTATGGCTTCTACGACGCCTTTAACCTCTCGCGCGATTGGTATGCCACCGATGTGATCGGGATTGATAAAGGCATCTCGTTGTTGATGCTGGCCAATTATCAGGATGGACTGATCCACCGCGTGATGATGGCCCACCCTGTGATTCAGACTGGGCTGGCGCGGCTGGGGATCGCGCCGGCTAGATGATGCCTGCGCGCCTCTCTCACATCCTCCCCCATAGTGAGGGAATCGAGAGAGGGAGCAAGGCGGAAAGGTAGCTTTTCCAATTCGTAAAACCTGCCCCGCTGGAGCCATCACGGCCAGCGGATGTTGATAGACCGTGTAGCTGATTGAGGAGGCACAATGCCCACGATCAAAGATGTTGCTCGTCGCGCCGGAGTGAGCGTCACCGCAGCATCGTATGCGCTCAACCGCACTGGCACCATCAGCGAAGAGACGCGCCAGCGCGTGCTGCAAGCGGCTGAGGAACTCAACTATCATCCCAATGCCTTTGCCCGCCATCTCAAGGCGCGCCGGTCGCGCACGATCGGGGTATTTATTACTCGGTTTGCCGGCGCGTTTTACGAAGAGATTCTCGATGGCATTCACGAGGTTATCCTTGCCACCGAATACGAACTGATTGTCTGTCCAGAAACACGGGTCGAGCGGCGCATCTTCACCCACCGCCAAGTTGATGGCGCAATCGTGTTCGATACTAGCATCCCCGATGAGCAGATTTTGCGGCTGGCCGGGCCGAAATTCCCGATCGTGGTGATGGATCGGCAGCTCGAAGCCCAGCACGTCTTCCCACTTCTGCTCGACAACCGGCAAGGCGTCGCACAAGCCTTTGCTCATCTCTACCGGCAGGGGTTGCGGCAATTGGCTTACGTGGCGGGAGCGCCTAATTCATTTGACAACAACGAGCGTATGCAGGCGTTTCTGAACGAAGCAGCGCGTCACAATCTATCAGTGCGGGTCTATCCCGGCAATTTTACCGAACAATCGGGGTACGAGGCGGCACAACGGATCATCGCCGAGGGCGATCTGCCCGAAGGGGTCTTTTGCGCCAATGACCAAATGGCTATCGGCTTTATGCGGGCCATGCGCGAACACGGATTGGTCGCGCCACGTGATATTGCGATCGTTGGTTGTGACGACATCCTGCTCGCCCGTTACGTGCAACCGCCGCTTTCAACTATCGGCGCATCGCGACGGGAATGGGGCGGCACTGCCGCCAAATGGCTGATGCGCTACCTCGAGCACGAAGAGGCATCCCCGCCCCAACGTATTCCCACCACCTTTATCGCTCGCGCATCATCGCTGAAACATCCTGAAACACTGGAGTAGCTTGTGGACGAAACAACGCTGTTCGACTATGAAATTGATGGCGCGCTGGCCTTTTTTCGCGCCGGCACCAACCTCGATCCGGCTAGCCCCGGCTACGGGCTGACGGTTGATGCGATTCATCGCCCACGCATCGCCTCGATTGCCGCGGTTGGTTTTGCCCTGAGCGCGTGGGTGATCGCAGTCGAGCGTGGACGCATGAGCCGCGCTGAGGCATTAGCGATCACGCGCGGCACGCTCCGCACCCTCTACGAACGAGTGCCGCACCAATACGGCTTTTTCGCACACTTCCTCGATCGCTACACTGCGGCGCGCTGGCAGCACTGCGAATACTCCACCATCGACACCGGTCTCTGTTTGAACGGAGTGTTGACAGCAGCAGCCTATTTTCACGATGCCGAGATTGACGAGCTAGCAATGCGCCTGCTTGATCGGATCGATTGGGCAGCTTTCATCACCGAGCACAACGGTCAGACGGTCTTGCGCATGTCGTACAACCCCGACGCCGGTGGCGATTACGTGACCGATACGCCGGGATTTATTAGCTACTGGGATATGGCCGCCGAGCAGAAGATGCTCTACTTGCAAGCTGCTCTCTGCGTGCCGGCGGCTACCGCTCGCGCGCTCTATCAAAGCTTTCGCCGCGACATCGGCTACTACCAAGGCCAACCGATCATCATTAATCCCGGCGGCACGCTCTTCGCCTATCAATATAGCGAAGCATGGCTCGACACACGCGCCTACCGCGATCCCAACGGGGTTGATTGGTTCCACAATACCCGGCTAGCCGCGCTGGCCAATCGCGACTTTTGTCTGAGTCTGAGTGAACAGTTTCGCACCTATCACGCGCAGAGTTGGGGCATCGGCTGCGGTGATACGCCACGCGGCTACATCGTCGCCGGCGCGCCGCCGGCACTCGTCCCGCTCAAACCAGATGGCACCGTCTCGATTAGTAACGCGATCGCCTGTATGCCATTTGTGCCTGATGCTGTGCTGACGATGCTTGACTACCTCTACCACGAGCAGCCACAGACATGCGGGCCGTACGGCTTTTACGACGCCTATAATCTCGACGTGACCCCGCCATGGTTTAGCCGGACGATCTATGGCATCAACAAAGGTTGCGCGTTGCTAATGCTCGAAAATGCTCGTAGTGGTCTTATCTGGGAGGTCTATACATCGAGCCTGCTCATCCAGCGTGCGCTGAATGTGTTGGGATTTACAAAGCATGTGCCGGCCAGTTAACTGGGGAAGATCTCTGCTCAGCGGTCGCTCTCGCTCGCGCGGGGGATTGCTGCGGGCGCTCCGCGCCCTCGCAATGACATGACGGCTCCTTGTCATTGCGAGCCGCCATCGGCGGCGAAGCAATCTCCGCCGAGCGTGGGAGGTTCCTGCTCAGCGGTCGCTCTCGCTCGCGCGGGGGATTGCTGCGGGGGCTGCACCCACTTGCAATGACAGGGGGAACCGTGCAATGACAAGGGAGACCCAACCTGCCATGGCATTGCAGCAGCGAGTGTTTTAGCACAAGGTTAAAACAGTTCGAGGAATATTATGTCTAATCTTACCGTTCACAACCAACGCTTCTGGATCGACGGTCGCCCGCTCTTGCTGCAAGCGGGTGAATTCCATTACTTCCGCACCCCCGCTGACCAGTGGGAACACCGCCTGCGTCTGCTCACGCAGGCCGGTTTCAACGCGGTAGCCTGCTACATTCCGTGGCTCTGGCACCAGCCGCAACCAGAGATGATCGACCTAAGCGGTACAACCCATCCAATGCGCGACCTGACCGGTTTTCTCGATCTCGCCCAACGCATGGGACTGTACATCATTGCTCGTCCCGGCCCCTATATCATGGCCGAGACGATCAACGAAGGCATCCCGCCGTGGGTGTTTGAGCGTTACCCGCAGATCGCGCTGATCAACCAGCGCGGTGAAACCGAAAATGTCGCCAGCTACCTGCACCCTGACTTTCTGCATTGCGCCGCCGAATGGTATCGCGCCGTCTTTGCCGCGCTGGCGCCGCGCCAAATCACGCGCGGTGGCGCGATCGTGCTGGTGCAACTCGACAACGAGATGGGAATGTTGCACTGGGTGCGCAATAGCTTCGATCTCAATCCGGTGGCAATGCAGCATTTTGCCAATTGGCTTAACGCGCACAACGGCGCAGAACCGGCGTCCGATCTGGTGACGCTGGCCGAGCGTCTGCGCCGCGCCGAGGGCGCGGAGGGAGCGCAGCTAGTGGCCGCATACCGCCGCTTCTACCGTTCCTACTTGCGCGACTACGCGCGCTGGCTGCTCGATACAGCCCATGCCAATGGCCTTGAGACGCCGGCGGTAATTAACATCCATGGCTTTGCCAATGGCGGCAAGACCTTCCCTATCGGCCTGTCGCAATTGGCCGATGCGCTGCGCATGCCTTCTGTGATCAGCGCCACCGATGTCTATCCGGGCCAAATCGGTGAAGGCACCTTCCATCAACTCGTGCTGGTCAACGCGATGACCGTCGCCATTCAAAACCCGGCCCAACCACTCTTTTCTATCGAGTTCCAAGCTGGCGGCAACCTCGACTTCAGCAACATGTCAAGCGCCTTCTACGATCTGCATACCCGGCTCTGTCTCTCGAACGGGATGCGCGCCATCAACCACTACCTCTTCTTCGATGGCGAAAACGACCCGCTCCTTAGCCCGGTCAAACGGCACGACTGGGGCCACCCGGTGCGCAAAGACGGCACGTTGCGCAGCCATTATCACCGTTACCCGCTGCTGTCACGCACACTGGCCAGCTATGGCGAGGCGCTAACCTTAGCGCGGCCAGAAACAGTGACGGCCATCGGCTTCCGTCTTGACGATTTTATGACCGAAGTCAATCTGCCTTGCACCCAAGAAGAAACCAACATCATCACTCACCAGCGCGAAGTGATCTTGTTCGACTTCATCGCTCGCGGGTTGGCGTTGAGCCACCGCGACTTTACTGCGATCGAGCTGCAACAGGCGACGCTTGATCCGCGCCAGACTCCGTTGCTCTGGGTCATGCTTGACACCACTAGCGACCCGGCCACCGAGCGCAGCCTAGTGGAGTATGCCCGCGCCGGCGGGAAGGTGGTTATTATCGGGCGTTTGCGTGAAGCGGGAGAACTGGCAAAGGCGCTAAGCATTCAGATCGCGAGTGACCCACCCTTTACCCCACGTCGAGTAGACATCTTTGATATTGTTGACATTCCGGCCAGTTTTGTGCAGCGCTACCATGGCGAACTTGGCGCCGTCTTTGCGACGGTCGATGGCGCGCCGGTTGGGTTCCGCAAGACCATCGGCAACGGCGAGATCATCGTGCTCGGCGCTGCCTTTCCGATCGTCGCGCTCGACGATCTTGCCGCCTTCAACCAGTTAGCCGATTGGGTGGATTGTCCTGCGCCATTCACTCTCAGCCAGTGGGCCGATGTGCGGCTTAGCCGCGGCCCGGCAGGCGACTTTCTGTTCATCAACCATTATGGCGACGATCCATTGGAAACCTACATCAGCTATCGCGGCACGCCCCTGTGCGATGGCCATCCGATCCACTTGCCAGCGCGCAGCGGAGCCATCTTGCCGCTCAATTGGCGGGTTCGCCTCGGTCTCACTGTGCGTTATGCTACTGCTGAAGTCAGATCAATGACCGAGGAGGATGGCAGGCTAGGGTTTGCGTTCGCTCAACCGACTGGTTTCGTAAGTTTTGAAATGAATGGAGCGACCCACACTATTCCATTCACCAACGGCTCCATCCTACTCCACGGTTGAACTATTGAATAGGAAGCTATCATGAACCACATCGAAGATCGCATCAACCACCTTTTAGGGCAAATGACCCTCGAAGAGAAGATCGGCCAGCTCAACCAACCGATGATTCACGGTTTGCCGGGACTTGATTTGCTACGGCAAGGTCAAGCCGGCTCGATCATCAACGCTTTCGGCGCGCTGAGCGGGCAGGGCTTCGACCATCTGAGCAGCGCCGAACAGTGCAATGCCCTGCAACGGGCCGCGCTCGAATCGCGCTTAGGCATCCCGCTGCTGTTTGGGCGTGACATCATCCATGGCCAACGCACTGTCTTCCCGATTCCGTTGGCGCAAGCGGCTAGCTTCAACCCGGCACTGGTTGAAACTATCAACCGCATCGCTGCTCGTGAAGCCAGCGCCGTTGGCATTCGCTGGACGTTTGCGCCAATGCTGGACATTGCCCGCGATGCGCGCTGGGGTCGCATCGCCGAGGGGTATGGCGAAGACCCGTACCTTGTATCACGCATGGCCGAAGCGGCGGTGCGCGGGTTTCAGGGCGATGACGTGAGCCAGCCTGACCGGCTGGTCGCTTGCGCAAAGCATTATGTGGGCTATGGCGCTGCCGAGGGCGGGCGCGATTATGAGCAGGCTGAAATCTCTGAGCCAACCCTGCGCGATGTCTACCTGCCGCCATTCCGGGCTGCTGTTGCCGCCGGTGTTGGCACTGTTATGAGCGCTTTCCTCGACCTCAACGGTGTCCCGGCCACTGCCAACCGCCGGCTCTTGACCGATGTCTTGCGTGGCGAATGGGGCTTTGACGGCTTTGTAGTTTCGGATTGGGAGTCAGTCGGCGAGTTGGTGCAGCACGGCGTAGCCGAAGATCGCGCGCATGCGGCAGCACTAGCGCTCCGCGCTGGCGTCGATATGGATATGGTGAGCGGGGCCTATCAAGAGACACTGGCCGGCAACCTACACCGTGGCCTGATCTCGCGCGCTGAGATTGACGAAGCGGTGCGGCGCATTTTGCGCATCAAGTTCCGCGCCGGCATCTTTGAGCGCCCCTTTACCGATCCTGAGCGGGCCAGCCGCGACATCCTCACCCACGATGCGCGCGCATTTGCTCGCCAAGCAGCGCGCGAAACGATGGTCTTGCTCAAGAACGAACACCATCTCTTGCCACTGCGCGACTTCCGCCGCATTCTCATCGCGGGGCCGTTTGTTCATGCGACTGCCGAATTGTTTGGTACGTGGACGATGGACGGACGGGCGGAAGATGTGACGCCGCTTGATCGAGCGTTTCAAGACGTTGCGCCAAACGGGGTAGAGCTGTGGTTTGCCGCTGCGCCAGATCTAGCGCTGGCCCGCGCCCACCATGCCGATGCAATCGTCTTGCTGGTAGGAGAACACCCGGCCCGTTCCGGTGAAAATGCCAATGTTAGCGACCTTGGCCTGCCGCCGGGGCAACTAGAGTGGATCACAGCGATGGCCGCCATCGGCAAACCGGTTGTGTTGGTCGTTTTTGCCGGCAGACCACTCGCGATCACCCGCGCCGTTGCGCAGGCCCAAGCCGTCATCTACGCTTGGCATCCGGGCATCGAGGGCGCGGCGGCGCTGGCCGAGATTCTGTTTGGTCTCGCTGCGCCATCAGGCCGGCTGCCGGTAAGTATGCCGCGCGCCACCGGCCAAGCACCGCTCTATTACAACCGCAAACCATCGGGCAGGCCGCTGATCGACGACGGCCCCTTCCGCACCCGTTACGTTGACACCCTGACCGCGCCGCTATTTCCCTTCGGTTACGGCCTCACCTATACCCGCTTCACCTACAGTGATCTACGCCTAAGCAGCTCGCGCATGCGTGGCGCGCTTGAGGTTAGCGCGCTGATCACCAACGTTGGCGAACAGGCCGGCACTGAGGTGGTGCAGCTCTACGTGCGCGATCTGGTTGGATCGCTCACTCGCCCAGTGCGTGAGTTAAAAGGTTTCCAGCGCATCACCCTGCAACCGGGTGAAGCGCGGCGCGTCATGTTCACGTTGCGCGAAGAGGATCTCGCCTTCACCCGCGCCGATGGCAGTTGGGGCACTGAACCGGGCCGGTTTAAGGTTTGGATTGCGCCCCACTGCGAAGCAGGACTAGAAGGTGAATTTGAATTGTGACGCTTACGACCCTCCCCACCCCAGCGGGGGGAAGTCAGGAGGGGGGCCACAGCCCCCTCCCCAGCCCTCCCCCTCCGGGGGAGGGAGAGCGCACCCCTCTCCCCAGCGGGGGAGGTTGGGAGGGGGAGGCCACAGCCCCCTCCCCAGCCCTCCCCCTCCGGGGGAGGGAGAGATGCATCTTCCCCCAGCAGGGGGGTCAAGTGGAAGGAGTGAATGCAGGCTCGCAAGACAAACAGATTGCTGTTATGATACTCGTGAGCAACCCAATCACCACGTATGCGTTTGAGCGTCGTCATTGAAACGATGGCTCATCAATAAGACACAATATGTCAAGCGAAGCACTACGCAAAGCTAAAACCATTATTTGCGAGGAGGCGCAGCGATATGGCGTTGATGTGCGACATATCTTGCTCTTTGGCAGCCGCGCGCGCGGAGATGCGCGGCCTGATAGTGACTGGGATTTTCTGATCGTTATCGATCGTCCATTGGAACGCTCACTGCAACGACGTCTCGCGACGACGATTAGCGTGCGCCTTGTGTTGGAACGAATACCCTCAGATGTGCTGTTGTTGCCGGCCAGCCAATTTGACCAACATAAGGGTGACGTTGGGCATATTGCGTACTATGTCCACAAGGAGGGAGTGCTGTTATGATACCTCCAAGTGTGCCGGCATGGGTGCGTAAAGCCGAGAGCGATTTGAAAGTAGCGCGAGATGAGTTAGCAACGGCAGAACCAGCTACCGATGCGGTCTGTTTCCATTGCCAACAATGCGCCGAAAAGTATTTGAAGGCGTTTCTGGTTTGCCATCAACGCGAAATACCACGCACGCACAATATTGCCGAACTTCTCGTCCAATGTATAAGTATTGATCTGCGCTTTCAATCATTGCTTGAGTCAGACGCTCCATCACTGACCCTGTACGCTGTAGCAGTTCGCTACCCCAGCGATGATCCCTTCCCCACGCTTGAAGAAGCGCTAGAAGCGCTGAGTCTTGCAACGCACGTCCGGGATATGGTGCGCCTATGTTTGGCTGAGGCTGGTTGTGGGCCAAACCAGTAGAAATAACCACACTTCCTCTCAAAACATTTTCTACGCCCTCCCCCTCCGGGGGAGGGAGAGCGCACCCCTCTCCCCAGCGATAGGAGATTGGGAGGGGGGCCACAGCCCCCTCCCCAGCCCTCCCCCTCCGGGGGAGGGAGGGCGCACCCCTCTCCCCTAGTGGGAGAGGAGATTGGGAGGGAGTCCACAGCCCCCTCCCC
>JANWYE010000099.1 GCA_025057175.1 Chloroflexus sp. | reverse complement strand
GGCGAGCATGCGTCTTGGGGCTGCCCAGTGCGCCGATGTAGCGGGCCGGCGAACGCAGCGCCACCCGCAGCGCCGGATCGTCAAGTTTGGGATCGTGAGTCAGCACCGCCACGCTGCTGCGCGCATCGAGCCTCCCGGCTAGGGCTTCATCGGGCCACGCGATGATCAGTTCATCAACATGAGCAAACCGCTCGCTGGTGGCAAATGCTTCGCGGGCATCAATAACGACCGTGCGAAAGCCGACCACTTTGGCAAGGGCTGCCAATGCCATGCTGATATGCACGCCACCCACCATGAAGAGGGTTGGCGGCGGCACGAAGCTCTCGACAAACACGGTAACATCTGGGGCGAGCGTAACTGTTTGCGTCTCGCCTTGCATGAGCAGGGGCAACGCCGCCTGCACGGCTTGCGCCGTTAACGCTGCATCACCGAGATCGCCGAATGTTTGCCCGGCGGGCGTCACGGCCATCTTGGCCCCCACTGGACCGCCCGCCAGCACGGTGATTGTCGCCAGTGGCCGTTCGTTGCGCACGGCTTCGCGGATGAGTTCATAGATTGTGCTCATACGGTGTTGCCCTCATCTATCGTGCTAGTGATCAAGACAGTGGCGGCTCGCCCGCAGCCGCACGCCAGTGTCCCTCCCCCGCTGGGGGAGGGTGGCGCGCTCTAGTCGAGCTTTCCCGAAGGTAGCATAGGTTTGCCGCCTTGCAGCGCCTGCGTTCCTCGCACCACCCCCTCGCCTATCTAGGGCAAAGGGGAGCGGGAGCATCCTCACAGCTCGTCCGCAGCCCCCACCCCTGCCCTCCCCCGCTGGGGGAGGGTGGCGCGCTCCGGTCGAGCTTTTTCCGCAGGTTTGCCGCCTTGCAGCGCCTGCGTTCCTCGCACCACCCCCTCGCCCACCTAGGGCGAAGGGGAGCGGGAGCATCCTCACAGCTCGTCCGCAGCCCCCACCCCCGCCCTCCCCCGCTGGGGGAGGGTATCGCCGCCATCGCCGCTGCCGTCATTGCCCCTACCCCTGCCCTCCCCCGACAGGGGAGGGTGCGCGCTCTAGTCAAGTTTTTTCCGAGGGTGAAGCAGGTTTGCCGCCTTGCAGCGCCTGCGTTCCTCGCACCACCCCCCCTCGCCCACCTAGGGCGAAGGGGAGCGGTAGCGTTCTAATGGCTCGTCCGCAGCCCCCACCCCCGCCCTCCCCCGCTGGGGGAGGGTGCGCGCTCTAGCAGCACCTTCGCCACCCACTTACCGCAATGGCTCGACCAGCACGTCGATCGCACCGCCACAGGCCAAGCCGACCTCCCACGCCGTTTCATCGGCTACCCCAAAATGGAGCAGGCGCGATTGGCCGGTAGCAATCGCTTCTTGGCAGGCCTCAAATACCGCTCCTTCGATGCAACCGCCGCTGACCGAGCCGATCATCGCGCCACCCGATGATACCGCCATCTTGGCGCCAACCTGTCGCGGTGATGATCCCATCGTGCGCACTACGGTCGCAATCGCTACTTGCTCGCCGCGAGCCAGCCAGCGATCGATTGCGTCAATGATGTCGTGCATTGCCCGTTCCCTTTCTCTGCTCACTGTTGTCTATATTGCGGCGCTAGCACGATTAGACAGATCTCGGATACAATGGATTATACCCGATGTACAGCATAGGATGCAGGTGGTGGTAACGTGACGATCCTCGATGGATTTACCCCCTTTCGGCGAGCGATCAACGGCATAACGATTGCCGGCGCGATTGGCGGCAGCGGGCCGCCGCTACTGTTGTTGCACGGGTATCCGCAAACCCATGCGATGTGGCACGCAGTTGCGCCGGCGCTGGCCGAGACGTTTACAGTGGTGGCAGCCGACTTGCGCGGCTACGGCGATAGTGACAAGCCGGCTGATGACCCAGCGCACGCTACGTACAGCAAGCGCGCTATGGCCGCCGATATGGCAGGGTTGATGGAACAGTTGGGCTTTACCCGCTTCGCGGTGGCCGGCCACGATCGCGGGGCGCGGGTAACGCATCGCATGTGCCTCGATTATCCTGATCGGGTGACGCGGGCCGCCGTGCTTGATATTGCGCCGACTCATTATATGTACCTCACTGCCGACCGCGCTTTTGCCACTGCCTACTACCACTGGTTCTTTCTCATCCAGCCTGCGCCGCTACCCGAACGGTTGATCGGCGCTGATCCTGAATTCTGGGTACGGAGCAAATTGGCGCACTGGGGACGCACACCCACCGCTTTTACCGAGCAGGCAGTCGCCGAGTATGTGCGCTGTTTTCGCGACCCTGCCACTATCGCTGCCAGTTGCGCCGATTACCGGGCTGCGGCCAGCATCGATCTCGTTCACGACGACGAAGATGTGCGCACCGGGCGCAAGGTGGCGTGCCCGCTGCTGGTATTGTGGGGCGCGAGCGGGTTTGTCGGTAAACAGTACGACGTGGCTCAAGTCTGGCGCGCGTATGCAGTTGATGTGCAAGGGCACAGTGTGCCCGGCGGCCATTTTCTGCCCGAAGAGGCGCCGGCAGAGACGCTGGCAGCGTTACGACGCTTCTTTACTGATAACTGAGCAGGCCACTAATCCAGCAGGTCAAGGATGCGATTGACAATTGCGGCATCAACCTCATCGAGACCGTAGGTGAGGCGTTGGCGGCGGCGCTCGCCTTGCCAGATTTGGCGCACCGCCTTGCGGATGCGCCAGCCCTTGCGTTCGAGATCATCCAAAGCGCGTTCAACATCGGGGCGCTCGCGCTCGTCACCGCGAGCAACGGCGGCAATCGCCTGCAATAACGGCTCGAACTGCTGCACAGCGTGGGCAGCATCCTCTTCGCTCTCGGCGATGCTGATCAGGCCAATCGCGGCAAGGCGATCAATCACCTGCTGTTGTTCGAGTGGCGGCAAGCCATTGATCGCAAACTGCAACGCCGCGCCATCGCCCTGCTCGATCGCCTGCCGCACTGACGGCGGCAGACTGGCGAGAAACTCTGGCGTCAGATCGGCGGCGATGTCTTCAGCCGCCGCGCGATGGCGTTCGGCGAAGTCGGTGAGGCCGAGATCGGCGAAGATTTCGGCGGCGCGCGCAAGGTAGGGCCGGGCTAGATCGGGCCGGCCCATGCGGCGCAAGGCCCAACCGTAGTTGCCAGTCTGGGCCGCGGCGCTGTAATATTCGCCTGCTGCCCAATAGAGCTTGACTGCCTGATTGAGCAGATCGGTCGCCTGCGGCAAATCGGTGGCGATCAACGCTTTGCCACGCGCAATCAGCGCGTCAGCTTCAGCCTTCAACTGAAGGGGATTGCTCATCTCATTCCTCGCGAGGTGGTGATGCGCTGGCGGCGGGGCGGGCGCTGCGCGCTGATCGAGGCCAGCTTCGCGCCGAGCTGTTCCAAACTGACCAGATTATGCACCGGCAAGAAATCATCGACGAACGGCAACGCCGCTTGCATCCCTACGGTCAGTGGCTCGTAGCCGGGGGTGCCGAGCAGCGGGTTCAACCAGATGAGGCGATGGCACGACCGTTGCAGGCGATCCATCTCGCGGGCTAACAATTCAGGTTCACCGCGATCCCAGCCATCGCTGATCAAGATGACCACTGGGCTACGGCCAAGCACGCGCCGGCCCCAACGGAAATTGAACTCCTTGATCGCCTCGCCAATGCGGGTGCCGCCGCTCCAATCAACTACGTGCTTGCTCACCGCATCAATTGCGTCGTCAATGTCTTTGTGGCGCAACTGGCGGGTGATGCGGGTCAGCCGGGTGCCGAACACAAAGGTCTCGACATCGCCGAGGCCAGCCGAAATTGCGTGGGCAAACTGAAGCAAAATGCGCGAATAGCGCTCCATGCTGCCGGAAATATCGCAAATGAGCACCAGTGGGCGCGGCTCGGTGCGAATATCGCGCCACGCCAATTCAACCGGTTCGCCGCCGAAGCGCCAACTCTGGCGTAGAGTGCGGCGCATATCGAGCAAACGACCGGCGCGGGCCGGACGGCGGCGACGGGTGCGGCGCGGCGGAATGCGCCATTCCATGCGCTGGATCAACTCCTTGCAGGCTTGCACCTCTTCCCATGTACACTGGGCGAAGTCTTTGGTGCGCAGCGCCTCATCACGGCTAAAAGTGAGTTGAATATCAATCTCTTCCCGCTCTTGCCCTTCGGAGGCATCGGCGTCATCAGCGGTAGGCTGGCGGCGCGGCAAGCGCAACTGGCGGCGCGGAATCTTGACCTCCGGCAGCAGCATCTGCATCATCTCGCGTTCGAGATCGACGCCGAGCGCCTTCTTCCAAAAGAACTCGAAGGCGGCATCGAACAGCGGCAGGTCTTCGCGGCGCAACACCAACATACATCGCATTGTCGCCCGAAGATCCTCGCGGCGCAGCAGGCCGACGTGCTCGATGGCTTCGATCAGCTCGACAAGTTGGCCGGGGCTGACCGCAATGCCCATTTCGCGCAGCAGATAGCCAAAACTGACAATATGTGACAGAATATTGCCGCCGGTTGGAGCGTTCATAGCGGTTTGAAACTGAACAGAAATGAACTCAGATAGCGACCGATGCACGCAGATCGGTCATGCACTCTCTCAATTGTAGCACAGCGCCACATGTGCTCAGCGCCGTTCGGCGCGCAGGTTAACCACAATCCCGGCAAGGATGAGAGCCGAACCCAGCGCTAGTGGCCACGTCACCATCTCGCCATAGAAGAGCGCGCCGATCAGTGCGATCAGCGGCAGGCGGAGAAAATCGAGCGGCACCACTACCGTCGCATCGGCCAAGCGCAGCGCGCGCGCCATACAGTAGTGCGCCGTTAGCGCCGAAACACCTACGGCCATCACCCACGGCCACCGCTCTGGCGAGGGCAGTGTCCAATCTGGCAATGATGGAATGAGACCGAGCGGCAACTGGATCAGAGTCATATAAAACAGGATCGCCAGCGGCGACTCGGTGCTGACCAGCTTCTTGGTCAGGGTGTGAGCAGTCGCGTAGCCCAACGCCGCCAGCAACACCGCCAAAGCCGCCGGATGCACTAGACCCATACCGGGGCGCAAGATCACCAGCGTGCCGGCCACACCCAACGCTACGGCCGCCAGCCGAGGGCGGGTTAACCGTTCCCGCAGCAGCAACGCCGCCAGCAGTGCCGTCCATAACGGCACGGTAAACTCAATCGCAAAGACCTCGGCCAGCGGGATGAAGGCCAGCCCGTAGAACCAACCGTACTGGCCGCCGAAGTGGGCCACATTGCGAGCCAGATGCAGCGGCAACCGGCGCGTGCGCAATTGGGCTGCGCCACCGTAGCGCAATGCCACCAGACCAACCAGCGGCAGGCCGATCAGGCTCCGGAAAAAGAGAATCTGAAACGTCGAAAGCTCGGCGGCCAACTCACGCCCGCCCACCGCCATCGCGCTGAACGAGAGCAAAGCGCCGGCCATCCAGAGCGCGGCGCGCAGGGCAGGGTGCAAACGTTGAACGGAAATAGCTGTCATGGCAGTTATTGTAACAGGTTTTGGGCCACAGCAGAGATGGCTCGGTGTGCCGTCACGACCGCAACGAGCCGGTATATACTGGCGTCAGCGCACAAGTTAGCGCATAACCGTCGTGGCGAAACGGCCCAATTGGCCATCGTTACCGATGCTGTAACCATTGGCGAACACCACCGGCAGGTTGTATAATCAACATACGTCACCCAACCCAGCATCCGGCAACACCATGACAGAATGGCACATTCAACTCTTGGGCGGTTTCGACGTTCGCCGCGATGGCGTCTCGCTCAGCGGAGCGTTTCAAACCGACAGCGCGCGGCTACTCTTTGCGTGGTTCTGTTTTCATCAAGGGCAAGCCGCGCGGCGCGAGACGCTAGCGGCGCTGCTCTGGCCGGATCGCCCCCAGAACGCCGCTCAAAACACTCTGCGCGTCACCTTGAGCCGCATCCGGCAAGCGCTAGGCAACGACCAGAACGTGCTGCGCACCGATGCCGCCGCCGTCACGCTGGAGCTGCCGGGCGCGTGGCAGATTGATGCGCTGCAGGTTGCCCAAGCTGCGGAGGCGGTGCGCACCCACCCGCATCGATCAGCGGCAGGTTGCCCAAGCTGCCAAGCGCGCCTCCATGAAGCTGCTGCGCTCTACCGGGGAGCATTTCTGGCCGGGATCTCGCCGGAAAGCGAACCGTTCCTCGCATGGGCAACGCATCAGGGTGAAATCATGCATCGGGCTGCGCTCGAAGTTTTTGGCCACCTTGCCGAGCGCGCTCTGCGCGAACGCGACTGGCCCGCTGCCCAGAACTATGCCAGCAAACAATTGCAGCTCGAACCGTGGCACGAAGCGGCTCAGCGCCAATTGATGCTGGCCTTGGCCCAACAGGGACAACGCGCGGCAGCATTAGCGCAATACCAGAGCTGTTGCGACATCTTGCAGCGCGAGTTTGGGATCGAGCCGGAAGCGGAGACACAACAGCTTGCTGAGAGCATTCGCGCCGGCCAGATATCCGGCGCAGCCTTCGCAACGCTGCCCTCGCAACAACAAGCCGCCGCTATCGACCGGCTGCCGCTGATTGGGCGCGCGAGCGAGCTGGAACCGCTAGCGAATATGCTCAATCAGCCAGACACGCAATTGATTAGCCTGATCGGGGCCGGAGGCATCGGCAAAACTCGGCTCGCCATACGCGCTGCGCATCTCATGCAATATGCGTTTCGCGATGGCGCGCGGTACATCTTTTTGCATCCCGAAGACGGCGCGCATGCGCCAAAGGAAGATGTTGTAGCGCATGTCGCTCGCGCTATTGCCACTGTCTGCCAGATCGAGTTGAATGATCGGCATCCGCTGCCGGCGCAAGTCATGGCCGCGCTGCAAACGCGCGCGTACCTGCTAGTATTCGACAGTTTCGAGCATGCGATGCAAGCGGCCCTCTTCGTCAACGAACTGCTCGCCGCAGCGCCCGGCTGCGCCGCGTTGATCACATCGCGCCAGCGCCTCCATCTGCGCCGTGAACATGTGTTTAAGCTAGGGCCGCTGCCAACCACAACGACCACTGATCGGCCTAGCCCCAGCGCCCAGATGTTTATCGAGCTAGCCCAGCGCAGTGGCATCGAGATGAGCGGCAGAGCAGCAGTTGATGAGATCGAATCCTTGTGCGCCGAACTTGACGGTCTGCCGCTCGGCATCGAACTGGCGGCAGCCTCACTGCACAGCATGAGCGTGCCCGCCTTGCGCCAAGCCATCCAGCGGAGTCACAAGGACTTGCATAGCCCATTGGCCGACGTGCCGGCGCGCCATCGTAGCTTGCAGGCCATCTTCGAGTCGACGTGGCAAACGTTGGTGGAAACCAGCCGGCAGGCGCTAGCGATGCTCAGTGTGGTAAGAGCGCCCTGCCCGCTTGAGGCAGCATTGGCGATAACCGGCAATCGGCAAGCGCTGGACGAGTTATGCGATCTGGCGCTGGCTCGCCGGCTCGACGGCGGCACCGTGTGGATTCACGAGCACGTGCGCCAGTTGGCCGGCGAGAAACTGGCCGGCGACTTTGACCACGCCCTAGCCAGTGAAGCCCATCGCCGCCATGCGCAATGGTTTCTGAGTTGGCTCGCGGGCGCATCCCATGCCATGCACGGCGCTGAGAGTTTTGCCATCCGCGAGCGGCTGCTGGCCAGTCTCAACGACATCGAAGCTGCGTGGCGCTGGGCGCTGGCCAATGGAGCGTGGGACTGGGCCGCCGCGGCGGTGTTCAGTTACGAAGATCTCTTCTATCTTAGCGGGCGTTTCGTCGATGGCCTCGAACGCATCCAGCAGAGTCTTGCGTATGTCAACCAACCCGATCCTCCCGCCGCCCGCCAACTGCGCGCCCGCCTGTTGCTTGCGACAGCCGCCTTGCAGCGGTATCGCAGCCGAGGTTCAGCCATTGAACTGATGTTGCAAGAAGCGGTTACTCTCGCCAGCCAACTGGCCGATTCGCAGTTACAGGCGTTGGCCCTGCTTCGGCTCGGCGCGCGGCAAGCGATAGATGGCCAGATCGAGACCGGACAAGCGACGCTCGCGCAGGCGCGCGCGCTGCTTGACCAATGTGACCTCGCAACGGACGACACCGGCAGGCTCACCATTGAAGCCACCTACTGGCGCTACCTCAGCGAATGCGAAAGGAGGGCCGGGGAGATTGCGTTGGCCGAGCAACATGCGCAACAAGCCTTGCATATTGCCACCCGCGCCGACAACTATCTGATGATGGCGCGCTGCTGTGAAACGCTCAGCAACGCTGTCAACGAACAGGGCAACTATACCGATTCGGAACACTATCTCCAGCAGGCGCTAGCGATCTATCAACGGCTGCGTCTGACCTATCACCAAACCAACGTCCTCGACCTCCTTGCCCAAAATGCCGACGCGCGCGGCGACTACGGGCAAGCGCAGCACTACTATCGGCAAGAACTGGCCCTTGCCCGCGAATGCGGCAACCGCGATGCCGAGTTGGTAGCGCAAGTCAACCTAGGCATCTCGTACGATCTGATGGGCCACTACGAGCGCGCGCTTACCCATACCCAGATCGCGCTGGCGCTCTGCGACAAAGTGGGCAACGCCAAACACCACACGGTGATACTGGCCAACCTCAGCCTGCATGCGCACCACAACCAACGCCACAATCTGGCGCTCGACTATGCCCACGCGGCCACGGAACAAGCGCAGGCGGAAGGGTTGCCCCATCTCGAAGCCTACGGGCACGACTTTCAGGGCCATGCCTTATTGGCGCTGGGTCGCATTGACGAAGCCGAGCAGTCTTATCACCAAGCCAAAACGATTCGCCAGCGCCTCAACCACTATGCGCTCACCCTCGAATCGCAGGCCGGCCTAGCCCGTGTAGCGTTAGCGCGTGATGATGCGCCAGAAGCGTTGCGCCGGGCTATGCCGATCGTCGAGCATCTGCTCAATGGCGGCAATCTCCACGGCGCAGAAGAGACACTCCGTATCTACTGGACGGCCTATCAGGCATTGGCGGCCAACCACGACCCACGCGCGCCGGCCATTCTTGAGCTAGGTCGCCAACTGGTGCAAGAACGGGCCAACCGGCTGAGCGATCCGGCCAGCCGCGCAATCTATCTAAACGCCGACGTAAACCGCCAGATCATGGCTGCCGGCCAAGCCAATCCGCGACGCCATCCGACCGCAGCTTAATCAGCAAACAAGCGCCCTTGACAAAGGCATCTTTTGTGGCACAATATACTTAGCCAGCTTATTATTTGCCGACTAAGCAATGAGCGACGATCTGAGTCTCTTATTCGCCAATCTCTGTAAAGCCTACCGCAACCAGCTCGACATTGCCCTCAGCCAGCATGGGCTATATGTCGGGCAAGAAATGATCTTGCGCGCGCTCTGGGAGGAGGATGGGCAAAGCCAAGCCCGGCTGGCAGCGCGCCTGCGCATCGAGCCGCCCACCGTGAGCAAGATGGTGCGCCGGCTAGCGCGGATCGGGCTGGTGACACAACGCGCCGCTCTCGGTGATGCCCGCGCTCGCCACGTCTGGTTGACCGAACGCGGGCATGCGATCAGGCCGGCTATCGAAGCGGCTTGCCAAGCGGTGGCCAAGCAGGCCTTTGCCGGCTTAACAGCAGACGAGACTGCTACGTTGGTCGCCGCCATCCAACGGGTGTATCGGAACCTGACCAGCGCCCCATAACGGCCCGGTGGGTCGTTGCGACGCGCCCACATCCTCTCCCTTCTTCTCGCCTGCGAAAGGGCGCTGCGGGACGGCCTCAGTAGCGAGAGCGCTCTGATCACTGCGCGCCTATTGACAATACCGGCATATATGGGTTGCAACACTCGCATTGCGAAGCGCTTTGTAGCTATACTCTACCGAGGTAAACGATGAACCGTCTTGACCAACGCATCAACCTGCGCCGCCTGCCGCTCGCCACTCTGATCGGCGCAGCCAGCGGCGTGATCGCCAACTTGATCGTCTACGCGGCTGCCCGCGCCGGTGGGTTTGAGTTCCTTGCACCCGTGCCACCCACCAACGAACCAACGCCGTTGCCGATGGTGGCAGTCGTTGTCGCCACCGTCATACCGGCGATTGGCGCAGCATTCGTCTTGGCGCTCCTCAACCGCTTCACTGCCCGCCCACTGCGTGTCTTTTTGATCATCGCAGCCGCAGTGTTGCTAGTGTCATTCGCCGGCCCCTTTACGCTGCCAATCAGCTTTGGCGAACAGATGATCCTCAATCTGATGCACATCATTGCGGCGGGAGCCATTGTCTGGGCGCTGGCGCGGTTTACCGCCGCACAGTGAGATCCTTCCTTGAAAATCCTCATGTCAAGTGCGGATTTTCAAGGAATACCATCTCTCATTCCACGCCCGGCCATTATCGACCACATTCAACGGTTATTGGCAATCCACCCAGTTGTTGCGCTATTAGGGCCACGACAATGTGGCAAAACAACCGTGGCCCGTATGCACAGTGCCGAACAACCGGTAACTTATTTCGATCTAGAGCATCCGGTTGATGCGCGGCGCTTGACTGCGCCGCTCACCGTCCTTGAGGCACTATCCGGCCTCGTGATTATCGACGAAGTGCAACGCCAACCGGAACTATTTGCGCTCCTGCGCGTGCTCGTCGATCGCCCACACAAGACCGCTCACTTTACTTTTGCTGGGTTCAGCCTCGCCACACTTGATGCGCGGCGCTGCCGAGACACTAGCCGGACGAATTGGGTTCGTTGATATGGCCGGTTTCAATCTTACCGAAACCGGCTCTGATAACCTCTACCGGCTTTGGTTACGCGGCGGCTTTCCACGCTCATTTTTAGCCGCTGACGACGAAAGCAGCATGCTCTGGCGGGAAGCTTTCATTCGTACCTTCCTCGAACGCGATATTCCTCAACTGGAAATTACGCTTCCCGCCGCGACACTCCGCCGCTTCTGGACAATGGTTGCCCACTTTCATGCCCAGCAGTGGAACGCGGCTGAGTTTGCGCGCTCGCTGAGATCAAGCGAAGCTACTGCATGGCGCTACCTTGATATTCTGGCCGGAGCGTACATGGTGCGCATCTTGCCGCCGTGGTTTGAAAACCTGAGCAAACGGCAGGTCAAGTCACCCAAAATCTACATTCGCGACAGCGGGATGCTGCATGCGCTGCTGCACCTGACCACCTTGACCGATGTACAAGGGCACCCCAAACTCGGCGCTTCGTGGGAGGGGTTCGCTATCGAACAGATTATCACCCTGCTCAGCGCACAGGAAGCCTACTTTTGGGCAACGCATGCCGGCGCTGAACTTGACTTGCTCGTTCATGTGCGTGGCAAACGTTACGGTTTCGAGATAACATTTGCCGATGCACCCGCCATTACCCGCTCGATGCGAATTGCGCTCAACGATGTCGCACTCGATCATCGCTGGGTTATCTATCCCGGACGCCAAGCGTATGCGCTTGACCCACGCATCACAGTATTGCCACTCGCCGACGTGCCGCAGTTGGCCACAACGCTACGGTAGTCTGCCGAACATGCATTAGCTCACAAATCCAACCGCAATTGGCGGGCCGATCCACGCCCGGCATTGCGCGGTCGTTGCGGCGGTGGCCGGCGCGAGCCATGCTTCTGATGCACCGCCGCCACCTCTGCCGCCGTTTCCGGACGGGCGCGCACAGCGGCAATCGCGGCTCGTGCCCGCCGGTAGGCAGCATCGTGATCGACGATGGGCAACGGGTAGTCGCGCCCAATCCGGCAACCGGCCCGCTCTTGGCCGGCGCGATCGAGCAGCCATGGGGTATGGATGTAGGCCGTGGGCACGTGGGCTAGTTCCGGCACCCATCGCCGGATGAAGACCCCATCAGGATCGTGATCGATCCCTTGCTTGATCGGGTTGTAGATGCGAATGGTGCGATTGCCCGAAGTGCCAGCCTGCATTTGGAGCTGGCAATAGTGAATGCCCGGCTCGTAGTCGATCCAGCGCCGGGCCAAGATCAGTCCCGGCTCACGCCAGTGTTGCCAGAGATCGTAGGCAACGAAGCTGACCAACATCGCCCGCATGCGAAAATTGAGCCAGCCGGTCGCGGTGAGCGCGCGCATACAGGCATCGACAAAAGGATAGCCGGTGCGCCCAGCGGCCCACGCTGCAATCAGATCGGGCCGATGGTTCTCTTCACGCATGCCGTCATACGCCCGCACCAGATTACGCACCTCAATCTCCGGCTCATCTTCCAGCTTCTGGATAAAATGGCAATGCCAGTGCAAGCGCGACTCGAAGGCGGCCAACGCCCGCAGCCAGCCCGCCTCAGCCGGATCGGGCTGCTGGCTCAACTCGGCGATACGCGCGCGCGTTGCTTGCACCACGGTACGCAATGACAACGCGCCCCATGCCAGATAAGCGCTCAGGCGCGAACAGCCCTCCCACGCAGTCAGCGGGCTAGAGAGCGCGCGGTGATAGTAACGGCTACGCCGGTGGAGAAAATCGGTGAGCGTGGCCAAGGCGGCTGCTTCGCCGGGTGGCTGGCGTTCGAGCAAGGTATCGGGCGGCAACTCAAGATCGGCAGCCGAGGGAATCGGGCCGGGATCAATCGGCAGTGGCGGCAACGACTCCGGCGGTTGGGTTTGCGCCATCGCCATCCGCTCCTCCCAGCGCGCCTGCCACTCATCGCGCGAAGGCAACCGCCGCACAACCCCATTCTGCGGCAGCTCGTGAAAGGGAATGCCACGCGCCCGCGCCCACCGGCGCACTGCCCGATCGCGAGCATAACTCAGCAAATTGCCAGTCTCTTCGTGGGCCCAGATCGCCTCAATCGGCCACTCACTCGCCAAGCGATCGAGCACCTCTACCGCCTCGCCCACCCGCACCACCAAAGGCTGGCCACGGTGAGCCAACGCTGCGCGCAGCTCGTGCAAACAGCCACTGATGAATGTCCAATGCCGCGGCGCAAAATCTGGGGCATGAATCAGCGACGGCTCGACAATATAGAGCGGCAACACCGGCCCACACCGGGCAGCGGCGCTTAGTGGCGCATGATCATGTAACCGCAAATCACGTTTAAACCAAACGAGATGCATGCGCAACCATCAATAACCGCATTGCA
>JANWYE010000098.1 GCA_025057175.1 Chloroflexus sp. | reverse complement strand
GTACACCGCCTACGCCCTCGTTCGCGCGGCACAACCCGGCGCGCTGCGGCGCGCGGTCGAGGTCGCTGAACTGGGCCGCGCTCGCGGCCTCGGCGAGACGCTGGCGCGCGACCGCGCCGATCTTGCCCTGATCGAGCGCGATCATCCGGACATCTATGAACGCTACCGCGCGACGGCGGAGACGGTGCGGTTCCTCGAACGCGCCGATCGGGCTGCCGAAGCGCAGCAGGCCCAACCGGAGGCGGCGCACTTCACCGAGCTGGCTGCGCGCATCCGCGCCGCCCGCGCCGAGCTTGATAAAGCCATCGACGCGATCCGCGCCCTTGCCGGCTATGAAGGTTTCCTCCTCCCGCCAGCCTATGCTGAGATCACAGCCGCAGCCCAACCCGGTGTGCCTTTGGTCTATCTGATTACCACGCCGCAGGGCAGTATGGCTCTGATCGTCCCCTACGGCGCTGCTGAGCCGGAGGCGCTGTTGCTCAATGGCTTTACTGAAGATGATCTCAATGCCCTGCTGATCGAGCGCGCTAACGATGAGGTGGTTGGAGGGTACTTGCCGGGCCAGTTCCTTGGCGGCGCGGCGCTAGCTGCAGCGCTGGAGCGTGGGTTGCCCCGTTTGGGCGCGGCGCTGATCGCGCCGCTAGCAGCGCGCCTGCGGGCTTTAGCCGCGACCGGCGTGACTCTGATCCCCACCGGCTTGCTGAGCCTCCTGCCGCTGCATGCCGCGACATATCCGGTCAACGGCCAGCCGTGCTGTCTGCTCGATGAGTTCGATGTCGCCTATGCGCCCTCGGCGCGAGTGCTGGCGACGGCGCAGCGCGAGCTGCAGCGGCGATCAAATGGCGCGCTGCGTCTGGCCGGGGTGGGCAATCCAACCGGTGACTTGCGCTATGCCGGCACAGAGCTAGCTAGTATCTGTGACTTGTTGCCACGCAACGCGAGCGCGCCGCTCTATGAGCAGGCAGCCACTCGCGACGCGCTCTGGGAAAACCTGCCCGGCGCCACTATTGCCCATTTCGCCTGCCACGGCCAATTCGACGCGGACGACACCCTCGACAGCGCCCTGCTGCTAGCTCAGGAGAGCCGCCTCACCCTGCGCGAACTGGTGGCGGGCGACACCGCCGTGCTGGCGCACGTTCGGCTGGCCGTCCTCTCCGCCTGCCAAACGGCGATCACCGACTTCCGGCGCCTGCCCGATGAGAGCATCGGCCTGCCCGGCGGCTTTCTGCAGGCCGGCGTGCCGGCGGTCGTCGGCTCGCTCTGGAGCATCAACGACCTAAGCACTGCGCTGCTGATGCACCGCTTCTATGAACTGCACCTCACCGGCGACCTCAACGCCGGGTTGGGACCACAGCCCCCGGCGCGGGCGCTACGATTGGCGCAAGTGTGGCTGCGCGATCTGACGTATAGTGCGATGTTTGATTATCTCGAGCGGCATCGCCAATTGAGAGCGACTCAGCGGTTGCCGGCCAATGGGGGAGCGACTGCGACAGCGCGCATTCCGTTCGATTTTATTGCCACCGGACGCGCTATCGCGGAAGAGGGCATGCTCGATGATCCATCGCACCGCCCGTATGCCAGCCCAATATATTGGGCGGCGTTTACATTTAATGGCGCGCTGGCAGGAGGGTAACGATGTTAGGCGACGAGACCATTGCCGCGCTACTGGCGATCTGGGATGAGGAGTTATCCGGCGAACGCTGGGCGGAGCTGCGCCGGGCGCTTTGTCAACTGGTCGATCAGTTTCAACAGAGCGCCGATGACGAAGCGCGCGCCGAGATCACGATGCATATCACCGATTTGCTCCGTGATACCGACCTTGATCTCTACCGGAAACTGATCGCGATGCGCAGAGCGATCCGCGCCAGCACGGCGCAGAACCGGTTCAGCACACGCGGGATGCCGTCCGGCGAAGAACTCGCCGCCGTCTGGCAGGAGATTCGCGCGCACGAAGGCGAAACGCGCAGTGACGGCGACGGCGCAGGCACGCAGGCCACGGCCCAACGCGACGATGAACCCCGTTTCATCCGCTACACCGACATCAGTTGCCCGCGGTACGCCCAAGTTGGCGAGCGCATCACCCTCACCGTGGCGCTGACGATGCAGCAACAGGCCGAGAGTGTGGTGAAGCAAGCCGTTCATGTGTCTGCCGGCGAGGTCAAGGTGCGGCTGTCGGCTCCCGGCTTCGAGCTGCTCAGCCCAGCCGAGCAAACCGTCATCATTGAGCCGGATGCCGATAGTGCGCCAGTGGTCTTTCATCTCAAAGGGCGTACAGAAGGCCAGCACGAAATCGCCGTCCAGTTCTGGCAGCGCGGCAATCTGATCGCCACTGCCTTCGTCCCCATCGAGATAGTGGCTATCCAGCCAGTCTTTGCGCCGGCCATCATCCCCTCCATACCGGTCAATGCCCGGCTAGGCGATGCGCGTCCGCCCGACCTGACTCTTGTCGTCAACCATGCGCCTAATGGTCACACTGAGTTCATGGTCATCGGCGACGGCGTTGTTCGCTTTGCCACCCAGACAATGCTCGCCTTCGAGCCGCGCGCGTTCATCCAGCATGTATACAAAGAAATCGGCCTTCTTCAGCGCGGGTATGACAGCGTGAATGAGCCGCGCGCGCTTGCCACCGACCAGATCGAACGCCGGATCAGAACTCTTGGCCATCTGCTGTGGGATCGCCTGATCCCGCCTGACCTCAAGGCCTTCTACAGCCGCGAGCGGGCGCGCTGGCGCGTGGAGGACGCACGGGATCGGCGTTGGAGCTTGCTGGTGCAATCGAATGAGGCCGATATTCCGTGGGAACTGGTGCGCCCGTATGGCGAGGGCGACGATCAGTGGGAAGAGGGGTTCTGGTGCGAGACGTTCTATTTCGCTCGCTGGCTCCTCAAGCGTCCCGATACGCTCACCGGCTACGCACCGCCGCCGCGGCTGCGCCTCCGCGCGCTAGCCGCAATCGTCCCCACTTGTTACCCAGAACTGCGGGCAGTGCCTGACGAGCATGCGCTGCTACGTGATCTGATCGCGCGGCACCGGCTGGCAGATCGCAGCCCCGCGCGCGCCACCGAAGCGGCGGTGGTAGACTTGCTCGAGCAGGGCGGCTTCGACTGGATGCACATAGTGACCCATGGGGCCTTCTTAGCCGAATCGGTGCTGCACAGTGGCGCGCTGGCGCTCGAAGACCGGCAATGGCTGGCGTGCAGCGTCATCACCGGCCCGCGCATTCGCGGCAAACTGCATGCCGAGCGGCCCGCCTTCATCCTCAACGCCTGCCATGCAGGGCGCTCAGCACCCATGCTCAGCGGCGCCTCCAACTGGGCAACCCACCTCATTGGCTCCGGCGCCGGCATGCTCATCGCGCCGCTCTGGTCGGTCAACGACGCGCTGGCGACCGAATTTAGCCGCGCATACTACGATGCGCTGCTCAACCGCAGCCAGCCGGCGACACTCGCCGAAGCCGTCTGGCACGCTCGCGCAGCCATCCGCCGGCCCGACGAACCGACGTGGCTTGCCTACAGCCTCTTTGCGCACCCCAACGCGACCGTAACCGTGACGAACGAAGGAGGCTAAGCAGGGGAGGCGGCGAGAGGACTTCACCCCCTCGCCCCCAGCTTCGCCGGGAGTGGGGCGCTACTTTCGGTGCGCACACTGAGGGCCGGTGCCGGGCACACCGCAGCGCCCCCTCTCCCCACCTTAGTGGGGAGAGGGGGTTGGGGGGTGAGGGCTGAAGCCCCGTGCAAATCAAGAATGTGGCGATCCTTCGATGAACCGGCTTGCCCATTCTATACTTGCCGAGCCAGAGCAACGGCAGCAGCGCACTCTTGCTCGCTAACCGGCTCCGCAACACTGGGATAACGCAGTTGATGCGCAAAGATCGTCAGGGTTGCCGCTTCGTTTATCTCTGGCGGAATGGCAAGACCCTTGCGGTGTAAGCCCGCTAACAGCTCTTTGATGTCATGAGTGTAATCGAAGCGCCATTGGTAGTGTTGGTAGATGGCTTTGATAGCCTTTTCCGCAGCTTGTTGAGCGTGAAAACATAAATCTTCGTAGACTCCGTCGGGTGGCAGCGGAATACTCGCAATAGCCAAATCAGATCGAGCGCGGCGCAACCATTCTGCCGGGTCACCGGGAATAGAACTATTCCTTGGCGGCATAGAGTTCTTTCCCTTCGCGCAAGGCTGGATACAACACGAGTGATGGATTGTCACCGTAGCGTTGAACATCGCTCTCGGTGACAACAATAAGATCTTTAGCGATGCCCACTGCCGGCAAATCGCGGTACAAAGATTGCGCCGTCTGCCGGCGATGTGTGCCGTCAGGCATCACGATCAAAATATCAACGTCGCTACCGGCATGCATTTGTCCTCGTGCGGCCGATCCAAACAAAATGATTCTGCGGGGATGAACTCTGGCAACGATCTGCTGCACGAGATGATGCAAAATTATGATCAAGATCAACCGGTATGTTATTCATAGCACCGACGGAATTGAGCCATACATCTTAACTACGTGTATCATACCACCAACCTTCTCTCTGCCACAATAACAAGAACAGCGCGCCGGCTGGCAGAGGAAGAGAGGGGGACGGGAACGCAGAGGCGCGAAGGGCGCTGGGGACGCGGAGGGGCAGGATCGGTGACACGCCCCCTCCCCCAGCGGGGGAGGGTCGGGGTGGGGGCCAGCAGCGCAACAGGGTTTCCTCTTGGCCGGTACATCCAACGATTGATGGCAAAGATGGGCCGGTTGTGGTACCGTTATCACGAGGTTTGGTTGACTGATCAGAAAGTTCTGCGACATGACCCTCGCGCGCGCTGCCCGCTATCGGGGCTTGATCATTTTGATTGTCATTAACTTCATGATGTACGCCGGCTTCTTTATGGTCATCCCGCTCGTGTCGGTGCATTACGTGCAGACATTGGGCTTCGCGGCGGTGACGGTGGGTATGGCGCTGGCGTTGCGCCAATTGGTGCAGCAGGGGGTGAGCGTTGGCGGCGGCGTGCTCTCGGATCGGTTTGGCGGGCGTGGCCTGATTACTGCCGGCGTGCTAGTGCGCGCTGCCGGCTTTGCTAGCCTTGCTTTTGCCACCACGCCACCGCTGCTGTTCGTGGCGATGCTGCTCTCGGCTTTGGGTGGCGCGCTGTTTGAAGCGCCGAGCCGGGCCGGGATTGCCGCGCTGACCACTGAAGAGGAGCGGGCTAGAGCCTTTTCGATCAACGGCGTTGGCGGCGGGTTAGGCATGGTCATCGGCCCCTTTGTGGGTTCGCTGCTGCTCGATTTTGGCTTCAGCACCGTGGCCCTTGCTGCGGCAGCCTGTTTTGCCCTGATCGGCGCGATTAGTTTGCTCTTGCCCCCGATCGAGACGGCCACCGACCGTAGCCGGCTTGGCTTCGGGTTGGGGCTAGCGTTGCGCGACCGACCCTTCCTGATCTTCACTGCCCTACTGATGGGCTTCTGGTTTATGTGGGTGCAACTGACTATCAGCCTGCCACTGGCCGGCGAGCGGCTTGCCAACGCTGCTGATGCGGTGCGCTGGATCTACGGCGTCAACGCTGGGATGACGGTGGCGCTGCAATTGCCGGTGATCGGACTTGTTGAACGGTGGCTGCGCCCGCTTAGCATTCTCATCCTTGGCATCGCGCTGATGGCGTTGGGGCTTGGCATGGTCGCGTTGGCTAGCACATTTCCGCTTCTGATCGGCTGCGTCGTCATCTTCACCTTCGGTACCCTGCTCGCTACCCCCTCCCAACAGAGCGTAACTGCGGCGCTGGCTGACCCGCGCGCGCTCGGTTCGTACTTTGGCGTCAACGCGCTGGCGCTGGCCATTGGCGGCGGACTTGGCAACCTCAGCGGCGGCCTACTGGTTGATCTCGCCGAAGCATGGCAAGCACCGGCGCTGCCATGGATTGCCTTCGCCTATATTGGGCTGGCCAGCGCCATCGGCCTCATGATTCTCGGCAACTATCTGCAACAGCGCCGCGCCACTGCCCATCTGGTCGGCGCACAGCAGCGGACGTCATGAACAATTAACAGAAGCCGTACATAGATATTCTTGAGGTTAATCTCATCTTAATAAAACTGTGATATTATAATTCGCAGACATTGCACCTACGTCTCTGCAGAGTGATGAATAATTATTCATAAGCTGCAGGCGATAGTCCCACTATCTTCTCTCCCCCTCTACGCCCTGCGTGAAGGACGATTGACTTTTCTAATGCATCTCTAGATCGCGATATTGATTTCGTGGTTTGGGCAAAAGCATGCGCTTGTCTACATCACGATATTCTTTCGATCTCACGAAACTTGAATCCAGAAGTTCAACGCCTGACTTGGCGAAACGTGCAGATTACTCATGCCACGCAAGCTCGCTCTAAGGCGCTGTTGCGCTCGTTTCGCGTTGCCGTATATGGGCGCCCCATGACATTGGGGAAAACCCGGCTATCAGGCTATCGGAGGTTGTGAATGAACGCTAAACGACACATCTCGCTCCTCCTGCTATGGATGTTACTCGCTGTGATGGCATCCGACATCTTCAGCTCGCGTAGAGAACTCTCTGCCCAAGAGCCTGACAATGATCCAACACTCCTCGCCCAAAGTGACTGGTATCCCCTTCTCACCCAAGAAGCCGCGCCAGAGTTCAACAAACTCGATTCTTCCCTTCGTCTAGCATGGCGTCTCTGGCAAGCTCAACCGCAACCCCAAACCGAGAAGACCTCATTGCAGGCCACTGAACCAACGGCGCTCGCCCAAATCGCCACCGAACTAACACAACGCCTCGATCTCCATTTGGATGCCCCTGAACCCGGCGCCAACGTGCTCATCCAGACCACCGATGATGCCGCTGCTTTAGAAGCGCTTGGCATTGCAGTACAAAGTCGCGTAGAGGATATTGCTACCGCCTACATTCCCTTCGCGCGTCTCCCAGAGGTTGCTGCCTTGCCCTCGGTTATTGCCATCGAAACCAGCCACATCCTGCATCCATACGACAATATTAGCGTGCCAGAGACTGGCGCGCCTCAAGTATGGAATCGAGGCACAACTGGAAGGGGAGTTATTGTTGGCGTCATCGATAGCGGGATCGACCCGTTCCATCCCGATTTCATCAATCCCGATGGCACCACGCGCATCAAATATCTGTTGGATCTGAGTGATCCGGGTGATCCCGATAGCGACGGGTCTCTCAATGGCCCAGTCTATGGCGGCACTGTCTACACTGAAGCCCAGATCAATGCCGCGCTTGCCAATCGAGGCTGGTTCTACCGCAACAGCGACACGCAACGACCAATCCCAGATAGCTCAACGAGCGGCATTACCTCGCAGATCGTCGTGAATCAATCGGCCACTATCACCAGTGTCGCTGTGGATCTGTATATCATTCACAGTTACGTAGGCGATTTGCGCGTGGTGCTAACCTGCCCTTCCGGAACTACCGCCATCTTGCACAACTTCAGTGGCAGTTCGAGAGACAACATTATCGGCACGCTGCAAACGACAGCATGCAATGGCCAGAATAGCCAAGGCACGTGGCGATTAACCGTTGCCGATCATCTTGCTGGTGATACCGGCACGCTAATATTCTGGAATCTACACATAAACCGGCCAGTCCGGATGACCGATCTTGTCGGCCATGGCACTCATGCCACCGGGGTAGCAGCCGGCAATGGGCGTGGAACTAGCGGCAACACCTATCGTGGCATGGCCCCCGGCGCCAGCATCATTGCTGTGCGCGGCACCCGCGATTATATCGGCGGCTTTGCCACCGTTGATCTCGTCAATGCAATGTCGTTCATTGACCAGAAAGCGCGTGAATTAGGCATGCCCTACGTGATCAATCTCAGCCTCGGCGGGCACTTCGGCCCCCACGATGGCACCCGGCTCGACGAACGAGTCATTGATTATTTAGTAGGTCCCGGTAAGCCCGGCAAGGCGATTGTCGTCGCCGCCGGTAACGAAGGCTCGCAACCGATCCATGCCGGAGGACGGCTGACCCAAGGTGGGAGCGCTGCCTTACGGGTCAACGTACCCAGCGGCGGTGGTGTCTTTTACGCCGATATATGGTATGAAGGCAGCGATACGTTTGGCATTGGCTTTATCGCTCCTAATGGCGCAAACCTCAACCCGGCTCCAGTGCCGCCCGGCAGTGAAGCATGTTATCAATTGGGCAATCCTGCCGCCGCCGTTATTTGTATCGTCCACTTAACCAACAACCAGCACAATGGCGATAAAGAGATCATCTTCGAGGTGCGCTCACTTCTTTCTGGCACATGGCAGTTAATCCTACGCGGAAACAGTGTTACCAATGGGCGCTATGACGGCTGGATTTTGGGTTGTTGCGGATGGGCAAATCCCGACAATCAAATGCGGGTCGGGATGCCGGGAACAGCTCACAATGCGATCACGGTTGGCGCTTACACGACCCGAAACCAGTGGATTGATGTAGACGGCAACCCGCGCTCGCGCTCGGCCACTGTTGGCAACATTGCGTCGTTTTCGAGCAATGGCCCGACCCGCGATGGCCGTTTGAAGCCAGAAATTACCGCACCGGGAGAGATGATTTGCGCAACCTTATCGGCCCAATCACCGGCAGGCAGCCTTGGCTCGATGTATCCCAATCGCGGCTTTATCTGCCAAGGCGGCGCTCATGGCATATCAATGGGCACCTCCTTCGCCGCCCCACACGTAACCGGGGCAGTAGCCTTAATGCTCAGTATGAACCGCTATTGGGACGCGGCGCAACTCAAAAACATCTTAGCCAACAATGCCCGGCGCGACAGTTTCACCGGCCCAACACCGAATAATCGCTGGGGTTATGGCAAGCTCAATGTGTCGTCAATCACCGTGCGACGCACCTATGTGCCAATGATAGTCCGGTAGCAGTAGCATTGTAAGCTGCCAAGCCAATCGATACCTCCTGCTCTGCGCTGCGGCAGCAGGAGGTATTAGTTTGTGAGCGTCTACAGCAATTGCACCCACGATGGCAATCATACAGCAATCGGATTGAGTCGCGAGATGCTCTACAATAGGCACATGTATCCTATCCTCTGGTCTAGAAAGGGAGCGCCACCGTGCCTAACAACCGTTTCGCCTTCTTTAACGGAGAAATCGTGCCGATCGAGCAGGCCAAAGTCAGTGTGATGACCAATGCGCTCAACTACGGCACCGGCTGCTTTGAAGGCATTCGCGGCTATTGGAACCCTGACCACCGGCAACTATACGTCTTTTGCTTGCGCGAGCACATGGAGCGGTTGCACCGCTCGGCCCGTATCTTGCTGATGAAACTACCTTACAGCGTCGATGAGTTGTGCCAGATCACGATTGATCTGCTGCGGCGCGAGGAGTTTCGCGAAGATGTTTACATTCGCCCGCTGCTCTATAAGAGCGACCCGGCGATTGCGGTGCAGATGCACAACCTAACCGACAGCTTCACCATGTTCGCGGTTGGCTTCGGCCAATATCTGGCTGGCTCGGCCATTCGCGCCTGCATCTCGTCGTGGCGGCGGATTGACGACAATATCATCCCTTCGCGAGCCAAAGCTTGCGGCTCGTACCTCAATTCGGCGCTGGCCAAGAGCGAGGCGCTGCTCAACGGCTACGACGAGGCGATCGTGCTTAGCAATGATGGTCACGTTGCCGAAGCATCGGCAGCCAACCTCTTTATTGTGCGCAACGGGGTATTGATTACGCCGCCAACCAGCGGCGACATCCTCGAAGGCATCACCCGGCAAGTCGTGATCGAATTGGCCCGCAACCAGTTGGGCATTCCGGTGCGGGAAGCGCCAATTGACCGCACTGAACTTTACGTGGCCGACGAAGCCTTTTTCTGCGGCACCGGCGCAGAGATCAAGCCGATTATCGAGATTGACCGCCGCCCAATCGGTAGTGGCGCCATTGGCCCAATCGGAACGATGCTGGTCAATCTGTATGCTGATGTGGTGCGCGGACGGATAAGCGCCTACCGTCACTGGTGTACGCCGGTGTATGCAGGATAACGATCACGCTTGGCGTACCGCACACTCATCGTATGGCTGCCGCTGAAGGATGAAGGGCGGCAGCCCAACAACCGCACTGGGCTGCTATCGCGCTGTTGCTGAGCCGCCGGCAGATCCGGATAGCTCGGAGTAGCAAATAACGCTGCCGCATCCCCTCAATGTGTTCGCCATGCCCACGCAAGTTACGCTATGATATGAGTTAAGCGTTTTGCAACCTAATTTCAAACCACGACCATCCCCCTCGCTCAACGCAAAGGAGCTAGCTCGTGCTAGAGCGTTTCACCCTCATACCCGGCACAATGGCGCCACCGGTGCTCTGGTATGGCACAACTCTGTTTGTCACCGGGTTGATATGCCTTGTCTTGGCGCTGCAAATTTTTCTCTTCTTACGCCAGTCGCCGGGAGCTATCGCGCTAGGTTTGCTGCTTGTTGCGCTGAGCTGGTGGGATATTACCTATGCGCTATATTGGATCGACGCGCCGGCGCCGAATGCGCAATTCTGGGTTGATGTCACCTATGTCGGCGTCGTCAGCGCCCCAACCCTCGTTTTCATCTTTGCGATTCAGATCAGTGGCCTATTTGAAACGTCGTGGCTGCTGCGCAAGCCCTTCTGGTTCGTGATGGCAATCGAGCCAATCGTTACCTTGATAGCGTTGTGGACTGACCCATGGCATAACCTCTTCTTTGCCGGCTTGCGCGCCAACTATCAAGGCGTGATTTTGCGCGGCGGCCTGTTGTTTTGGAGCAACGTCATCTATTCGTATCTGCTCTTGTTGCTGAGCGTGATCATTCTCGTCGTGGGTTACGCGCGCGCTAGCGGCATCTTTCGCAAGCAACTGCTGATGGTCTTGCTGAGTTTTGCCATCACGTGGGCCAACAGCATCTTATTCGTGGCCGGCCTCAACCCGTTGCCGGGGGCCGACAACACCCCCTTTGCCTTTTCAATCGCCAGCGCGCTCTTTGCTTATGCGCTCTTCCGCTACCGGCTGCTCGATGTGGCGCCGATTGCGCGTAGTGTCGTGATCGAGCAAATGAAGGATGGCGTGTTGGTGCTAGATGCCAACAATCGGATCGTTGACATTAACCCGGCGGGCAAAGTCTGGCTGCCACAAGCGGAGATTGGGGTTTCACTCGACCGTTTGCGCGACCAGTTGCCGGCCACCTTGCAACAGATGCCGCTTGATCGCGATCAGCGCGTCGAAGTCATGCTCGAACCGTCAGGGCGCGTACTTGATATTCAAGTAACCCAGATCTATGATCAGCGCCGCCGGCTAATTGGGCGCTTAATCGTGTGGCGCGAGATTACCGAATTCAAGCGCCTGCAAGCACAATTACAACGTTTAGCCAATTACGATCCCCTCACCGGTGTATACAACCGACGCGAGTTTATCCGGTTGGCGAATAGTGAGTTAGCGCGAGCGCAACGGTATCAGCATGCGCTGTCGCTGGTCTTGATTGACATCGACCATTTCAAGATCATCAACGACCAGTTTGGCCATCACACCGGCGACGAAGCGTTAATTTGCTTCGCCGCAAGCTGGATGGCTGAAAAGCGCACACACGACATCTTTGCCCGTTGGGGTGGCGAAGAGTTCATTTTGCTGTTGCCGGAAACCGACCAGCACCACGCCCGACAATTGGTCGAGCGCGTCAGGGACAAAATGCTGACAAAGCCGATGGTAGCCGGCAACAATCGCCTGATCATCAAATTCAGCGCCGGCATCAGTGCGTACACTGGCAGCGAGACGTTCGAGCAACTGGCGCAACGCGCCGATTTGGCGCTTTATCAGGCCAAACAGCAGGGTCGCAATCAGACGATGATAGCCGAGCTGCCGCAGTGTGAGAAGGCCGAGCCAGAACAGGGGCAAAGGAGTGTTCATTGAACGGCGGATTAGCAATCTCTCTCATGACCGCTTTTGTGTTAGGTGGCATTGCCCTCGCGCTCGATATACGAGCCTACCACGCATTGCAACGCGCCGCTCTGGCCCGACGTTGGCCAATTGCCATTGGCGTGGTGATTGCTTCTGGGGTGCGCGAAACTACCATTTTGATCCGGCACAAGACAGCGCAGTATCGTCCGGCGGTGCGCTACGCGCCCCAAGTCATTTATGAATATCATGTTGGCGGCCAACATTACCAGCATGATCGCATCAACGTGGATGGGGTGGTGCTCTCATCTGAACCGGCAGACGCCGCGCGCGCCGCGCGCCGTTATCCGGTTGGCCGGCAGGTGGCAGTCGCATACAATCCGGCTAATCCAAACGAAGCTTGCCTACGACCAACCGTTACGTGGGTGGTCTGGATAGAGATTGCGCTATCCGTAGGGCTATGGTTAGCAGCAGGTTGGTTTATCATAACCGGAATGGGATAGCGGCAGTATCGACTCTCATCTTCTTCCATGCTATAATTCAGAACAACCTGTGACAATGTTGTCAGACCAACGGCCCGACAAAGGAGTTTGGCCATGATCACGAAACGTCTCGGCCCCGCCGGCAAAGTGCGCGTCACCTTTTCGTTGCCCTCGGCATTGTGGGCCGACACCATCTACCTCGTTGGCGATTTTAACGGTTGGAATCGGCATGCCACCCCCCTTCGCGCCACCGAACACGGCTGGATGATTACGCTCGATCTTGAAGCCGGCCGTACCTACCAATACCGCTACTTGATCAACGACAATGAATGGCACAACGACTGGAATGCCGATGGTTATGCGCCGAACCCCTACGGCGGCGACAATTCGGTCGTTGATACCACCATTTTTGCTGAACTCACCAAAGAAGATACACGCGCAGTGGGAGAACCACACACACCGTCTATCCCCCACATTCAATCCCGTCTCCGTCTTATCTCAACCGGCTGAGGAAAAAGTTTGTTATAATGCCGATAGCGACGCGAGAGGGGCGCAGCGATCTGCGCCCTTTCGCATACTGGAGTCTAAACTGAGCTTTCACATTTGCTTCCACCAAAAGGCATACCATGACTACACATAGCATACCAGTGCTTGATTTTGGTTCGCAGACGGCGCAGTTGATCGTGCGGCGGCTGCGCGAATTGGGGTATTACAGCGAATTATTGCCACATGACGCCCCTGCTGAGCAGGTGCTAGCCATCAACCCTGTCGGGAT
>JANWYE010000097.1 GCA_025057175.1 Chloroflexus sp. | reverse complement strand
GACACTCTGTGGTTGAGGGTCTGATAGTTATGGCGGCTATTTGGATGGTTGCAGCGCGCCTTGGACTCGATTCGTTTATAGACTCCACAGATGAAAATCCGAGAGATATGGGGCTAAGAGAACCTTACATCTCTGTCAGAAATACGACAGGAGGCGGGGCTATGTTCACGAGTCGATTGCCAACATCGGGCGCGGTGGAGTTGTTGCGCGCTCTGGGTGGTTTGAGGCGTGACGGAGGCGATGTGTGAGCTGGATCACCGGCGCCAGCAGAGGGCTGCGATAGCGACAACGCGCGATTGGATAATCAATGGTCGCAAAGTTGCGTTTGTACTGCATCACCCCTTCGATACCGGCGCTGGTGTTGAGATCATAGTAGCGGAAGCCGCGCGCAGCCGCGTCGCGGGCAATCTCAACGTCGAGCACAACCATTGCCCGCCGCTTGAGCGCTTCGCGGGTGACAGTGCCGTGCCATGCGGTAACGTGTTGATTCCAATAGAAGGCTAAGGTGCCGCCAACAACCGCGCCATCAAGTTCGACAACCCAGAGCGCAATCTCTGCCGGGTATCGTTGCTCGAAGGCAAAGACGTGGGTGAAAAAATCCCACGAATAGCCATAGTTTTCATCTTCACCCCAACGTTGTACGGCATCCCGGTAGGCGCGATAGTAAGCTTGATAGTCGTCTAGCGATGTCGCGCGTCGAATGCGCGCGCCTTCACGCAACCCGCGCCGGTAATTCGTGCGCGCGCTTTTGGCGAAGCGGCTGAAGATCGCTTCAAAATCGCTATGAAGATGGAGGATATGGGTAATTTCGTCGCCAAAGCGATAGGTCGTATCAATGGTCTCCGGCGGGGCGAGCGGGTTTGCCAGATACGAGAAGTTGCTGATATTCCAGCGATATGCCTGCCGGTAAATGTGAGCAACATCACGTTTGCTGACTGGCCCGTCGGCGATAATACCGCCATAGCACCCTTCAAAGGTTGACATCAGCGCCGCAAATGGGCCGCGACGCCGGATTTCGAGCAGGGGTAGCACAGCGCGCACACCGCTAGGCAGGATCGCTGCAACGGTGCGATCACGGACAGTGCTGTTCACCCGACAGGCCAACTCTGTCCAGCGTGGCGTGTGGAAGAAGGTGGCATACGGGCAAGCGCGGGCAACCTCCCACCAGAGTTGTTGATCGGCCGGTTGGATGATTTGCACCTTACTCCCCTTGCTTTTACGCGCCTGATCGCTGCTCTCGTCTTCCGTTGTAACACATGACGTCTTGTAGTGCGCAGGGAAATATTACCCGGTTTGTGATGACAGTGTTGTTATGGTCGAGGCAATCGAACAGTGCAAGCACTCTCGGCCCAATAAAACACAGCCGTCCTCCTTTGCGGGAGAACGGCTGGCCAGTGATTGGCAATGGCGCCGATTACGGCAGGGTTTCGTTAACGTACCCCTGTAACTGTGGGTGCAATGAGGGGTCGCGTAGCTTGCGCAGAGCTTCGTGTTCCAGTTGACGCACACGCTCGCGGGTGAGGCGTAACCGTTGGCCGATCTGCTCGAGGGTGTGCATCGGTTCACCGTCGAGGCCGTAGCGTAGACGGAGAATGTTACGCTCGCGCGGCGAAAGTTGGCTGAGCGCGGCTTGCACATCGGCCTGCAGCATCGTCTCGCTCACCTCTTCAAAGGGTGTCGGTTGGAGCGGGTCGGTCAAAATTTCGGCCAGTGCGCCGCCGCCATCTTCGGTATGCGCTTCGTCGAGCGAAGCCGGCGTCAGGCCTGCCTGCTCGGCCCGTTCAACTTGTTCGACGGTGAGGCCAGCGGCATTCGCCAACTCTTCCAGCGTCGGCTCGCGGTCGAGCTGTTGCGCTAGCTCTTGCCGCAGCCGCGACAGCCGGCTCAGCCGTTCACCGAGATGGACAGGCAAGCGCACGGTGCGGCTATGATCGGCAATCGCCCGCCCGATGCTCTGCCTGATCCAATAGGTGGCGTAGGTGGAGAACTTCAGGCCGCGGCTGGCGTCAAATTTATCAACGGCGCGCATTAAGCCAACGCTGCCCTCTTGGATGAGATCGAGCAACGCAAGGCCATGGCCCTGATACCGGCGCGCGATGCTCACTACTAGCCGTAGATTGGAATTGATCAGTTGGGCGCGAGCTTGCTCGCCGGCGGCGACCTGCGCCGCTAGCCGCTGCTTTTCGGCAATCGGCAGCAATGGCTCATTGGCCAGCCGCTCGGCGGCGCGCCGGCCCTGCGCGATTGCGTTGGCCAGTTGCTGTTCTTGCTCGAAGGTCAGCAACGGCTCAGCGCCGATCTCGTTCAGATACAGCACAATCGTATCCGATGCGCTGCGACCAATCGTGGTTGGGTTGCTCATTGCGCCTCCTTGTGCGCCGGTGAGTCTGTCCGGCGCGTGCAATGTGAACCGCTGAGGTTCATGGATATAGACGCAGGTATTAACCTCTGCGGTTCCCGGCGGCGAAACGGATGGAGCCGCGAGGGATGCGGCGGGTGAGTAGCGCCGCTCTCACTTGTGCGCAGGCAGGTATCGTGATTGGGAAGGGTAGAAAGGATGTACTGCCTGCCGGTACTTAGTATCGGCGGGCAGCTTAAAGGGAAGGTTAAAGAAAGATGAGAAGCGGATGAGAGTAACACTCGCCTGCTGGGCCGTGTGCTCGCAGCGCGATAGCGACCCGCGTCCCTTGATGGATTGGTTACGGGTTCATACGGATGGCGCCGGATGAGCACAGTTCAGACGCGCGCATCTGGCACCCTCGCGTTAATCCGTAACCCCTACAGGCGGGAGGCCTGTCTCTACTCTTTCATAGCCAATTCGCGCCGTTTCTTCTCGCGGCGGCGATCGTCGGCGCTGAGCAGCTTTTTGCGGATGCGCCAGCCTTTCGGCGTGACCTCCACCAGTTCATCGTCGCCGATATATTCAATCGCGTCATCGAGCGAGAGTTGGCGCGGTGCATCGAGCCGCACCGTCTCGGCGCCACGATTGTTGCGCATGTTGGTGAGGTGCTTTTCCTTGCAGACGTTCACCTCAAGGTCGTTGTCGCGGATGTGTTGGCCAACGACCATGCCCTCATAGACCTCTTGGCCGGGGGTGATGAAGAAGACCCCGCGATCTTGCAGGGCGTGGATGGCATACGTCGTGGCGACACCGCCTTCGGCGGCGATCAGGCTGCCGTTGGCCCGCACTTCGATCTCGCCGGCATAAGGCTCGTAGCCGAAAAAGATGCTGTTCATGATACCGGTGCCGCGAGTGGCGGTGAGGAAGAGTTGGCGGAAACCGAGCAGGCCGCGCGTCGGCACAAGATAGACATAATGCACCGAGCCGTCTTCGCTAATCCGCATGTCGCGCATTTGGCCCTGCCGCTTGCCGAGCAGCTCGACGACGACGCCCTGATACTCGCTCGCTACCTCAATCTCGACCAGCTCCATTGGTTCAAGGCGAGTGCCATCGGGCGCATCGCGGAAGATGACTTCCGGCTTCGAGACCTGAAATTCATAACCCTCGCGGCGCATAGTCTCGATCAGAATACCCAGATGCAACTCGCCGCGCCCGGCGACGATGAAGACATCGGGGCTGTCGGTCTCTTCGACCCGCAGCGCGACATCGCGTTCCATCTCTTGGAATAGGCGCTCGCGCAGTTTGCGTGAAGTGACAAACGTGCCTTCGCGGCCAGCGAAGGGACTGGTATTGACGCCGAAGGTCATGCGCACGGTCGGCTCTTCGACTTTAATCGGCGGCAGCGCTTCGGGAGCTAGCGCGTCGGCGATGGTGTCACCGATGGCGGCGTCGGCAATGCCGGCAATCGCGATAATATCACCGGCCTGCGCCTGCTCGACCTCTTGCCGTTCGAGACCGTTGTAGACGAAGATCTGGCTGACTTTGGCCGGGGTGATGGCGCCATCGCGGGCAATCCGCACCAACGGTTGCCCCTTGCGGATGGTGCCGCGCACGAGCCGTCCGGTAAGGATTTTGCCCTTGTATTCGTCGTAGGTGCTGGTGGTGACGAGAAACTGCACCGGCCCATCGACATCAACGGTAGGCGGCGGGATGCGGTCAAGGATACACTCGAAGAGCGGTTCGAGCGAGTCGTGCAGTTTGAGCGGGGAGCGCCCGGCGTGACCGAGCAGCGCATTCGTAAAGATGGTCGCAAATTCGGCTTGCTCGTCGGTGGCGCCTAGATCGACAAAGAGGTCGAATGTAGCGTTGACGACGTGGTTGGGGCGAGCTTGCGGGCGGTCGATCTTATTGACGACAACGATCGCCTGATGGCCGGCTTGCAATGCTTTACGCAAGACGAACTTGGTCTGCGGCATCGGGCCATCAACCGCATCAACCAGCAGCAGCACGCCATCGACCATATTCATCACCCGTTCCACCTCGCCGCCAAAGTCGGCGTGGCCGGGGGTGTCAACGATGTTGATCTTGACACCGCGGTAGGTAACGGCGGTATTTTTGGCTAGAATGGTAATGCCTCGCTCGCGTTCGAGGGCATTGCTATCGAGCACGCGCTCTTCTACCTGCTGGTTCTGGCGAAAGATGCGGCTCTGCTTGAGCATCGCGTCAACCAGCGTGGTTTTACCATGGTCAACGTGAGCGATAATAGCGATATTTCGCAGATCGGTGCGCTGAATCATACCCTGTTCCGTGCATTGGCCGCTCAGCGGCGTGAAAAACGCTCAGGCTAAACCTGAGCGCGACGATGGTTTCTGAGAGGTATTATAACACGATGGAGTGCGGCCTGTCTCGCTCTAGCGCTGCTCTTACTTCGACTCGGCAAATACTTGGTATAATACCGCCAGCAACGCTCTTTCAGCCCCAGAGGAGACAAGACCGTGACTACCGGCCGCCGTCGCGCTGTGCTATTCGCGACTTGCATTGTCGATCAGCTCTATCCAACCGTCGGTTTGGCTGCGGCCGAGCTGTTGGAACAACAGGGGGTGGTTGTTGAGGTGCCGTCCGATCTGTTGTGCTGCGGCCAGATGGCCTTCAACGCCGGTTTTCGCGATGACGCTTATGCTGTAGCCGGGCGCACGCTTGAGGTATTGCGCGGCAAAGGCGATGTGGTGATGCCGTCAGGCTCGTGCGCGGCGATGATCCGCCATCTCTACCACGAGCTGTTTGCGCATACGCCGTTTGCCGGCATGGCCGAAGATTTGGCTCATCGCACTTACGAGCTGAGCGAATATGTAGTTGATGTGTTGGGGGTGACCGAAGTTGGCGCGTGTTTCAACGGTCGCATCACCTACCACGACGCCTGCCATGGCTTGCGGTTTCTCGGTCTCGGTAGGCAAGCCCGCGCGCTGCTTGGCCGGGTGCAGGGCGCAGAGGTGGTGCCGTTGCCCGGTTGCGATCAGTGCTGCGGTTTCGGCGGGCTGTTTGCAGTCAAGCAGCATAGTATCTCGGCGGCGATGCTCGACCGCAAGATCGAGGCGATTGAGTCAACCAAGGCCGATTTACTCGTCACCGGCGATGTGTCCTGCATGACTCAGATCGCCGGTGGGTTATCGCGCCGCAACAGCCCAACCCGCGCCCGCCATTTGGCCGAGGTCTTGGCCAATATGGTTGACGCGCGGTAAATCGGCGGACACGCGCTACCGGCTCATACTAATCGGCAATCAGCGTGATAGAACATCACCTAGAAAACACCCTATGTCGCAAACTATTGCCTTCTACGACCGGGTTGACCACGCCTTGCACGATTCATCCTTGCAGACGGCGCTGCACCGCGCGACAACGCGCTTTATCGGCAACCGGGCCGGCGCGATCGGCGCGTTGTGTGATGCTGACCGGCTGCGCGATCAGGCCCGCGCCATCCGCGCCTATGCCTTAGCTCATCTCGACGAGCTGCTGCCCCAGTTGGCCGCCAATGTCGAGGCGCGCGGCGGCCATGTGTGTTGGGCCAGCGATGGCGAAGAGGCGCGCCGCTATATCATCGAGTTGGCTCGCGCTCGCGGTGTGCGCAGCATCGTCAAATCGAAATCAATGGCCTCCGAGGAGATTCATCTCAATGAGGCGCTCGAACATGCCGGCTTCGAGGTGGTCGAGACCGATTTAGGCGAGTATATCATCCAGCTCGCCGGCGAAACGCCGTCGCATATCATCGCGCCCGCCATCCACAAGACTCGTGAGCAGGTAAGTGAGCTGTTCCAGCAACACCTTGGCATGCCACCAACCAATGAAGTGCCGCCGATGATCCGCACAGCCCGGCAGGCGTTGCGCCAACGCTTCTTGCAGGCCGATATGGGCATCAGCGGGGTGAATTTTGGCGTGGCCGACAGTGGCGCGATCGTGATTGTTGAGAATGAGGGCAACGCTCGCCTCTCGACTACGGTGCCGCGGATTCACGTGGCGATTATGGGTATCGAGCGGATCGTCGCCCGCCTCGCTGATCTTGGCGTGATGCTGCAAGTGCTGGCCCGTTCGGCCACTGGCCAGAAGTTAAGTGTCTATACGAGCTTGATTAGCGGTCCGGCCCGGCCCGGCGAAGAGGATGGTCCCGAAGAGTTTCACCTTGTGTTGCTCGACAATGGCCGGTCACGGATTTTAGGAGGCCAATACGCCGAATCGCTGCTCTGCATTCGCTGCGGCGCTTGTCTCAATGCCTGCCCGGTCTATCAGGCAATCGGCGGCCACGCTTATGGTGGCGTCTATTCCGGCCCAATCGGTGCAATTCTCACGCCCCTGCTGCAACCCGATTTGCCTGACGCCTATCTGCTGCCGCAGGCTAGCTCGCTTTGCGGCGCTTGCCAAGAGGTCTGTCCGGTGCGGATCGCCATTCCCGATATGTTGCTGCGCCACCGTGCCGACGCGGTGAAGGCTGGCAAGGCGAATCCGGTTGAGAAGGCGGCTATTGCCGGTTATACGCTGACGATGACTCACCCGGCGATCTACAATGCCGGCGGCAAGGCCGGCCGGTTCTTTAGCCGCATTCTGGCCCGTAAAGGGCGTTTCCGCCGCCTGCCACCGCCACTGCATCTGTGGACGAAACAACGTGATTTTCCGGCCCTGCCGCCAAAATCGTTCCGAGAGTTGTGGGCCGAACGGCAGAAGCAACGCCGTTCGTCGTCGTAGCGATATGCATATTACCATCCACGCCGAACGACCAGATACCGCCGATGCGTTGGCGTTGATTGCTGAATTGGAAGCCGAATTGGCTCCGCTCTACCCGCCGGAGAGCCAGCACGGCTACAGTGTCGAGAAGTTGATCGCCCAAGGAGTCGCCTTTTTCGTTGCGCGGGTCAACGGCGAGCCGGCTGGTTGCGGTGGCATCCAGCTTTACCCTAGCTATGGCGAACTAAAGCGGATGTATGTGCGGCCGGCTTTTCGCGGCATGGGGCTGGCGCAACGCCTGATCGACCAGCTCAGCGCTTATGCCGTCGCTCGCCAATGTCACGTGCTGCGGCTCGAAACCGGTATTCTGCAACAGGCTGCGATTCGCTGCTATGAAAAGGCCGGCTTTTACCGGATCGGCCCATTCGGCGAGTATCCCGACGACCCGCTATCGCTGTTTTACGAACGACGATTGTGAACGGTGCGGGGGTAAACGCAAAGGCGCGACGTTGATGTTAGTCATTCTCACCGGTATGCTTTTGCCATGCTGCATAGCTCTGCATGCCTTGCGCCTTTGCGTTCACTTAGCGTTTCACAGGAGCTACTATGAGCCGTGACCAAATTCTTGCCAACCTGCGCACCAGCCTTAACGCCAACCGGCCATGGTTGTTGGGTGAGGCTGCGCGGATGCCCCACGAACCGCCGCCGTTTGTGTTACCGGCGCAGGATGATCTGGTGGGTCAGTTTGTCGCTGAAATAGCCAAACTTGAGGGCAAAGCCTATCGGGTAGCAGATGCCGCTGAAGCGCTGGCAATCATTGACCGGTTGATTGAAGAGACGCAGGCCACGAGTGTGATCGGTTGGGATCTCGACCAGATCGGGTTGGCCGGTCTGCCCGAACTGCTCGCCGCCCGTGGGATCAAGCCGGCGGCAGCCGATGTGCGTGGCGAGGGGCGCAAGGCGCGGTTGCAAGAGCTGGAACCGATCCCGATCTGCTTGTCGGGCGTCGAGCTGGCGATTGCCGAGAGCGGCTCGTTGTTGCTCCGCCACGGCCCCGGCAAGCCGCGACTTGCCTCGTTGCTAGCGCCGTGCCACATCGCAGTGGTGTTCCGGCGCCAACTCGTGCGTGGCCTTGGCGAGGCGCTGGCATTGTTGGCCCAACGCTACGGCGACGAGATCTTCGGCCCAACCAGCAATCTGACCTTCATCACCGGCCCGTCGCGCACCGCTGACATCGAGATGACCCTCTCGCTCGGCATTCACGGCCCACCGCAAATCCATGTGATCGTGGTGGAGGAATAACGTAGGGGCAGGTTGCTACTTGTCCCAAAGCGAGAACCATCATGACACCTACCAAACCTCGCATTTTCGTAACCCGCCGGCTACCCGATCCGGCGATGGCGATCCTCGCCGAGCATTGCACAGTCTCGTTATGGGATCAGGTTGAGACACCTGTCCCGCGCGCCGAGTTGCTGCGCGGCGTTGCCGCTGCCGAGGGGCTGCTCTGCCTGATCACCGACCGCATTGACGCTGAAGTGATTGCCGCTGCCCCGCACCTGCGCGCAGTGTCGATAATGGCTGTCGGCTACGATAACATTGACCGGGCGGCGCTGGCTGCGCGCGGGATTACCCTGACCAACACGCCCGATGTGCTGACCGAAACCACTGCCGATCTAGCATGGGCGCTGTTGTTGGCCGCTGCCCGCCGGGTGGTCGAAGGCCACAAACTGATCGAGCGTGGAGGGTGGGGACCATGGCACCCAATGCAGATGGTCGGCCAAGACATCTATGGCCGCACGCTAGGGGTGGTTGGCGCAGGCCGGATTGGGCAAGCCGTTCTGCGCCGGGGTCGCGGTTTCGGGATGCGGCTGCTCTACCATAACCGCCGGCCCAACCCCGCGCTCGAAGCTGATTTAGGGGCCGCCTACCGCTCGCTGGCAGATCTGCTCGCCGAAAGTGATGCGGTGGTGGTCACAGCTCCGCTCACCGCCGAGACGCGCGGTATGTTTGGCGCAGCCCAATTTGCCTTGATGAAACCTACCAGCATCTTTGTCAACGTCGCCCGTGGGCCACTAGTGCGCGAAGCCGATCTGGTTGAAGCCTTGCGGGCGGGTCGCCCGTGGGCCGCCGGTCTCGATGTCTTCGAGCGCGAGCCGATCGGGCCGGATCACCCGCTGCTTACGCTGCCCAACGTCGTGCTCACCCCGCACATCGGCAGCGCCAGCATCGCTACCCGGATGCGCATGGCGACCCTCGCCGCCGAGAATCTGGTGGCGGTGTTGCATGGGCTGCCTACGCCGCATGTGGTGCGGTAATCGCAGGGCGCAGCACGCTGCGCCCGCACCAAAGCTGAAATCATGATCCCTCGCCGGCAATTTCTCTGGCTGATCGCCGCTCTAGCCGGGATCGTTCTGATCTGCGGCATCGGCGGTCTCGGCTTATTACTGTCCAATCCCTTCTTCCAACCGGCCCGCTTGATCGAGACTACCCAACTCTCGCCAGAGCAAGCCGCGCAGTGCCGCTATGCGCTTGGATTGCGCGCGACTGCGCCGGTGGCGTTTGAGTACTATGCCTATCTTGACGGCTTCCTCGACGATCAACTCACCTGCCGGTTCCGCGCAGCGCATAACGAACTGGCTGAACTGTTCGATCCAGAATTAGTAGATGTGAAACGCACTGAAGCGCAGCCGATCCGTCCGGGTGAGCATCTGCGCCTGCGAATCGAGCCGCTCGATACCGAGACGATCCTTATCACCGGTGAGTGGTATACGATGTGATGATCATGTGCATCCTCCTTCTGTGTCCTCGGCGTTCTCTGTGGCGCAAAACGTCGCCTAACGCCTTATTTCCGGTAAGATAAAGATAGAAATAACGCAGCAGTGGCCTTCGTACCCGCAGATCGAAATCTATGCCTCAACTCGACGGCATTCTCGAACGAATCACCTTTCAGAGCGAGAGCGACGGCTATACTGTCGCGCAGTTGCGCCCAACCGGCAAACGCCATACCGTTACCATTGTCGGCAAACTGCTCGGCGTGCAACCCGGCGAACAGCTCATTCTCGAAGGCGAGTGGCGCGACCATCCCACTCATGGCCGCCAGTTCAGCGTGCAACGTTATCACTCTCGCCTGCCCGCTACCATTGATGGCATTCGCCGTTACCTCGGCAGCGGCCTCATCAAAGGGGTTGGCCCGGCCACCGCCAAACGGATCACCGAGACCTTCGGCAAATATACGCTTGACGTGCTCGAACGGGAACCTGAGCGGCTGCGCGAGGTGCCGGGGCTGGGGCGCAAGAAGGCTGAGCTAATCGCTGAGGCATGGCGGGCGCAACAGCGGATTAAAGACCTGATGCTGCTGTTGCAAGACCTTGGCCTGCCCACCGGTGTGGCAGTGCGCATCTACAAGCACTACGGCGACGACGCGCTACGAGTGGTGCAGCAGGAGCCGTACCGCCTAGCCGATGAGGTTGATGGCGTAGGCTTTCGCACCGCTGACGCCATTGCTGCCGGTCTCGGCATTGCCCGCGACGACCCGTGCCGGATCGCAGCCGGGCTGCGGTTTGCGTTGGGGCAGGCCTCAGATGACGGCCATTGCTATTTGCCGCGCCGCGAGCTAGTTGAGCGCGCTGCTAGCTTGCTCACCGTGACGGCGGAACAGGTGCAGGCCGTGCTCGCCGAACTGCTCGCCGCCGGCCAGCTCTGGCGCGACGCCATCGTTACTGCTGCCACGCCAGAGCAGCAGCCGATCTATTTGCCGCCGCTGGCCTTCGCCGAGATCGGCGTAGCGAATGCCATCCGCCGCTCGCTCGCCCAACGCTCAGCGCTAGCTGCCCACTACGCCCCTAGCCGTTGGGAGCTAGTCTTCGCCCATTTGGCCGAACGGCGCGGCATCGATCTCAGCCCGCAACAGCGCGACGCGGTGCGCACGGCTCTGACCAGCCCGGTTATGTTGCTCACCGGCGGGCCGGGCACCGGCAAGACCACCAGCCTGCGCGCGCTCGTGCTGTTGCTGCGCGCGCGTGGTTATCGCCCGCTCCTCGCCGCTCCGACCGGTCGCGCCGCGCGCCGGTTAAGCGAAGCGACCGGCATCGAAGCGCGCACCATCCATCGCCTGCTAGAATATGGCCCCGACGGATCGTTCCGCCGCAATGCGGAAAATCCGCTCGACTGCGACCTGCTGGTGATCGACGAAGCCAGCATGCTCGACATCGTGCTGGCCAACCAACTCCTCAAAGCGACGCCTCCCGGCGCGCATTTAGTCATCGTTGGCGACGCCGACCAACTACCGAGCGTCGGGCCGGGCCGCGTGCTCGGCGACCTGATCGAAAGCGGAATCGTGCCGCGCGTCCATCTCGATGCCATCTTCCGCCAAGCCGCCGGCAGCGGAATCGCCGCCAACGCCCGCCGCATCAACGAAGGACTACTGCCGGTATGGGGCGGGCACGACGACTTCTACTTCTTCGCTGCCGAGACCCCCGAACGCTGCGCCGAGCTAACCGTCGAGCTGGTGGTTGAACGCATCCCCCGCCGGTTCGGGTACGATCCGCGCCGCGACATCCAAGTGCTCAGCCCGACCCACAAAGGCATTGCCGGCGTCGCTGCGCTCAACGCCGCCCTGCAAGCCGCGCTTAACCCGCCCCGTCCCGGCGTCGCCGAATACCGCAGCGGCGCAACCATCTTCCGGGTAGGAGACCGGGTCATCCAGCAACGCAACGACTACGACCGCGATGTCTACAACGGCGACACCGGCGAAGTCATCGCCATCAACGCTGAAGAACAGACCGTAGTGGTGCGATTTGAAGACGGGCGCGCCATCCGCTACAGCGGCCTCGACCTCGACGACCTCGCGCTCGCCTACGCGCTCAGCGTCCACAAGAGCCAAGGCAGCGAATACCCAGTCGTAGTGCTGCCACTGCTCATGCAACACCAGCCGCTGCTGCAACGCAACCTACTCTACACCGCTGTCACCCGCGCCCGCCGGCTCGTCGTCATCATCGGCGACCGGCGCGCCATCGCTGCCGCCGTCGCCGCCGCCGAAGTCGAACGGCGCTATACGGGTCTCGGTGTGCGGCTGCAGCAAAGATGACGCAAGGAGGACGAAAACGCAGAGGGATGGAAAACGCAGAGGCGCGAAGAAGAATGTGGAAGGCTGGATTAGGGTATGGCGCTAGAGCAACTTTCCTTCTTTGTGTCCTAGGTTTGATGTCTTGTTTGGTAACGGTCATTTATTTACTAATCATCGTGTAGATGGTATAATTGGGCAAGTATAGATAATGTAAAAAGAATTTAGTAGTCTTTTGAGCATCGGCGAACGCTTCAGCGCGATCGTACTCGCCTCGCCATTTGGCCCAAAAGTCGCTAGCTAAAGTTTCTTCGTCTCGATCATTGATCTCTTAGTCATCACGAGCTGGCAGAAGGCAAGATGCTTTGACAGTTGGCAGCGAAGGCGCCATTCCTAACGTACATCATTTCAGTCGTAGAAAGGCTGAGGAATTGGTTCACTGCGCCGATGGAACAGTCCCCCTGCTTTTGGATGCCCAAGCTTGACCCTGATGCGAAGATGGCCACGTGCCGAAGATGGGAGGGACCGATGGAGATTAGACTCGAGACCCTCACACCCCTTTGGACAGGCGGTGTGAAAGCCGGCAAGGTAGACCGTATCCACGAAACGGGCATCCTCGGCAGCTTGCGCTGGTGGTTCGAGGTCTTGGTACGTGGGCTGGGTGGCAAAGCATGTGATCTCAGCAAAGGCAGTTGTGGTTTTGACGAAGCAAAGTATCGGAAGTCAGGAGCCGAAGATGAACGTCAGCGCCTGCGCGATGCCGGCCTGTGCGATGTGTGTCAGGTCTTTGGCGCCACCGGCTGGCGGCGGCGGTTTCGGTTGAGGATTACGGATACGGAAGTCTCTAATGCTTCAATCAACCACACAATCTCCTTAGGAGATCGTCAATACACAGACGGAAGAGGCAACACTCATACTCCCACTTGGTATTTCCGCGATCCAACACAAAGAAAACTGAATCCTAATACTCCTAAAACTGGCCAATTTATCGTCCAAATTCAGAGCTTGGCGCCTGATTTTCCAGCCGAGATTGT
>JANWYE010000096.1 GCA_025057175.1 Chloroflexus sp. | reverse complement strand
AGGAGAAAACCGATGACCCCAACCATCATCGTGGTGGGCAGCCTGAATATGGATTTGGTCGTGCGCGCGCCGCGCCACCCGCAGCCCGGCGAGACGCTGATCGGCAGCGATTTTCAGACCTTTCCGGGTGGCAAAGGGGCAAATCAAGCGGTTGCTGCCGCCCGGCTTGGCGCGCGGGTGCGCATGATTGGCCGCGTGGGTGTAGACGCTTTTGGCGAGACGTTGCTCGCCGCTGCCCAGCACGACGGCGTTGACACTACCTTCGTGCAGCGTGACCCCGATGCTCCTACCGGCGTGGCGCTGATTACGCTCGACGCGCAAGGGCAAAACACCATTGTGGTCGCGCCGGGCGCTAATATGCGGGTGAGCGAAGCCGATGTGGAGCGCGCCGAAGCAATCTTCGCCGGAGCAGATGCGCTGCTCATGCCACTCGAATGCCCATTGACAGCCGTGATGGCGGCAACTCGGCTTGCGCGCAAACACGGGGTCAAGGTGATCCTCAATCCGGCGCCGGCGCAGCCATTGCCGATCGATCTGCTCGCCCAACTTGATTATCTTGTGCCCAATCAACCGGAATTGCAGACGCTAGCCGAGGGCGAGACCGATGTAGCGAAAGCAACCGAGTATGTGCGGCGGCAGGGAGTCAAGAGCGTGGTGGTAACGCAAGGAGAAGCCGGCGCAATGCTGGTGAGCGACGATCACACCACGCAGGTGCCGGCGTTTCACGTGCCGGTCGTTGATACGGTGGCCGCCGGCGATGCCTTTGTCGCTGCGTTTTGTGTCGCGCTGGCCGAAGGCAAGACTCCCCTCGAAGCAGTGCGGTGGGGAAATGCTGCCGGCGCGCTGACTGTGACGCGCTCCGGCGCGCAGCCATCGTTGCCGTCACGGATGGAAGTAGTGCGGTTGTTGGAGGTGCAGAGCGGCAATAATGCGCCTTTGCACTGACCTCTATCACGGCAACAAGAAGATCTGGATCTCGCCATTGCGCGCGCCGCGAGCGGTGATCCGGTAACGGATCTGGCCTTCAGCGTCGCTGCGGATCGAGCCACTGCGCGTTACCTGCGCTCCGGGACGGCTTGCCAGCACGAAGGAGACCGAGCCATCGGGTTGGATGAGGTCGATCTGCACATCACCCGACTCGACTGCTACGATCACGATGGCTTGCGCTTCGGTGTTGGCCGGCAAAGCCGGCACCCGGTATTCATCGCTGCCCTCGGCGCTGACGAACGTGGTCAGAATATTGGCTGCGCTACCTTGCAAAGAGACGGTCGTCTGCTCGCCGCTGATGAGCAAGCAGCCAGCGAGTAGCAGGGCGCTGCCGATCAGGCAGAGACTAGCAACGATTCGCCGGAGTAGTGCAACTGGCTGCCAATCAGCCATACGACTCCGGACGGTAATCGACGGTGTAGGTCGCCTCTTCAGGCACTAGCTCGATGCGCAACGGCTTGCGCGAGACGAGCCTGATGCTGGCGCCGCAGTTGCGATTGGCGCAAACGACCTGCCCGCCAACGGGAACGTACGGAAAGATGGCCAATTTTTGCTTGCAGGATGGGCATTTGATGATTTCGACGGACATAGCAACTCTCTAGCACAGGCACAGAACGACCTAGCGCTGCTGTACACAGATAGACGCAGCAGCGCTGTGCCGCTAACATCACTACTTCGTAGTTTTCGGCTCGGCAAACAGGGCATCAACGAACGTCTGTGCGTCGAACAAGGCCAAATCGTCGAGTTTTTCACCGGTGCCGATGTAGCGGATTGGGCGTTCGATGTCTTGCGCGATGGCAAACGCAATCCCGCCTTTGGCCGTGCCATCCATCTTCGTCACCGCCACATCGGTTACGCCAGCCGCCTTGAGAAAGGCCTTGGCTTGCAACACCCCATTCTGGCCGGTGGTGGCATCGATCACCAAGATCGTCTCGTGCGGCGCGCCGGGCAGCTTACGAGCAATGATGTTGCGGATCTTTTCTAGCTCTTGCATAAGGTTGTACTTGGCATGCAGACGACCGGCGGTATCGACAATCAAGACATCAACGTCCTGCTCAAGAGCAGCGTCAATCGCCTTGTAGACTACTGCCGCCGCATCGGCGCCTTGGCCAAGACTAACGCACGGCACGCCGGCCCGCTCGGCCCATGTTTCAAGCTGCTCGGTGGCCGCAGCGCGGAAGGTGTCACCGGCAGCGAGCAGCACTTTTTTGCCGAAGCGGTTCTTGTAGCGGTGGGCTAGTTTGGCGATGAGCGTCGTCTTACCGGCTCCGTTCACTCCTACCACCAAGATGACATACGGCTTGGCATCGGGGCGCTTCTGACCAGCATATTCGGCGAAGGTGCGCACCATCTCGGCCTTGAGCATCTCGCGCGCTTCACGCGCTTTCTTGACGCCGTGGCGGTTGACGCGATCGATGGTGCGGTTCACGAGATATTGGGTTGTTTCCAGCCCAACATCGGCCTGAATCAACGCCTCTTCCAGCTCATCCCACAATGCATCGGTTATCGGATCATCGCTAGCAAAGAGTTTGGCGATCCGGCCAAAGATGCCTTGCCGCGATTTTTCAAGCGAAGCGGTAACTTGCTCCTCTTCGCGGGCGGCTTCCTCTTCGCTGCGAGGCGCGTCTTGAGCGCGTCCAAAGAGACGGCGAAACATAAGGTTCCTCGCTGTATCCCCTTGACCTTACCCCTGCTGCCGGTGGATGTGGAGCAGGGGTGAGGCACAACAATATTGCGGGGCAACGTTGCGGCAATCACCGGTTGGCAGAGAGCCGTTGCAGAGCAACGTCACTACGTTGATTATAGCCGATCGCGCCGGCATGTGTGGCAGCGTAGGCCGCTGCCGCTTGCCACCAGACCGCGACCGTGGCCGGGCTAGAGCCGTACCAAAGCCGGTCGGGTCGCGGGTCGTGGCGCAAGCCGGGGATGACGATTTGCAACGAGCCGGACAAGAGGCCGTGGTCAAGCGGCACCACGCCGTCGCCCCATTGCGCGCCTTCACCGCTGATCAAACGATAGCTCTGGTAGGCGCCACGTTCGGGTGGCGGGCCGTTCGGATCACCGAAGATGCTGCGCCCGATTACACTCACGTAATGCACATCTGGCCAGTACGCGCCCGGATAGCGCGCTTCGGCCCAGCGGATCTGGTTAAGACCGCCGATCCGTCCCTCGCGCTCGGCCCGCTGCGGTGTGCCAAGCGTGATGAGCATATCTACGCGCTGGTGGCCATTGTAGACGCGCCCGCGGTAGGGCTGGTCGCCGAGGAAGATGCGGGCCAACACTCCGCCGGCGCTGTGGGCAACCAACGTCAGGCGCGCACTGCCGGTCTGCGCTAAGAGGTCATTGACAGTGCGATCGAGTTTGCGCAACAGCTCGGCATAACTATCGGTAATCGCCACCCATGCCCAATCAAATCGGTTGATGGGCGTGATGAATACGGGCCGGCTACTCACTTCGGCAAGGTATGCCTGCAATGGCCGATAGAGTTGTGGGTCGCTGGCAAAACCGCCAACGATAAGAATAGGTATGGTGTTCATAGTTGGTAGTATACTATGAACAGGTATTGCACAGCAATTGTCGTTATTGACCGCCGAGGGTGCGGAGGGGTGAAGTAGGGTAGCTTTGGCGTCGCTTATTGTGACCTCGAAGGAGTTTTGATGGAACTGACAATCAATGGCCAGCGGTATACGGTCGCCGATGAACCGGCACGCCCGCTGCTCTACGTGTTGCGTGACGAGTTGGGGCTGACGGGAACCAAGTTTGGATGTGGCGCTGGGATTTGTGGCGCGTGTACAGTGCATGTAAATGGCGTTGCGACGCGCAGTTGCCAGACGATGATTGCGACGCTGGCCGGTGCGCAAGTGACGACGATTGAGGGGTTGGCCGATGGCGAGCAGTTGCATCCGGTGCAACAGGCGTTTCTTGAGCTGCAAGTGCCGCAATGTGGCTGGTGTATGAGCGGGCAGATGATGGCTGCGGCGGCGCTGCTGGCCGAAAATCCCAACCCCACCCATGAGGAGATGATCGCGGCAATGCGCTATAACTATTGCCGCTGCGGTTCGTATGCGCGCATCGCGCGGGCAGTGATGCGGGCCGCTGAATTGATGAAGGAGGGCGCGGCATGAAACACGATGCGCGTCCGCAACGTTGGCGCATAACCCGGCGCGGCTTTCTCATCGGGCTAGGTCTAGTAGGCGGCGGGTTGGCGCTCGGCGCGACGCTGGGCTTGCCGGCAGCGCGGCTAGCGTTGGCCGATCTGCTTGGCGATGGCGCTGGCCCGCCGGCATCATTCCCCAAAGAGCCGGCAATCTGGTTTGCCATCCAGCCTGATGGCCGAGTGGTGATGGCCATGCCGAAGGTCGAAATGGGGCAAGGCGTACATACTGCGCTAGCCCAACTAGCCGCCGAAGAGTTGGGTGTGGCATGGGAGCAGATGAGCGTCGCGCAGAGTAGTTCGCTGGGGCCAGTGCGCGACCCCGCCGGCACTAGCGCCTCGTACTCGGTGATGGGTCTCTTCGGTGTGATTCGCGAGACGGCGGCAACCTTGCGCGAGATGCTGCGCGCTGCCGGAGCCGAGCGGCTTGGGATTGCCGAAGCTGAGATCGCGCAAGGGTTCGTGATCGATCCGGCTCATCCGGCCCGCCGGATCGGGTTTGGCGAATTGGTGGCGCAACCGCGCGAGTGGACGGCGCCGGCAGAGGCAGCGCCGTTAACCCCGCCCGACCGTTGGCGGATCATCGGCCAGCCAGTGCCGCGACTTGACCTGCCGGCCAAAGTGCGCGGTGAGGCAATCTACGGCTACGATGCCCGCGTTGAGGGCATGCTCTACGGCGCAGTCGCTCGCCCGCCCCGCCTTGGCGCAAAGCTGCGACGGGCCGCACCCGGCACGGCGCTCAGCCGGCCCGGTGTGGTGCAAGTGGTGATTCGCGATGGCTTTGCCGGCGTGGTGGCCGAATCGCGCCTAACCGCCTACGCTGCGCTGAACGATCTCGAACTAGAGTGGGAGCTGCCGCCGCCGTTTACCCATCGCGACCTTGAGGAACGACTGGCGGCACAGGCCGGTTCGGGCACGATCATCCAACAGCGCGGCGATGCCATAGCCACCTTGCGCGGGACACAGGTGATTGAGGCCACCTACCGCACACCGTTGGCCGCCCACGCCAACCTCGAACCACAAGCGGCATTGGTTGATGTCCAGCCCGACCGTGTGCGAGCGTGGGTTAGCACCCAATCACCAGTGCAGGTGGCCGAGTCGATTGCCACCACACTGGGACGCGCCGCTGATACGGTCGAAGTGACGCCAACTTATCTCGGCGGCGGGTTTGGGCGCAAACTGCTGATTACTGCCGCCAATGAAGCAGCCATCCTCTCAGCGGCGGCGGGCAAGCCGGTGCATGTCGGGTGGACGCGCACCGAGGAGTTCCGGCACAGCTACTTGCGCCCGCCAACCTACGCCACTTTCCGCGCTGCGCTCGATGGGCAAGGCGCCATTATTGCCCTCGAACAGCGCCATGCCAGTGGCAACGTCCTGTTCGATTTCATTCCGGCGCCGCTGCGCTGGCTGCTAGGCAGCGACTTCGGCGCATGGCGCGGCGCGCGGCTGGTCTATCACATTCCCAACCTGTTGGTCACATCGCAAACCGTTGAGTTGCCAGTGCCCACCGGGCCGTGGCGGGGGCTAGGCTTGCTGGCCAATGTCTTTGCTGTCGAGAGCTTCATTGACGAATTAGCCCACACCGCCGGGGTTGATCCGCTTGAATTTCGGCTACGCCACTTACCCGACAGCGAACTTGGCCAGCGCTTCCGCGCCACCTTGCTGGCCGTCGCCGAGATGGCCGGTTGGCGCGAACCGGCGCCAGAGGGGCGAGCGCGCGGGATTGCGTGCAGCGTGGATATGAACACGGTAGCGGCTCATGTGGCTGAGGTAGGCTACGCAGGAGACAAGCTGCGCGTCTACCGCGTATGGGCAGCAGTCGATCCCGGCCTCGCCATCAACCCTGATGGATTAGCGGCGCAGACCGAAGGCGGCATCATGATGGGCCTCAGCGCTACCCTATTTGAGCAGGTAACGATTAGCGAAGGCCGGATCGAAGCCGGCAATTTCGACCGCTATCCGCTACTGACCATTGCTGATGCGCCAGAGGTGACGGTGCAGATACTGCGCAGCGGGGATCAGCCGTTTGGCGGTGGCGAACCGCCGATGGGGCCAATCGCGGCGGCGGTGGCCAATGCCCTCTTTGCGCTGACCGGTGAACGCAAGCGCAGTCTGCCATTAGGATGATGAGCCAGAGGCGCGGAGGATGGGTTAACGCAAAGGCACGGAGAACGCAGGGTGCGCAGAGGATTTGTCGTGGGGATCTCTAAGCACGCTCTTGCTATCCCCGCCAACACCCTTTGCGTTCCCTGCGCTCTTTGCGCCGCTGCGTTTACGCTCTCAGCGCCTCTGCCTCCGCTGCAGCGTCCTAATCCGCTGCGCCTTGGCCAACCACTGCCGCCCGGCCTTCGCTCACGCCGGCGATCGGGCGCTTGAGCACGTAGAGCATACCCGCCGTCACCAGCGTGCCGGCCAGAATAGCGACGATGTACATTGGCAAGTTACCGACCGCGTTGGGGATGGGCAGCACGAAGATGCCACCGTGCGGCACAGCCAACGTCGCGCCGAAGACCATCGAGAGCGCGCCGGCCACTGCCGAGCCGACCATAATCGAAGGAATGACGCGGAACGGATCCTTGGCTGCAAAGGGAATAGCGCCCTCGGTAATGAACGAGATGCCAAGCACTGCCGCCGCCTTGCCCGCCTCGCGCTCTTCAGCGGTGAAGCGATCCTTGAACAGCAGGCTGGCCAGCGCCAGACCGAGCGGCGGGGTCATACCGGCTGCCATCACCGCCGCCATCGGCGTCGTCACCTGCGATGCCAGCAGACCGGTAGCGAAAGTGTACGCCGCTTTGTTGACTGGTCCACCCATATCGAACGCCATCATCGCGCCGAGGATCAGGCCAAGCACCAGCGCGCTGCTCTGCTCCATGCTTTGCAGCCATGCGGTCAGCGCATTCAGCGCCGAGCTGACTGGCTGACCGATGACGTAGACCATCAACAAGCCGACAAACAACGAGCTGAGCAGCGGCAGGATCAGCACCGGCTTCAGGCCGGCCAGCGTCTTGGGCAGGTTGAGGTTGCGGTTAAGCCATAGCGTAGCGTAACCAGCGATGAAACCGGCCAGAATGCCGCCAAGGAAGCCCGAACCGGTTGACGAAGCTAGCATACCGCCGATCATACCGGGCGCCAGACCGGGCCGGTCAGCGATCGAGAAGGCAATAAAGCCGGCCAGAATCGGCACCATCAGAGCGAACGCTGACGGGCCGCCAATCTGGAACAAAGCCCAACCCAATGTGCCGCGGTTCGCCTCTTCGTAGACATAGATGCCGCCAAACGCAAACGCCAGCGCGATCAACAGACCACCGGCCACCACAAACGGCAGCATATAGCTCACGCCGGTCATCAAGTGCTTGTAGGGGCCGGCCACCCCGGCAGCGCGGGCCGCCTTAGCCGCCGCCACCTGATCTACCAGATCGGCGCTCGCCGCTGGCCCAGCCGACCCAGCCGCCTTGGGCTTGGCTTGCTCAAGCGCCGCCTTCACCACCGCCGCGCCATCGTGAATCGCCGCCTTTGTGCTCGTCTCGTAGATCCGCTTGCCGGCAAACCGGCTCAGATCAACCTTGGTATCGGCAGCGATAATCACAACTTCAGCCGCAGCAATATCTGCCGCCGTCAAGGTATTTTCCGCGCCAACCGACCCTTGCGTCTCGACCTTGATCGTGTGGCCGAGACTCTCCGCCCCGCGCTGCAAGCCCTCGGCTGCCATAAACGTATGGGCAATACCGGTAGGGCACGACGTGATCGCAACAATGAGCGCCATAATGTTCCTCCCTCTGCTCCTTACTTCCGCTTATTGATCAACAGGCGTCACTGGAGTGACAACCGGATCAACCGTTGTAACAACTACCTTCGCTGCCAATGCCACCAACTCGGCGCGGGGCGGCAGATGCGCGCCGATTGAGCCAAGCGCTGCCAAGGAAAAGGCGGTGGCGCGCCGGGCGATCTCTTCCAGTGTCAAACCCTCAACCAAACCGGCGATGGTACCCGCCACCATCGCGTCACCCGCGCCCACCGTGCTCTTCACCGTTACCGGCGGCGGCACAGCGTGCAACAAAGCAGTGCCATCGCTAAAGATCGCGCCCTGCGCCCCCATCGAGACAATTGCCAACGCCACCCCCATCTGGTTTATCCGGCGAGCAGCGGCGGCCACCGCCTCTAGCCCTTCGCCGGATAGCAGATCGATCTGGCGCAGCTCATCGAGATTAGGCTTGACCAGCGCTGGCTGCGCCGGCAAACCAGCAGCCAGCGCCGGCCCGCTAACATCGAGCGCCACCGACCGGTGATACCGGCGCAACCGTGCCACCACTTCCGGCACAAACTCGACCGGCACACCGGGCGGCAACTTGCCAGCTAACACAAACCACTCGTGATCGACCGCCAACTCATCAATCACCGCTAACAACGCATCGAGCGCGCCGGGAGGCGGCGGCAAACCGGGCAGATTGATGTCGGTGGTCTGCTGGTTAGCCTCATCGACAATCTTGACCCCAATGCGGGTTGCGCCCGGCACTCGCACAAAGCGATCGGCAATCCGCTTAGCGGCGAAATGGCGCTCAAAGATATGCGGATTCTCCGCGCCGAGCAGGCCGGTAGCAGTGACATTCAGGCCAAAATCGGCCAGAAACGATGCCACATTCACTCCCTTGCCGCCGGCATCGCGCTGCATCGCTCGCGCCCGATTAACCGTATTCGGCTGAAAATGATCGACAAAGACCGTCTGATCGATAGCCGGGTTGAGCGTAATCGTAGCAATCTTCATAGCGCTCGCACCTCCGCTGCACTGCGACACGCCAGCGCCCGCCGCGCCAGATCGCGCAGATCGGCGGCGCTCAGACCGCGCAGATGCGCTTTGATGGTCGCGACACTGGGAATACTGACGCTCAACTCCTGCACGCCTAAACCGACCAAAATCGCCGCGCCGAGCGGATCGCTGGCAATGCCGCCGCACACTCCCACCCAACGCCCGGCGCTCGCCGCTCCTTCGACAGTGCGGGCAATCGTGCGCAACACCGCCGGATGCAGACTATCGGCCTGCCGAGCCAATTCGGGGTGCAGCCGATCCATCGCCAGCACATACTGGGTCAGATCGTTGGTGCCGATCGAGAAGAAATCAACCTCAGCCGCCAACACATCGGCCAGCATTGCCGCCGACGGCACCTCGACCATGATCCCGATCTCAACCGGCGGCGCGTTGAGTTCAGCCCGGATCCGTTCCGCAATCGCCTTCGCCTGCTGCACCTCCTCTAGTGTCGCTACCATCGGGAACATGATCTTGAGCGGGCCATGTTTAGCGGCACGGTAAATCGCGCGCAACTGCGGCTCGAACAGATCGGGCCGGCGCAGACAGAGCCGCAAGCCGCGAATGCCGAGAAATGAATTGTCTTCACGGGGAATGTTGAGATACGGCACCTCTTTGTCGCCGCCAATATCGAGCGTGCGGATGATCAGCGGGCGCCCGGCCATCGTCTCGACCATCGTCCGGTAGGCCTCGTACTGCTCCTCTTCGTCAGGCGCACTCTCGCGTTCGATAAAGAGAAACTCGGTGCGCATCAGACCCACGCCATCAGCCCCGTTTTCGACCGCGCGAGCCGCATCAACCACTCGATTCACATTCGCCGCCACTTCGATCTGCACCCCATCAAGGGTAATCGCCGGCTGATGGCGGGTTGCGAAAGCCACTGCCTGCTCTTGATCCAGCCCGGCCCGCAACGCGCGCGCCGTCTCGACATCGGCAGCCGATGGGCGCAGGTAGAGCCGGCCATGAAAACCATCAAGAATCGCCGGCGTGCCATCTTCGATGTTAAGCACCGCCTCGCCAGCGGCGACGATTGCCGGCAAACCGAGCGAACGGGCAATAATCGCGGTGTGCGACGTGGGGCCGCCCAACGCTGTACACAAACCCAACACACTATCGGGATCGAGAGTTGCGGTATCGGAAGGAGTCAAATCATCGGCCACCAGAATCGCCGGTTCAGCCAGACTGATAAACGGCATCTCACCCAGCCCCAGCAGATGGCGCAAGACGCGCTGGCCAACATCGCTCAGATCGACTGCCCGCCCGGCCAACACCGGATCGTCGAGCTTTTCGAGCTGCGCCACGCGGGCCGCGATCGTCTGCTGCCATGCCCATGCCGCGCTATGGCCATCGAAGATTCGGCTGACCGTCTCGCGCACCAACGCCGGATCGGCCAACAACTCGGCGTGCGCGCGAAAGATCGCCGCGCGCGAAGAGCCAAGCCGGCGCGCTACCTCGCCTGCGACTAACTCCAGCTCGCTGCGCGCTGCATCAAGCGCCTGCTCTAGCGCTGCCGCCTCGCTCATGCGATCGCCGGGGGTATCGGTAATCACCAGCGGCGCGCGGCGATAGTGGCGGATAGGGCCGATGGCCAATCCCTCCGCCGCTGCAATCCCGTTGATGGTGGCTGCCGCGTGTTGCGGCGCCCAATCGCGGTAAGCCAACTTCGGGCGATGAGCGGTCTCGGCCTCGACCGGCTCCTCACCCATGCCAGACGCCACCAATGCGCGCAGCGCCGCTAGAGCGGCAGGAGCGTCAGGCCCTTGCGCCGAGATCGTCACCGTCGCGCCAGAACTTACCCCCAACTGCAACAGGCTCAGCAAACTCTTGCCATCGGCCACTGCCTCGCCATGGCGCACCCGGATAGCGGCCTGAAAGCGTTTTGCCGTCTCGACAAAAGCGGTCGCTGGACGGGCATGCAGGCCGGTGGGATTATGGATCGTCACCGGCACCGCGTGCTCATAATCGGCCACCGGTGGCGCGGGCGGAGCCGGACGCTCGCCGGTAAGGGCTTCGACAATATCAGCCGGATCGCGGGTTTGGCGCAGCTTAGCGACCAGCGCCGCATCGCCAAGCACGCGGGTCAACCGGCGCAACACATCAATATGCTCATCAGAGCGGGCGGCAATCCCGACTATCAAATGGGCCGTCTCGCCAGCGTTCCATGGCGTTCCCGCCGGGACTTGCAACACAGCAATGCCGGTCTCGCGGATCAAGTCGCGGTCTTCGGGCTTGCCGTGGGGGATAGCAATGCCATTGCCGAGGAAGGTATTGGCCAGCTTTTCGCGCGCCAGCATACTTTCGATGTAGGCGGGCTGGATATTGCCGGCCTGCACCAATACCTGCCCAACCTGCCGGATCGCGTCTTCCTTCGAGGTCGCGACCGCGCCAATGCGGACACTCGCAGCCGTGAGTTTCAGCATACAGCACTCCTCTGTGCTCCAGCCTGCGCAGGCTGGATCAATCAAGACCGCCGCAGCAGTGCGGTCAAGCTACGCCTCGCGCTGGCCAACCATGATCAGGAGAGGCGAGGTTGGAATATTCGTTGCCGGAATGCAGTCGGTATCGTTTGATGGCACAATCATATCATACGTTTTCGTTTTGTCAAGACATTATTTTCGTTTGATTTTGTTTCTCGCAGTGGTGGCGCGCGACTGCGCCGGCGCGCCGTGACTAAAGATGAGTCGCTAATTAAAGCCATTAATAACGCCCCCTTGACGCTCGCCATGCCGATACCGTACAATACAAACGCAAACAAACGAAAGCCAACCACACTGGGAGATAGATCAATGCAACCGGACGACAACGCGATCGGCGAACGCAGTCCGCTTATGCTCGACCGGCGCAGCCGGATCGCCGAACTGGTGCGGCAACGTGGTTCGGTGCGTGTCAACGAGCTGGCCGAGTTGTTCGGCGTAACGCCGGTGACGATCCGTAACGATTTGGCTGCGCTCGAACGTGAGGGCGTGCTGATCCGTGATCACGGCGGCGCAGTGGCGCTGCCGGTCACCAGTGCCCTGATTGCGTTCGAGCAGCGGGCCGGCATCCGGCTCGAAGCCAAAGCGCGCATTGGCGCCGCCGCCGCTCAATTGGTCAATCCCGGCGACACCATCTTGCTCGACGCCGGCACTACTGTGGTCGAGATGGTGAAGCATTTACGGAATCGCACCCCATTGACGATTGTCACCAACGCGCTGAATGTGGTGATTGAACTGCGCCACCTTAGCGATGTGCAGGTTTGGATGCTCGGCGGGACGGTCAACTACGCCACGTTTGGCACGTTGGGGCCGCTGGTTGAGCAGAGTTTGGGTGATCTGGTAATCGAGAAGCTCTTTCTGGCCGCCGAGTCGGTCGATTCGAGCTATGGCGTCACCGACTCGACAAGCGAGATTGCTCACACCAAGCGCGCATTGGCTCGCGCTGCTCGCCGGATTATTCTGCTGGCCGATTCGAGCAAGTGGCAGCGGCGTGGGTTTATTAGGGTTTTGCCACTAGAATTGATTGAAACAGTTATAACTGATACTGACCTGCCTGACATCGACCTACGCCGCATGGAAGCTGCTGGCGCGCGGGTGATACTGGTGTAGAAGGCGCAGCGGGGGCAACGGCGCGGAGGATGGGTTAACGCAAAAAAGTAGCGCATAAGCGCGTGCAGATAGGCAATTTCTACGTGCGGGGGCAACGGCGCAGAGGATGGGTTAACGCAAAGGCGCGGAGAAGGCAAGGTGCGCAGAGGATTTGTATGGGGGTCTCTATGCACGCTCTTGCTATCCCCGCCAACACCCTTCGCGTTCCCTGCGCTCTTTGCGCCTCTGCGTTACGCTCTCAGCGCCTCTGCCTCCTCCGCGCCTTATCTGTTAGAGTTTCACTAGAACTTTGCCGTTGCCATTGACACACTTCTCAGCGCGTTTCACAATACCAGTAGTGCGGAATAATGTTCCGCTTACCGATCGGGAGACGCGCTATGAATGACGAGACACTGCACGACCATGCGAGCGAAGAGATACCAGAGACACTGCCACTGATTCCGCTCGAAGGGGCAGTGGTCTTTCCCTATACCGTGGTCAGTTTGACCCTCGACGACCTAGGCGCAGCAGCGGCTGAGGCCGCCGCGCGCGAGGGGCGTAAGGTGTTGCTGGCCGCCCGCCGGCCTGATCCCCCGGCGGATGCGCCCATCGCTGACCAACTCTTTCGGGTGGGCGTAGTAGCCCGCATTGAGCAGCTTGGCACGCTGCCCACCGGCGCGACCGGCGTGGTGGTGCGCGGCTTGGTGCGGGCCGAACTGATTGAGGCTACCCAGACATCGCCATACCTGCGCTTCAGCT
>JANWYE010000095.1:4571-13329 GCA_025057175.1 Chloroflexus sp. | reverse complement strand
CGCACAATCACATGGCGCACCCCGGCGGCCCGGCAGGCGCCGAGCAACTCCATCGTCCCAATCACATTATGCTGCACCGTCGTCTCGTGATCGGGCAATGTCCCATCAAAGCCGAGCAGATCGAAATGCACCACCGTCTCGATCTGTTCGGCGCGCAGCAATTCGAGCAACTGCTTGCGATCGAGCCGGGCCACTAGCCAATCGGCTTGCCCAATTGGCCCGGCCGGAGCTTGCCGGCCCAACACAATCACCTCGTGCTGCCGGCTCAGCAATTGGGCTGCTCGTATACTCAACAATCCGGTCGCGCCGTTAATCAGCACCCGTGTCATGGCAACATTCCACATTCTCGCGCAGCCAGCGCTCAAGCTCTTCCCGATCCATATCGCCGTGACTCAACGCCCGAAAGACCCAACCAATCTCGTCTGGCCCAACTTCGGGTCGCAAACCCGCGCCATTAATAGCGAGAAAGCGTAACAGGCTGAAAAAAGCAGTCGCTTCATTAGCCGAATTGAACGGATGATGCTTAACGAGCATAAAGGTCAGCACGGCCGCTTTGCTGCACAAATCAGGATAAAGCTCGGCGCCAAACAGAATCTGGCGAGGCGCGTGCAATGCCATCTGCAACCGATCTTGGCTTTTGATGCCAAGCAAGCCGCCGTAGCGCTCGACGACAAACGTGTGCAAGTCGAGCAAATCATCTTGTGATAGATAGACGATCGGGGATGCCTCCTCATCAAGCATAATCCTCATCCCCTCATCACCCAGCTCACGCGCGCCGCAGTGGCCTAGATGCCAACAATTTGGCGAAATGCTCGATCATACTGATCGCACATTGCTTCGGCCCATGCGCGGAGATGCGGGCTCATTGGCCGGCGAATCAGCAACTCGCGCTCGGTAAAAACCAACTCGATCACCTCTTCTTCACCAAGGCCAATCGCTTCGATCCAGCGTTGCACAACCGCCGGCAAACTCTCACGCTCGACCGTAAACGAGCGGGGCATACGCGCCTCCTTTCCGGTTACGGTTTGCCAGCACCGCTAGCCTAATCTGTCCGTTCCCGCAGATGCGGGAAGAGAATCACTTCGCGAATCGTTGGCTGGTCGGTTAGCACCATCACCAACCGGTCAATGCCAATGCCGAGGCCGCCGGTTGGCGGCATGCCGTAACGCAGCGCATTGATAAAATCTTCGTCCATCTGGTGCGCCTCTTCATCGCCGGCGGCAAAGGCGCGTAACTGTTCGCGGAAACGCTCTTCCTGATCAAATGGATCGTTCAACTCGGTAAAAGCATTCCCGATCTCCATACCGGCAATAAAGGCTTCAAACCGTTCGGTGAAATCGGGCCGGCCGGGAATGCGCTTGGCCAGCGGCGACATTGCCACCGGATAGTCAATGATGAAGGTGGGCTGGAAGAGGTGTGGTTGGACAAACTCGGAGAAGAGTTCATCGACCTGCTTGGCCCATGACGCCTTTCGATCAACGCGCAAGCCGCGATCAGCGATTGCCGCATGTAGCGAGGCCAGATCGGGATGCTGCGTAATATCAATGCCGGTGCGCTCGGCAATCGCATCGGCCATCGCGATGCGCGGCCATGGCGGGCGAAACTCGAGTTCACGGCCTTGATAGGAGATCGTCGTCGTGCCATGCACAGCAAGGCAAATCTCTCCCAGCATCTCTTCGACAAGTGCCATCATAGCGTGATAATCGGCATACGCCTGATAGCACTCCATCATTGTGAACTCTGGGTTATGCGAGCGATCAACACCCTCGTTACGGAAATTTTTGCCAATCTCGTACACGCCGGGGAAGCCGCCAACGATCAACCGCTTGAGATAGAGTTCGGTCGCGATGCGCAGGTAGAGATTTTGGCCGAGGGCATTATGATAGGTGACAAACGGGCGCGCGGCTGCGCCGCCGTAGAGCGGCTGCAACACCGGCGTCTCCACCTCGAGGAAGCCGCGCTCATCGAGCACGCGCCGCATGGTGCTGATAATGCGGGCGCGGGCGCGGAAGATGTCGCGCCGCTCGCGATTAACGATCAGGTCAAGGTAGCGTTGGCGATGGCGTTCTTCGACATCTTGCAAGCCGGCCCACTTTTCGGGTGGCGGATTAATCGTCTTGACCAGCACCGCCAACTCACGCACAAACAGCGAGCGTTCACCGGTTTTGGTGCGGCGGAGCGTGCCGGTAGCCTGCACAATATCAAACGTATCGAGCTGATCGCGAAACCGATCAAACCACTCATCGCCGACATCGGCCCGGCTCAGCCAGAGCTGAATCTCGCCACTGCCATCTTCGATATGGGCAAAGGCAATCTTGCCCATCACCCGCCGTGCGCCAACAATCCGCCCGGCGAGCGTAATCACCGTCTCGCCAGCGGCCAATGCATCAAACGCAGCGAGCGCATCACCAATGGTGTGGGTTCGTTGGCAGCGCGGCGGAAAGGGGTCGATCCCGGCGGCGCGCAACTGTTCGAGCTTGGCAGCGCGTTGGGCTTGTAAGTCGTTTAATTCCATAATGCAAAGAGTCAAAGCCATTTCACCAGCGCACTCCGCTAGCGCCAGCGCTTCTCCCCCCCATTATACCGGAAAACACGATCGAGCTGGAACACGCAAACAATGCGGGCGACACATTATGTCGCCCGCTCACAATCTACTACTGCCAAGCAATTGCTAGCGCACTTTGAGGATCGTCAATTTCATAATGCCAGAGGGCGTATGTACCGTCACCTTGTTGCGGGCGCGCTTTCCAAGGAGCGCAGCGCCAAGCGGCGACTCGTTTGAGATCCGGCCTTGGCGAGGATTAGCTTCGGCGCTGCCGACAATCGTCCATGTCTCTTCCGATCCATCATCTTCGAACCGGACAGTCACGGACGAACCGACCCGCACCTCGCCATTGCTGACCTGATCTTCATCGATCAATTCGGCGCGCGAGAGCAGGTGTTTGAGTTCGCGGATACGCCCTTCGAGCAGAGCTTGCGCCTTCTTGGCGTCTTCGTATTCGCCACTCTCAGAAATATCACCTAATTCTTTGGCCGCCGCGATCCGCTCGGCAATCTGCTTGCGTTCCACGGTCATGAGATACTCAAGCTCTGCTTCTAAGCGGGCGCGGCCCTCGCGAGTCAGGTACGTCGGCTTGTCTGTCATCACTACTGCCTCTACGCTGCCCATGCCGCGCAGGTAGGCGGCTGGGAAACCTCAGTATAAAAAGAAGAACTGAGAGCACATCTCTCAGTCGTGGCTGGGAGCGCTTGCGCCTAGCCCATGCCTTGCCACAATTATATGTGGTTGTGGGCATTTTGTAAAGATGGTTTGCTTATCATAAGTATATACTCGCACAGATATGCTATAATCGAATTGCGGATCAATAACGGCTTAGGTAGCTGGCGAGTTATGGCTTCACGTGGCGGCAATAAATCAACCGGCAAACGGCGCGTTAACGGCAGCCGTAGCCGCAAAAGCAGCGCGAAAACGAGGTGGGCCATCTCGTTACGCCCTGAACATCAGCGTGAGCTATTTGCGCTGGCTCTGATCTTGATTGCTGCGGTTACGATCATCTTTGCGTTTACCGGCGAATCCGGCAGGTTGGGCAGCATCTATCTCGATGGCGTGCGTTCGCTGTTCGGCGCTGGCATCTTCTTTGTGCCGCTGACTCTCTTCTTGATCGGGATCGCGATCCTTTGGCAAGAGCACCTCCAAGACGCCAACCTGAGCGAGGCTAATGTGCTGGGCACTATCCTTGTACTGTTGGCGATGCTGGGCCTGCTGGAAGTGCCAGTCCATCATATCTTGATTGCCGATCGGTATAACGAAGGCGGTGGCTGGATCGGGTATTGGCTGCTGAAAGTGTTGCAGATGGCGATTGGCCCGATTGCGTCCGTTGCAGTGATTTTGGCGCTTGGGCTGGCCGGTCTGTTGCTTACTTTTAATCTAACCGTGCGCGAGCTGGTGTTGGGCATGGTCGAGCGTACTGCCGCCTTCTGGCAAATGATCTGGAGCGCCCCGCGCCGCCCGGTAGCGCCTGCCAACGCGCCTCGCCGCTCATTGGCCGATCTGGTTTTCTCCCCGCCGCAAGGCGATGCTGATGATATTGTGCCAACACCGATCGCCGCCCGCCCGACGCGGGCTAGCCTGTTCAAGCTCCTTACTCCCGAATTGCCGCCGCCAGCCGAACCGGCTAAATCGGCGACCGCGCCAGCGGCGACTACGCCATCATCGAAGCCCGAACCGGCTCAAGAGGTGGTGCAAGAGGCGCTCGATGGTTTCGAGATTTCGCCAGTGCGGCGAGCATGGCCGTTGCCGTCGCTCGATTTGCTGCTGGAACGCTCGATCGAGGGTGGCATTACCGATGAAGAGCGCCGCCTAAAGGCGCGGGTGATCGAAGAGACGTTGGCTAGCTTTAAGGTTGAAGCGCGGGTGGTTGGCGTGAATACCGGCCCGGCTGTGACCCAATTTGAGCTGCAGCCGGCAGTTGGGGTAAAGGTTGCCAAGATCACCACCCTCGAACGTGATCTGGCGCTGGCGTTGGCTGCCCAGTCGATCCGGATTGAGGCTCCTATCCCCGGCAAGAATGTGGTTGGCATCGAGATTCCCAACAGCGCGATCGCAATGGTCTCGCTGCGTGAGGTGCTCGATAGCGAGGAGTATGAGCTGCACCGTGGCCGGCTCAAGCTGCCGCTAGGCAAGGATGTGAGCGGCACGCCGGTGATTGCCGATCTGACCAAGATGCCGCACCTGCTGGTGGCCGGCGCGACTGGTTCGGGCAAGTCAGTGGCAATTAATGCCTTCTTGTGTGGCTTGCTGCTCAAGCATACGCCCGATGAGCTGAAGCTGATTCTGATCGACCCTAAGATGGTCGAGATGATCGTCTACAATCATATTCCACATTTGCTCTCGCCGGTGGTGACGGAAGTTGAGCGTGTGGTGCCAACGCTGAAGTGGGCGACCCGCGAGATGGAGCGGCGTTACAAAGTTTTCGCTAAGCACGGGTGCCGCAATATCGATAGCTACCGCCAGCTCATGCGCAAACGGGCCGATCTCGAGCCTATGCCTTACATCGTGATCGTGATTGATGAGTTGGCCGACCTGATGATGATGGCCCCTGATGAGGTTGAGACCTACGTCTGCCGTTTGGCGCAGATGGCCCGCGCTACCGGCATCCATTTGATTATTGCTACTCAACGCCCGTCGGTGGATGTGATTACTGGCCTGATCAAGGCCAATTTCCCCTCTCGTATCGCCTTTGCCGTCACGTCGCAGGTTGATAGCCGGGTGATCCTCGATGTGCCCGGCGCCGAACATTTGCTTGGGCGCGGCGATATGCTCTATATGGCGGCTGACTCGGCCAAACTGGTGCGCATTCAGGGCACTTACGTTGCCGACCGCGAGGTTGAGCGGATCGTTGATTTTTGGCGCAAGGCCGCGCCGCCTGATGAGGCAAAGCCGGATGCGTCGAAGCAAAGTGGGAACGGTAGCCAGCTAGATGCGCCGAAGCAGAGTGGGAACAGTAGCCAGCTAGATGCGCCGAAGCAGAGTGGGAACAGTAGCCAGCCGGCTGCTGCCGACGGCGAGCGCTTCCAACCGCCGGCTGAGTTTCTCTCGCCCGCCGAGCAAGACGAGTTATTGCCGCAAGCGATTGCGCTGGTCTCACAACATCAACGCGCTTCGGCGTCGCTGTTGCAACGCCGGTTGCGGATCGGCTATTCAAAGGCGCAGCAGTTGATTGATCTGCTCGAACAGCAAGGCTATGTCGGCCCTGCCGACGGCGGCCGTTCGCGTGAGGTGCTGCGCCGCGAAGGGACGCCGTAGTCCAGTTATTTCCCATCCGCAACGATCCAGTGGACTGGCGCGTCTAACCGGCAACCGATCACCCAGTTCGTTCAGGAGGCTTCTGTAATGGCGATTGAAGATTTTTATGCCGGCGCGCGCCGGATATTAGCTAATATGCTGGAAGAGACGCCAAAGGCCGATCGTGAGCAGTTGCTCGACGCCTATGCCGAGTTGCTGACCCGCTTGCACGCCGAGGAAGCGCATCGCATGCTCACCGAGGTGATCGAAGATGCGCGCACCCGGCTCGACGCTCGCCTCTCGCCCGATCCGATCCGGCAGACGATTGCCGGTGTCCAGACTACCTTGCAAGATTTGTGGAATAGCCTCTGGCGGTAGCGCGAGTTGGCCTTATGAAGCCATGAATTCGGCGGGATGTTTGCCGGCGGTGATGGTTCTTGCGTACCGCCGTCCACCCATGTCATTGTCATTGCGAGCAATCCCCTGCGAGCACGAGACAACCGCGCACGGGGGAGATTGCTTCGGGGGCTACGTCCCCGCGCAATGACAATCGGATATGGGAGCTAACCGCACCGGCATTGCGTGGCGGGCGAGGGGGAGATTGCTTCGGGGGCTACGCCCCCTCGCAATGACAGAGGGGCTGCGTCCCCGCGCAATGACAATCGGGTACGGGAGCTAACCGCACCGGCATTGCGTGGCGGGCGAGGGGGAGATTGCTTCGGGCGCGGTGCGCCCGCGCAATGACAAGGGGGTACGAGAGCTAACCATACCGGCATTGCGTGGCGGGCGCAGGGGGGATTGCTTCGGGCGCGATGCGCCCTCGCAATGACAGAGGGGCTACGCCCCCGCGCGCTATGAGAAGGAGGCTGTGGGGGAGTCAGCCCGCTGCCTCCCTATTGCCCCCTACCGTTGCCCTGCGTGCTCTCGCAAAGATAATGGGCTGTGATGATGACCATGGAGCGCAGCAATGGATCTCTACCACGAAAAACTGCACCAAGCCGGCGAACTGCTCGACGCACACGATCTTGATCTCTGGCTCATGTTGGTGCGTGAAACGTCGGAACACACCGATCCCGCCCTCAAGCTGCTTGGCCATTTTTCGCTGACGTGGCCCACTGCGATCATTGTCACTCGTGGCGGGCGGGCGCTGGCGATCACCGGTTTGGGTGATGATGAAGCGGTGCGCCGCACTGGCCTGTTCGACGAGGTGCGCCCCTATACCCAGAGTATTGGCCCGGAATTGGTGAGCTTGTTGCAGAGCTATGATCCGCAGCGGATTGGGATCAACATCAGCCGTAGCGATGTCAGCGCCGATGGCCTGACCTACGGTATGTACCTTAACTTGTGCGATTACCTCGCTGGCACCCCCTACCGCGAGCGGTTGGTTTCAGCCGAGCATTTCGTCGCCGCGCTGCGCAGTCGCAAGACACCGCAAGAAGTGGCGCGCATGCGTGCTGCCGCCGATCTGAGCATGCGCATCTTTACCGCTACCGGTGACTTTCTGCGCCCCGGCGTTAGCGAGCGCGAGGTGGCCGCTTTTGTCCACGCCCAAACCCACGCTGCTGGCGCAACTACAGCGTGGGATCCCACCCATTGCCCCGGCCTTAATGCCGGCCCCAACTCACCGTGGGGGCATACCGGCCCGTCTGATGAGATCGTGCGGCCCGGCGAAATCTTCCACATGGATTTTGGCGTTCAACTCGATGGCTACTGCTCGGATCACCAGCGGGTTTGGTATTGTCTGCGCCCCGATGAGCATGAGCCGCCAGCGGAAGCGCAGCATGCGTTCAATGCGGTCAAGGCAGCCATCCGGGCTGCTGCCGCCGCTATTCGCCCCGGCGTGATCGGCTGGGAGATCGACGCCATTGCTCGCCAAACCATCACCGCTGCCGGCTACCCGGAATACCCGCACGCGCTCGGCCATCAGGTGGGGCGCGCAGTGCATGACGGTGGCGTGGGCTTCTACCCGCGCTGGGAACGGTATGGCGACAAGCCCTATGGCACGATTGACGCCGGCATGGTGCTGACCCTCGAACTCGGCGTGCGCACGCGCTACGGCTATATCTCATTGGAAGAAGAGATATTGGTGACGCCCGATGGCTGCGAGTGGATCGGCCCGCCGCAAGAGGAGCTGTGGTTGATCCGGTGAGGGTCTTCGATGCGGCGTGATACAATGCCCATAACTATATCTCGCTAGCAGGATAGGTCGCCTATGACCAGCCGCATGCTCGAACGGATCAAGCTCAAGGGCTATGCCACCTTCCGCGAACTCGATCTGGCCTTGGCACCGATCAATGTGCTGATTGGCGCCAACGGGGCCGGTAAGTCGAATCTGATTGCGCTCTTTACGATGCTCAATCAGATGATGAACGAAGCCTTGCAACTCTATGTCGCGCGGGCCGGTGGCGCTGATCGGATTCTGCATTATGGACGCAAAACGACCGAACAGATGGAAGTGGAGCTATGGTTTGCCGATCATCAGCAATCGGTTGCCAATGGCTATCGGTGTGAACTTGTGCCGGTGCGCAACGAGTTGTGGTTGAGGCACGAGTCAACGTACTTTCATGTTCGCGCCAACTACCAAAAACCGCTGCAACGTAGCGTATCCGACCGACTTCATAGTGAATCGTTCTTGCCACAGTGGGCGGTTGAGAATGAATCTGTTGATCGACATGTGTACCGGAACATGAATTCGTGGCGGCGTTACCATTTCCACGATACCGGTCCTACGGCGCGGGTCAAGCAGCCGTGTTCGTTGCGTGACTGGCGCTTTTTGCACGCCGATGCCGCTAATCTGGCGGCGTTCCTCTTCCACTTGCGCGCGCAGCACCAGCCCGAATATCGCGCCATTATCGAAACGATCCGGCTAGCTGCGCCCTTCTTCGGCGATTTTGTGCTCGAACCGCAGTCGCGAAACTCCGATCAGATCATGCTCGAATGGCGCGAGCGGGGTTCCGATTTCATCTTTGGCCC
>JANWYE010000095.1:0-4472 GCA_025057175.1 Chloroflexus sp. | reverse complement strand
GGAAGAGATCAACGATGGCGCTGATACCCATCCGGCTGCCCGCATCGCGCGCAGCAAACCCGACTATCGGAAGCCGCTAGATGGGCTGCGTATCGCCAAGGCGATTGGCTTGGACACCATGCGAAAGCGCTGCCCGCACTTTAATCAGTGGGTTTGCCATCTTGAAACGTGTTGAGCGGAGGTGCGCAACAGGCATACCCTAATAGCCGAAAGAACCTCCTTGCGATAGTGTCGGGCCATTTCGGCAACAACACGAATTCCGCCGTTCCTCCCCGTTCACTAGGTCGCCATGCGGTACGGCTTTTTTTGTGCATTGCGCCACAAGATTCTGCCAATGGATTATGGTATACTACAGCTAAACCAACGCACAGCGTGATGCTAGCAGGCCACGATGCCGGCGACTTCTCTTGACCTTGTTTGGGTGAAGCGTTGCGACGCGAGATGGCTGACCAAAAGGCCCTCTCGCTGTTCGCTACTCATCACTGGTGAGCCAACCAGTTGGGAGGAGTGTTCAGGTGAGCGACTCGATCGCGATTGAACTCCGTGATGTCGTCAAGCGATTTGGCGATGTGATTGCGGTCGATCACGTCAATCTCCAGATCCGTGACGGTGAGTTCTTTTCTTTGTTAGGGCCGAGCGGTTGTGGTAAAACGTCGACCTTGCGCATGATCGCCGGTTTTGAGCTGCCTACTGCGGGCAGCATTCTCATTCATGGCCGTGAAATGGGAATTACCCCGCCTCACCTGCGCCCGGTGAATACGGTCTTTCAATCGTATGCGCTCTTTCCCCACATGACGGTGGCGCAGAATGTGGCCTTTGGCCTTGAGATGCGGAAGAAGCCCAAGGATGAGATTGCCCGCCAAGTGAAAGAGGCGCTGGAATTGGTGCGGCTGAGTGGGTTGGAAGAGCGACGGCCACGCCAGCTCTCCGGCGGGCAGCAGCAGCGGGTAGCGCTAGCGCGCGCGCTAGTCAACCATCCCGAAGTGTTGCTGCTCGACGAGCCGCTCGGCGCGCTTGATCAGAAGCTGCGCAAGGAGATGCAGCTCGAACTGAAGAGTCTGCAAGCTCGCGTCGGCATTACCTTCGTCTTCGTGACTCACGATCAGGAAGAGGCACTGACCATGTCTGATCGGATTGCAGTCATGAATAAGGGCAAGTTGCTGCAAGTCGGCACGCCAACCGAGATTTACGAACGGCCCAATTGCCGCTTTGTGGCCGATTTTATCGGCGAGACCAACTTCATCGATGGGGTAGTGATCGGGCGCGACGGCAACTATACGGTGCTGGAAACGCCGGAAGGCTTGCGCTTCCGCGGCTTGGCGACGCGACCGCTCAGCGATGGCACGGCTGTCACCTACTCTATCCGCCCGGAAAAGGTGCGTTTGCTCGCGCCCAACGGCGAATTGCCGCCAAACGGGTTGGCCGGCACGGTGATGACAGTCAACTATATCGGCAGCGATACCCGAATTACCGTGCGAATTAATGACCGGCGCACGATCGATATTTGGGAACAGAACACCCGTTCAACCCTCGATCGCGATGAGTATTGGCAACCGGGTGAAGCAGCGGTCATCGTCTGCCCGCCCGATAATGCGCTCGTGCTGAGCGAGTAAGGAGGGGAGATGGCAACGCTTCAGCAACAGCAACAGCGCCGTGACCGCATCCGGTTGGCGCTGTTACTCACTCCCGGCCTGCTCTGGTTGCTGCTCTTCTTTGCTCTGCCGCTGGTCATCATCTTCATCTACAGCTTCATGACCAACGATGCGCTGGGGCGGGTGGTGTATGAGCCGACGCTGAACAATTACGTGACTATCTTCACCCAGAGCTTGTACGTCAACGCTTATTGGCGCTCGATCTGGACGAGTGTGCTGACGACGGTGATTTGTCTGTTGATCGGCTATCCGTTGGCGGTCTTTATTGCGCGCAGCCCGCAACAATGGCGCATGCCGTTGCTCATGCTCATCTTGATCCCGTTTTGGACTAACTTTCTAGTGCGTATTTACGCATGGCAGATCATCTTGGCCAATAATGGGATTATCAACGGCTTGCTTGAAATCATCGGCATAGGCCGGCTACCATTGCTGAACAACGAGGGAGCGACCCTCGTTGGTCTAATTTACGGCGAGTTGCCATTTATGGTGCTGCCCCTTTACGCCGCGATTGACCGGTTCGATTTCACGTTGATGGAGGCCGCCGCCGATCTGGGCGCCAACAAAGTGCAGGCGTTTCTGCGCATCATGCTGCCGATGACGATGCCCGGCATCGTGGCTGGGTCGGTGTTAGTCTTCATTCCCACCCTCGGCCAGTTTGTAGTGTCGGAATTGCTCGGCGGGGCGAAGGTGGATTATCTGGGCAACCTGATCCAGCGCCTCTTCCTGCGCGCCAACCCGATCAACTGGCCACTCGGCTCGGCGATGGCCGTGTTGATGATGTTGGTGCTATTGGTACTGATTATGATGTACTTCCGCGTCACTTCGGAGGAAGAGCGATGATCAAGACAGCGCCTGCCACCACTGCCTCGGCGCGCATCCGCGGCGCGTTTAGCGAGGGCCGGCTGACGTGGAGCGGTCTGGCGCTCACCGGCTTTTCAATCCTTGTCTACATATTCCTCTACGCGCCGATTATCATTCTGGTGTTGTTCTCGTTTACCCGCGATGAGTTTGGTGTGCGCTGGACTGGGTTCACGCTCGATTGGTACATCCGTTTGTTCAACAACCCGCGCATGATGGGCGCAGCGTGGAACACGCTAGTGGTGGCGACGGTTTCAACCATCGTTTCGACGATCATCGGCACGCTGCTAGCGATGGCGATGGAGCGGTACCGGTTTCGCGGGCGCAATGCCATGGAGGGACTGATCTACCTGCCGATTGTGGTACCCGAAATCGTGATGGCGGTAGCGTTGCTGGCCTTCTCGGCGATTGTCTTTGATGTGATCAAAATGGTGACCGGCGAGACGTTGCGCCGCAATTTGGCAACGGTAACGATTGGCCATATCGCTTTTAGCATTTCGTTTGTCGTCGTGGTGGTGCGCACCAGTTTGAAGAATTTCGATCGCCGGCTGGAAGAAGCCGCCGCTGACTTAGGCGCCGATAACTGGAATATCTTCTGGCGGATTACCTTTCCCCTGATTTTGCCCGGCATTATTGGCGGCGCACTGTTGGCGTTTACGCTCTCGCTCGATGATTTCATCATTTCGCTGTTTCTCTCTGGGCCGGGAACCTCGCTCTTGCCGGTGGAGGTGTATAACCGGGTGCGGCGTGCTGTCACGCCGGAAATCAACGCGATCTCAACGCTGATGCTGATCTTGTCGATGGCGCTGGTGGCGCTCTCGCAACTGTTGCAGCGGCGGCGGTGAGATGATAACACTATCAAGGAAGGGAGAACGATGATGCAGATGCTTCGGGTGCTGGTAGTGGCGCTGCTGCTGGCGCTGGCGTTAGCGGCGTGTGGCGGCGGCCCGGCGGCGAGTCCGGGGAATGAGTATGGTTCGAGCGGCGGCGATACGGGCGCGTCGAGCGACGGGGTTGACCGCAGCAAATTGGCGAAAGAACTCTACTTCTACAACTGGTCAGATTACGTCGATCCCGCTATCCTCGATCAGTTTCAGGCGGAGTATGGGGTCAAGGTCATTGTTGATACCTATGACAGCAACGAAGACATGCTAGCCAAGGTGCGCGCCGGCAATTCGGGTTACGACATTGTGGTGCCCTCTGATTATGCGGTGCAAATCATGATTGCCGAGGGGCTGGCCGCGCCGATCGACAAGACCTTGCTGCCGAACCTTGTCCATCTCGATCCCAACCTGCTTGATCAGTACTTCGACAAAGGCAACGCCTATTCGATCCCGTATATGTACGGCATTACCGGCATCGCCTACAACACCAAATTCTTCCCCAATGGCATTGATAGTTGGGCAGCAATTCTAGAGCCGAGCCAAGTAGCGCAATTCGCCGGCAAGTTTAGCATGCTCGACGACGCGCGCGAAACGCCGGGGGCGGCGTTGCGCTATATTGGCCAATCGCTCAATTCGACCGATCCGGCGGCGCTGGCGCGGGTCAAGGAGATTTTGTTGGCCCAGAAGCCGTATCTCGCTGCTTACAATAGCTCGGATGTGAACCGCAAGCTGGCCAGTGAAGAGTATGTGCTGGCGCATGCGTGGAGTGGCACGGCGATGCAGGCGCGCAACGGGTTGGGTGATGAGTTTAGTGGTAATCCCAACATCGCCTTTGTCATACCCAAAGAGGGTGGTATGATCTGGATGGATAATATGATGATCCTGAAAGATTCGCCGCACGCATATACAGCCCACGTCTTCATGAATTTCCTTATGCGGCCAGAAGTGGCGGCGCAAAATGTCGAATACATCGGTTATTTGACGCCGAATAAAGACGCTTTAGAGCTACTGTCAGACGAGATTCGCGCATTGTACGCGCAAGGCTTCGCGCCGGACGAAGAGATGTACAAGCGGCTCG
>JANWYE010000094.1 GCA_025057175.1 Chloroflexus sp. | reverse complement strand
GGTATGCCGGCGCTGGCCGCCTTGCCACCGGCCACACCCACTGCTCGCCACGAGGTGATAACGCCGGCCAATCTAGCTACCCTCGCTGACCGAGCTGGCATTCCGCGCTACGCTGTCGGGCGCGCGGGTGTGCCGGCGCTGGCCGAGTTTCTTGCATCACAACGAGTTGATTTAGCGGTGGTCGCCTGTTGGCCGTGGCGCATTCCCCCTGACCTGCTGCGCATCCCAACCCTCGGTTTTCTCAACTTGCACCCCTCACCGTTGCCAGAACTGCGCGGGCCAGAACCGCTCTTCTGGGCCTTGCGACTCGGCTGGACACGCACAGCAATGACTGTGCATCTTATGGACGAAGACCTCGATCATGGGCCGATCGCGCGGCAGGCGTGGTTTGAGCTGCCCCTCGGTGAACGGCTCAGTGCGATTGAGACGCTGGCCGGTCGAGTTGCCGCGCAGATGCTGCCGGCGGCATTGGCCGATCTCACGGCGCCAGACTGGCAACCACAACCGCAGCCTGCTGGCGGGAATCACTACCCTGCTCCTAAAGCTGCCGATTTCACCTTCACCGCCGATTGGTCAGTGCGACAGGCTTATGCCTTCGTGCGAGCCATCGCCGAATGGGGCCACCCATTTACCTACCTCGGCGCTGATGGTCACACCGTCGCAATCGCTGACGCCATCGCCATCCAACCCGGCGCGCGGTTGGCAATGCCGATTGTTGCCGGTGAAGGGCAACTTGCGTTACAACTGCGCGATGGGATATTAATTGCACAGCCGGCATCACTGTCGCAGCAGGCGATGGTGTCAACGTCTTTTTAAGATTTGTCAATGTAACAATGATGATGATACAATATGTGGTGAGCTTAATAACGATAAAAGCTATTAAACGCGCCAAGCCCGCGCTCGCATACCACTCTCCGTTGGTTTGGCGAGAGGCGTACCAGAACCTCGGAGATATTAGATATGGACAGTCCTCAACCATATCCCCCGAACGAGCAGGCTAGCGCAATTATCGCTCGGTGGCGCTTACAAATCCTCAACAATCTACTCTGGGTGTTGGTTGGGCTTGGCGGTTTGGCGCTCGTACTAGGAGCTTGGTCAGATTACGACGCGATAGGAGAGCGAGCGCTGCCCAACATTTCCATCTATACCGTTGCCTATCTACTTGTTGTGGCTGCTGCTGCTTTACGCCAGCTTAGCCTCACGGTACGCGCCCTCTTACTGTTAACCATTCTAGGCGCAACAGCAACGTTCTTACTCATCTTCTTTGGGCTAGTCGGCAGCGGGCGCGTGCTTTGGATTGGCGTGATCGTGCTGGCGCTAGTCTATTTTGGCAGCTGGGGCGGCATGATTGCGCTGGCTCTGTCGCTTGTGATAATGATCATCACCGCCGCCATCTATGTTTCTGGCAACGCTACATTTGTCACCGCCGAGAGCCTTGCCATACAAGACACGATCGCCGATTGGGCTGGCGCCATCAGTCTCTATCTGGCTAGCGCAGCACTTGCCCTCGCGCCATTTCTTTACCTCTGGCGACGGTTAGAGGGGCTGGCGCAGCGAACGACTGCCGAAGCAGCCCGTGCCCGAATGCATGCGCAACAGGTGGAGCAACACGCTACTCAACTCGAGCAACAAACGGCGCAGTTGCAAGCCACCGAACAGATGTTACGCAAGCTGGTGCAATCGCTCGAAACACCAACAGTCGAAATCGCGCATGATGTGTTGCTCGCGCCGATCGTCGGCCAAATAGACAGCCAGCGCGCCGATCAATTACTGAAACGGTTGCTCGATGTGGTCAGTACCCGTCGCGCGCGGGTGGTTGTGATTGATGTTGCCGGTGTACCGGCCTTCGACACCATGGCCGCGCAGAGTCTAATCCAAACCGTGCAAGCGCTGCGCTTAATCGGCAGTGAGGCGGTAATCACTGGCATTTCCCCCACGATGGCCCAGACTATCACTACCTTAGGCATTGATATGAACACTATTGCCACCGCCCGATCGCCGCAAGATGTCCTGCTGCATCTACCATCGTAACGCCAGCCCGGAGGAGATCTCAACATTTATCAAAATATCGCGCAACTTTTGCCCTCCTCGCACGGTTTCCATGATGAGAGCAATTGCCGTGTGAGGAGATCGTTATGCGCCGCCGAACCCCCATCATTGTTCTGCTAACGCTGGTCATTGTTTGGCCCGTGTTGGCAGCCGCCCACGCCCTACCCCTGACTCCGCCCGCTTCCCCAACCCGCCTCATTCTCGGCGTCGAACGCATCTCAGACACGGCATGGGCGCTGCTGGTAGGATGCCCTTCGCATCCACACGACATCCAAGTGTGGGCCGAGGAGACAGCGCCGCAGCGCCCACAAACTATCACTGCGCTCGCGCCGGGACGCTGGCGGGCACACTTCACCGGCGCGCTGCCGCAGTCGGCTACCATTTACGGTTGTGGTCAAAGTGCAGCGCTAGTCATTGCCACTACAACTCCGCCATTGTGGCTGCACGGCCTGTTCAGCATAGGCGCCACTACGGCAATCCTGCTTGGCGCGCGGTTCATCCGCCGCGCGCACCGCACCATATCACCATTGCCTAAACCACCATCTACTGCGGTATGGCAAGCCCAGCTAACCGATGAAGAGGGTGAGCGCACCATCACTCTGCCAACCGGTCTCTTCACCGCTGGCAGCGATCCGGCCTGCCATGTGATTGTGTTAGCGCCCGATATTGCCCTGCGTCACGCCCACCTTATCATCACTGAGGAGTATGTCCAGATCGTTGATCTCGCTAGCCCATCAGGCGTCTTTTGCGGCCCAGTCCGGCGCCGGTTACGCCCGCATACCCCAACACTGGTGAACGATGAAGACATTTGGCTCGGCGCCACAGCACGGCTGCGGCTAATCAAAACTGACCGCCGCATAAGCCGATAAGGCGCCCGCCCCTTACGCCTCCGAATGGTTTAGGGTGAAGGTACGATCGAGGATGGATTTCACGCCCTTTGGTCATGCCAGACATCAGAATGCCTAAGCTCCCTTCTCCCACGCGGGGAAGAAGGGGGTGAAAGGCAACAAAGGTATCAGGATACGTCTGAAAATACCACTCTTGTCAAGAGGCGCTCGTAACAGACCCTCTCGCTCAGGCAGCGCGCCGGCTTGCGCCAAGAAAGACCGGCGGGCGCACCCGTAACATCAAGCCAAGATCGACCAAAATATGAATGAAGATCACCGTCCAAATATCTTGATACAGGTAAAAACAGAGGCTCCAGCCCAACACGAGGGCCATCTCGGCGAGCGGGCGCAGCTTGCGGATCCGCATCGAACGGGGCGAGTCATCGAGGTGGGGTGGTAAATATGGCAGCCAGAACATGCCATGAATCAACCCGCCATAGATCACGAACGCAGTAAAGCCAACTGCAAAACCGAGCGATCCTACCATCGCCGGCCACAATTGCATCGCTATCCCGTCGCCAATCCAAGCGCCAATGCGATAAACCACTGCAAACGCAAAGGTCTCGATCACGCCATTGCCAATGCTAAAGATCACTGTTGGCCCCCACAAGAAGGGCCGGCCATCGTGACGGGCCACCAGCACATACAAGACTTGACTAAAAGCAAAACTAGCCAGCAAAAACACGACAAACCACGGGTTAGCCAGCGTAGCCGGCACATTCCAGCTCTTCAGCCAATCACCCAGCAAGGGAATGCCTATCACCAGCGAGATGAGCCAATAGAGCAGAATATACTGATCTAGACGGCTAAGGGCGTGGTGTTCGGTCAGCTCGTACTCCATAATGATAGTACTCCACGTGTTTTTGATTGCCATGTACAAGTGTTGTTTATATGAAATATATTACCACATCTGCCAACACTTGCCTAGAGGAAAAGTGAACAAATTGGGGCGTAGATGTGTGCATTTCTAGCCAATTCCGTTACCCAGCACGTGCATCGTTGTCTTGGCGCAATTGCGGTATGATGGCGATAAGCGGAGTAGTCAGTGAGGGGTGGAACCATGTATCATTTTAAATACTAACAACATTGTGCCGCTATCACTACCCAACTGGGCTGCTGATATAGTGAAATGCTCGCTTAGATACTGTGGAAATTTCTGTTCACCGAAACATCAGCACTTGCAGCAAAACCTGCACTGATGCCACACTGGTGTAAAGTGGAGCAGTTGGACTGTCGCACTTTATGCAAATCGCACATCTCATTGAGAGCAGATGCCTATCTCTACGGGCAACGCTAGCGAGAGATCGACTGGCAACCTCGCACTGTTCTACCCCAGAATGCGACTCGGGCCAATAAGGAGGCAACCTTGCGCTTGATCAGTTTCATCCCGCCTGCCGGCGGCACGGCGCGGGCTGGAGCGCTCCTCGGCGATGCAATCATTGATCTGGCTGCGGCTGCAGCGTTGGTCAGTGAAGAAGCGGCGGCAGCACCGTGGGATATGCTGACGCTGTTACATGGCGATCATCCCGATGTCACTCTGGCTGCCGCTGCCGATATTGTGCAGGCAGTGCTTAACGTTATGGGCGGGGCCGATCCGGCCGAGGCGCCGCTCAGCGAATTCGATTGGCGCGATGGTTTGACTATCGGCGATACGGCGCTGGTGATCCCAGCCACACAGGTACGGCTGGTTGCGCCGCTGCCGCGCGTGGTGTCGCTGCGCGAGTTTGACGCGCTCGTTGATGATCGCACTGCGATAATGCGGCAGACAGCCGGGTATTGGGTTGGCGACCGCCACCAGCCGGCCTTCCGCTTCGCCAGCCATACCACCATTCTCGGCCCCGACGAACCGATCGAATTGCCGATCACCGGCCCGCTCGATTGCGGTATGGCACTGGGGTGCGTCATTGGGCGAGCTGGACGCGATATTGCGCCGGAAGAGGCCGAGGCCTACATTGCCGGCTATTTACTAGCCAATGCGTGGACGATCCGCGATCCGCTGTTGGCGACGCTGCGCCCGCGCGATAGCGCCACTTCGCTCGGCCCGTGGCTAGTGACCCCTGACGAACTAGAATATTACCGCGACGACGATGGCCGGCTGATGCTAGAATTGCGCCTGCTGGTGAATGGCCGCGAGCTGGTTCGCGCCAATACCGCCCTGATGCGATGGCCATTTGCCGAGCTGATCGCATTTGCCAGCCGCGATACGATGCTCTACCCCGGCGAAGTCATTCTGAGCGGAGTGGCTACCGGTGGCTGTCTGCTCGATCGCTATGGCGATGATGGCCCGTGGCTGCGCGCCGGTGATGAAGTGGTGATTGAGTGTCCTGAATTAGGACAGTTACGGTCGCCGGTTGGGTTAGGGTTGGATCTTGAGTAACGTACCGCTCACGCAGTGGTCTGGGGACTCAAACGACAGCAGCGAGGCGGAAAACTTGCTTTATCATCTGTGGCCGGCAAGGCGCATTTTCCATCTTTCTACGCTTGGCGCCACTTGCCAGCTTGCCCGCCATCTGGTATAGTCCGCCCGGCTATGGAAAAAAACGAGTACACAACAATGGCAGCGGTCGAGCTGCAACACTGGTGGTACGGAGGCATGCGGGCCATCAATGCCGCATTGCTTGACCGTGTCTTCGGCGGGCGGCGCGATCTGCGCATCCTCGATGCCGGTTGTGGCACGGGTGGCGACGCGCTCTTTTTGCGCCGCTACGGTGTGGTGGTTGGGATTGATCTGGCCGCCGAAGCGATAGCGCTTGCGCGCGGGCGCATTCCGGGCCGGTTGGCTCGCGGATCGGTCCTTCAATTACCGTTTGCCAACCAAAGCTTTGATCTGGTCACATCATTCGATGTGTTGTATCATCGCGCTGTGATTGACGAACGGCAGGCGCTGAGCGAGGTCCGGCGGGTGCTGCGCCGCGATGGCCGGTTACTCATCCGGTTGCCGGCCTACGAATGGCTACGTTCACGCCATGATCGCCAAGTGCATACTCGTCACCGCTATACCGCAGGCGAAGTAGACCGGCTGCTGCGCGCCAATGGCTTTACTGTCGAGCACCTGACTTACGCGCTGACGCTGCTCTTCCCAATCTCAGCCATGCTGCGCCTGCTCGAGCGCGTGCTGCCGGAACAGCGCAATGAGTCGGCAATGGAACTGCCATCCCGCCCAATCAATGCCGCGTTACGCCTGCCCATGATGCTGGAAGCAACCTACATTGCGCGCGGCGGAACATTACCGTTTGGGTTATCAATTGTTGCCCTAGCGAGGGTCTAACGTGATCACTGCGAGCAGATCAAACCGGTGAGACGCAGAGTCTGAATCAGGCTGTGACGAGCAAGCCACGATACTGAATATCGGTCAAGCATTATGTTCAATCCCATTCTTAACCGCGTAAGTGCAACGCCTGAATTGTGGAACCGGTTGCGCTGGCTGGTCGAAGCCGGTTTCACCGGCGAGCATTTGGCCATTGCCCGCGAGTTACGCCCGTGGCGCGGCGATCATCGCCGGTTTCTCGATCTCGGCTGCGGAACCGGCGAATTCGCTGTTGATTTTCCCCCACATCGTTACGTTGGCATTGATCCTTCACGCACTTATCTTCGCTTTGCCGTGCAGCGCCGGCCGGGAACGTACCTTGCCGCCAGCGGCGAAGCGCTACCCTTCGCCGATCAGACGTTCGATGCCGGGTTGATCCTTGGCGTGTTACATCACCTGCCCGATGCTACTGCCCGCGCTGTGATGCGTGAAGTGTACCGGGTAATGCGTCCGGGGGCAACCATACTGGTGATGGAGGATACTCCGCCACCACCCGGCCAGAACCCGCTCGGCCACTTGATGCACGCGATCGATCGCGGCGGCTACATCCGGCATGATGCCGATTATCGCGCAATGTTTGGTGATGGTTTCGATATCGCGCGCAACTATCACCTGCGCTCGGGAATTTGCGACTACGCAGTGTACGTTCTCCGCCGGCGACCATGATGATGAAACCGTTATTCGCTGTTTCAACCAAAGTACGCACTATGCTGCTGGTTCTCACGCTGTTGCTCACAGCCAGCGCCCTGACCGTGACGGGCGAAGTGTTGCTGAAGATCGGCATTAATCACGTTACCACGCACGTTGGCGCCTTTTCGCTCGAACCGCGAGTGCTCTGGGCTACTTTTACTGACTGGCGCGTTATTCTCGGCTTTGCGCTCGTCTTTGGCGGCGCCATCTTTTGGCTTGGCGTCATTTCGCGGGTTGACCTCTCGTTTGCATACCCGTTATTGGCGTTAAATTACGTGATAATTATGATTCCCTCACGGGTATTGCTCAACGAACCAATCACGATGATGCGGCTCGTCGGGGCAATAATCATTGTGATCGGCGTGATTGTGATTACGTGGGGCAGTGGCAAGTCGTGACTCCGGCGCAAGCTATATCTGATACGCATTTGATGCTTAGAGCACGGTTACGCCGCGATTGGCCGGCCGCGATTCTGCTGTTGGCACTGGTTCTCATCGGGTGCGGGCTTGCCTACCAAACTCCGCTTAGCGTCCGTCTAGCCGTTGGCGGCGATCCGCTCACACGCCGGCGTGAAGATGACACTCCCTTCTTGCAGATGGTGCATGCTGCCGAGCCAGCATCACCATCAGTGGCGGCGTGGTGGGAATTGCCCGGCGCTGATGATCCATACCGCTGGACACAACCGGAGAGTGTGGTAAGCTTGCCCGGCCTTGGCGGCGGATACTGGTTGGTCACAGTACGCGCGCAGGGCGGACGACCCGACGGTATACCTACTCAAACCCAATGGCAGACCGGTGCGTGGCCACCGGTAACATTTGAACTACCGGCAACACTATCCCGCCGCTATACGATCCTCATCCCAACTAGTGGAACAGTTCGGCTAACAATGCGCAGCGACTCGTTTCAAGCTGCTGGCGATGCGCGCGTGCTGGGCTTTGTCTTGCGCGAGGTGCGCGTTCAGACCATTGGTGGCTGGCGCGCGCCCGATTGGGGCCAACTGGGCTGGATTGGGTTAACCCTCGTGGCGGCGTGGATGTGGGGGCAGGCGTCTGCACTCTCGTCGCGGTGGGCATTGAGTGTGATTGGTATCGGCGGCAGCGCAGCAATCGTAGCGATTGCGCTGGTGCGGCCCGCCTTTGCGCTATTGAACCCCATTCTGGCCATGTTGATCCTCAGCGCAACGGCCCTCAGCGTGGGTTTGGCCTTGCGTTGGCCACAGCACCTCGCGTGGCGGCAGGCAATTACCATCACTCTTATTGCGCTCATTGTGCGCTTGGCCGGCCTGTTGCACCCTCATGCGATCAGCAGTGACGCCGGCTTTCACGCCAACAACCTCCTGCGCCTCGGTCTCGGCCACGTTTTCCTCACCGCTGGCCTCCCTGCCGAAGCCGGCGGCGGCATAGCGCCGTATCCAGCCGGCTTCTACCTCATCGCCCTCCCTTTCCAAGTCTTGTTTGGCGATGATTTTGCTGTCCGCCGGCTGCTGGTAACGATGGTTGCCGCTATGCTCGATAGCCTCTTCTGCCTAGCAATCTGGTGGTGGGTCAGACAAGCCGGATTCGGGCAACGGGCCGCTCTCTTCAGCGCTGCCTGCTACCTGTTTGCCACTCAAGCGCTCGAAGCATTAGCCATCGGCGAACTAGCCAATGTTGGCGGGCAGGCATTGATGCTGCCAGCGCTGCTAGGGCTAAGTAGTGGCGCCGCGGCAGGTAATAGCAACCGGCTAGCGCTTGGCGGGCTGGCACTAGCCATTGCCGCCGGTCTAATGGCCCATTCCGGCGTGACGCTAGGCTTTGGCTTGCTGATTGGATGGGCTTGGCTGCTGGCATGGCGCCAGTCTCCAACCCTATCCAGCCCAGCCCGTCTCTTCATCGCTGCCGCCAGCGGGTTAGCGCTGGTTTTGATCGCGATGTACACCACGCCGATCTATCTCGAACTTATCATTGGGCGTGGCGGGCAAGGAGTCAGCGGCGGGCAATCACCAATACAGATCATCAGCGACGCGACCTTGGCGCTTGCCGGTGTGCGACCACCACAGCGGCGCGGATTGCCGATACCGCTGGGTTTAGCGCTGGCTAATCTGGCCGGTCTCTGGCTTCTTTGGCGCGCCAAGCAACCCACGGCTACCGCTCTGCGCTGGTTGCTCGGCGCATGGTGGGCCAGCGCCCTCAGCAGCCTCGCCCTCCTGCTCATTGCCGATCAAGGACTACGCTGGGCGCTCTTTCTCTATCCGGCACTTTGCATACCGGCTGGGGTTGCCCTCGACCGGCTAGCAGCTCGCACCGGCTGGGGCCGTGTAGCCGCCGCTGCGTGGTTGGTCGCGATCGCTGGACAAGGGGCAGTGTTGTGGATTGGGCAGATCAGGGATTATCTGCATTGATTCGGTGTGCCTGCGTTACCGTGCTTGAGATTAGTTGGCGACCGGCAAGGGCTGGTTTGAAACTTGCCCTCACCGATCGCTTGCCACCCGCTTATTGCGACAGGTTGGCAACCTGCAGCTACTCATTGGCAATATCGCGCACCACGTCAGTCACTGACAGCACACCGATCGGGCGCAGCCCCTTCTCGCCCGGTTCGACCACCACCACTCGATGGATCCGGCGTTCCATCATTAGGCGGCTAGCATGCTGCAACGTATCTTGTGGCGTTACCGACACCACATCGGTGACCATAATATGGCCGGCCGTTAATCCACGCCAATGCTTCCAATACTGTTCATACAAGCGCGCATTGACCAGATCGGTGCGCGAAACCAGCCCGACCATATATCCCTCGTCATCAACTACCACGAGGGCGCTGATGTCTTGTTCTGACATCTGACGAGCGACATCTTGGATCGGGGTCTCGCGACGGCAGGTCAACACACCAACATGCATCACCTCGCCAACCGTCCGCTCCATGGGGCCTTCCTTTCACGACACAAATCTTTCTTCAACAGCTATGATTGCCATAGTGTAATCAATCTGACACATCGCGTCAATATGGAATATGGTGAATGTATTTGCATCATATCGATAGCAGTCACAACCAACATGCATTCGATAGACATTTGCGCGGGTCGCTCATTCATGCTAGAATCATATTACCGTAGCGGCCACATAACAAATTGGGTATTCCTATGCCAGAGCCAACGACCAATCAGCGCCAACCAGCCCTGCCCGGTCTTGATGCCGAAGCAACTACGGTTGTCGGCATAGGGCTAGGCCTAACTGGTCTTGCCCTTGGCCTCCGGCCACGGCTAGCACCGGCCACATTAGCGCTGACGGCGTTGGCAGCAGCACTCTTCCGCAATCCGCGCCGCATCCCGCCCGATGAGCCGCGCACCATCTTTTCTATTGCCGATGGTCGCATTCAGAGTGTGCGCGAGGTCTACGAACATCGCTTTGTCCACAGTGATTGCCTGCGCCTCACCACCATCATCGGTCCGCTCGATGTGCCAATCTGCCGCGCGCCAGTCGCCGGCCAAGTAGCATATCTCGAACAGATAGCCGGCGATTATCGCTCGTTGCGCGACCCACTAGCTGCCGAGCGCAACCAACGGCTCTACATCGGGATCGAAACCGCTTGGGGGCCAATGCTGCTCGCCATTATCGCTGCGCCGCTAGGGCGCTGGCTGCGCTGCGAGACAAGGCAAGGCGCAACCCTCACTGCCGGCACCCGCATCGCGAGTGTCCGTTTCGGCGGGCAGGTTGACCTCTACATTCAGCGTGATGTACTCGAACCACAGGTAGCGCCGGGTGATCGCACGCTGGCTGGGCACAGCCGGCTCGGCGCAGTGGTGATCTAACCCTATTCCATGATCACCCCGTTTACCCTCTTGTTCGAAGAGGAACTTAACCAAGGTCCCGGTTTGCCGGCAGAGATACGCGCTATCTATGGCGGCGACTGGCGTTTGCCGGCTATTCCCGCCCACCGCCCGGCCGTGTGGACGAACTTTGTGGTCTCGCACGATGGCCGGATTGCGTTCAACCAGCCGGGCTGGAACGGTGGCAATGCAATTAGCCGCAACAATTGCCATGATCACTGGCTGATGGAAGTGATCCGGTCCCGGGCCGATGCGATATTGGTTGGCACAGCTACCCTGCGCGCTGCCCGTCGCCATCGCTGGGTACCGGGTGAGTTGGTGGATTGGCCGGCTTTCGCGGCTTTGCGCGCAGCCGAAGACCGGCCACCGCTTCCGGCACTGGTTATCCTCTCGGCGACAGGTGAATTGCCGGCAGCGATGGGGCTTACCTTACCGCGATCAATCTTTCTCATCACTACTGCCCAAGGCGCCGAACGAGCACTGGCCACGTATCCTCAGATCGAGTGCCTCATTGGCGCTGATGGCCAGCTCGATCTACCTGCTGCGTTCACCGCCCTGCGCCAGCGCCATGGCATCCGCACACTCCTGAGCGAAGGCGGCGGGCGCACCTACGGCACACTGCTAGCTACCCACCTCATCGACGAAGTCTTTCTAACTATCAGCCCGATCATCGTAGGCAATCCACCCCCGCCAGCGCCACCGCGGCCCAGCTTAGTCGAAGGAATTGGGTTTTCCCCCCAGCATCCGCCTACTCTTCACCTGATCAGCTTGCGGCGCGTAGGCAACGTTCTCTTTCAACGGGCGCAACTGCGCTTTGCAACCGCTCCTGAGGCGGTATAATAGAGCGCAGGCTGGCACGGAAGACGAGCGATTGCATGGCAAACGAAGAACAACGTCTGATCAGCGCGGCGCAAGCGGGCGATCTTGATTCATTTAACCAGATTGTGCGGCTCTATGAGACGCGCGTCTACAACCTTTGCTACCGCATGTTGGGTGATACTGACGCGGCTGCAGATGCTACCCAAGAAGCTTTTATCGCTGCTTTTCGCAATCTACGTAGTTTTCGCGGCGGTGTGTTTAAGGCGTGGCTCCTGCGGATTGCCACTAACGCCTGCTATGATGCGCTGCGCGCCCGCAAACGACGACCGGCGGTTTCGCTTGATAGCACAGATGATGAAGATGAAGGCGCTCGCACCGAGGTCCACGATCCGGGTGAGAGTCTCGATGATAGGGTGTTGCGGCAAGAATTGAGCGCCGCTATCCAACGCGGGTTGGCCGAACTCCCTGAAGATCAGCGCATTGTCATTATCTTGAGCGATATTCAGGGGCTGGCGTATGAAGAGATCGCTCAGATTACCGGTGTGCAGTTAGGCACGGTAAAATCGCGGTTAAGCCGAGCTCGCGCGAAATTGCGGGATATTCTGCGCGCTGGGGAACTCTTGCCAGCAAAATTCCGTCTAGATGATGAGTCAGATAAATTGAGATGATACATGGCTGATAGCCGGATGAGAAACTGATGACAACGCCGCCTGCCCCTCAATCAGAATTGCCTGAGCGCGATGTGGAATTGCTCTCAGCCTATATAGACAACGAATTGGCGCCTGCCGATCGCGCTGCGCTTGAGCAGCGGCTAGCGCTTGAGCCACGATTGCGCCGTGAATTGGCCGAATTGCGCGCTACTCGCGATTTGCTGCGCGATCAACCGTGGGTCACACCACCGCGGTCGTTTACACTCACTCCCGACATGGCTAGCCCGCGCCGGCGCTGGTTTGCTCTGCCAAGCTGGCTACAACCGTTAAGCGGTTTGGCCGCACTCGCGCTGGTGATGCTGATAGGCTGGCAGGTGCTGCGGCTCAATAGTGGTGCATCCCCTGCAGCTCAACCACAAGTCATGATGGCTCCCGCTACGATGCCGGCGACGGGTGATGCAACAGCGCCAGACTCGCCTACTGCCGCAGCAATGGCCCCAGCAGCGGTTGCCGGCGCTAATGAACGGAACGCACAGGCTGCTGAAGAGACGGTTGTGGGTTTGGCCGTCCAGCCGACTGTTGAACAAGAGTCTACCGCAATGCAGCCTTCTCAGGCGGGTGGCGGCGCGAATGGGATCGCGCCCGGGGCAGGAGGCGACGCTGGCCCGCCGCCAGATGTGCAACGCCAACCGGTGCAGCCATCGCCACCCCCGCCAAGCCCGCCGCCATTGCCGGTCGTGATCGGATTGGCTATCCTGATCATCATTGCCGCCGGGGTCTGGCTTGCGCGTAGGCGGATGGAGTAAGATGTATCTAGTAGAGAGTGCGGCAGTTTTACTGCCGCACTTCACATGAGGGCTGGGCAAGCACGAGTTACGGCCCACATCACACTGGCGCGACGAGCTGTCCACCTACCCCCACGCAATAAAAGAGTGCATTTGCGCTGAGTCACGCACTTCGCAATCCTTCTGCAATGTGCTGGATTTCTATCCAATCATCGATCAGGCACAATATGCTATACTAGACGAACGATAATTATCGCCTCCTCTGGGGGAACCTGCTGGTATGATCGCTGAACATCTTGCCATCGTCGATGCGCTACGCGCCTTGTGCCCCACCATACCTCCGCCTGACCGCCCGCTCCTCGTTGCGCTGGCCGATGCGCTTAGCACTAACGACCCCTCACACCTCTTGACTGTGATTAGAAATGGCGAATCGATTTCATCG
>JANWYE010000093.1 GCA_025057175.1 Chloroflexus sp. | reverse complement strand
GCGGAGCCAGCGTTATAGAGATGCTCGATACGACGCGCATCAGTGGTGAGCGTGAGGATGATTGAGAGTGCCAAGCGCATAGAGCAATGATGCCGTTTCCCAGCGCAGCGCACACTCGCTCGCTACCCGCTTAGGTTGCTACATCTGGCAAAGCAAACGAATTTCCTCTGCTGCGCTCAACGTGTGCCATCAGGCAGGGCAGTGCCATTATCGGTCGCCTGCACAGGCAAAGCTCGCACAATCACCCGCTGTTTGAACTTATCAGGGCCACTCGGTGGCCAGCACGTCACCATTGTCACCACTTCATAGCCGGTAGGTGCAATATAGCGCGCATTCGCGAGGCGTTGTTCAGGCGGCACACCCTCTTCATCAACGATAATCCGCTCGCTGACAATGTAGCGGTATGGCTGGCCGCGACTGTACACAATCACCTCATCACCGGGCTTGAGATAGAAGAGATCTTTAAAAACTCGGCCATAGCCGCCAACATGGCCGGCCAACACGATATTGTCACCCTCACCGGGATTAGCCGAGCCGCGATGTTGGCCGACAGCATACTCGGCTACTTGCCAGACCGAGATGAGTTGGCCATTCTCCTCAATCGTCTCCCAACCTACCTCAATGACCTTAAAATCGACTCGAATTGCCGGAATAACCAGCCGCTCAACCGTCGCTACCCATTCAGCCCGCACAGGATCGGGCGGTTCAGAAATCAGCAGGCCGCTGTTTATTTGCGATAATGTACCGGTAGTGGCTGAAGCATTTTCTGCGCTTACCGTTGGATTGCCGGCAGTAGCCGGCGCTGTCGGCGACACTGCGGCCAAATCGGGCAAGAGCGGCAATGGCCGGGCATCAGCCGGGCGAAAGCTGCTGGTAGTCACCTGTGGCGCGGGGAGTGGCGAGTCGCCGCGAGCAGCCCAGCGGTAATATTCGATCTGCAATGTTGTCACCAACACGTAGATCAGCAAACCGGCGCCGAGCAGCATCAACGCCGTGCCAAACAACCACGGCCCACGCCGCGCCGGCGCGATTCGCCGAATGCCGATCATTCGCCAGATTCGTTCACTAAACGTAGGAAAACGGTGGAGCATCGCTGGATAACCTCATGATTGCACGCCATAAGCAAGTATACCACGCAGCCCAACGTCTTTGCATTGCGTACACCTTATGCTACGCATAAGGTAAGTGAAAGGATGTATGGGAATGAGTTAATGATGTGACAACGCTTGTGGATAGATCCGAGCACTTTTCTCCCTCTCGCGCCATCGGCAAAGAAGGGGTTCTTAAAGATGCGGTGGCTCTCCCTCCTTCCATAAGAAAAAGGCAAGACACGAACGCATAGGAGGAGAGTGACAGGGAGTAGACCATTTGGCACGCAGGCGAACAAAGGGCAAAATGTATGGGCGGGTTTGAAACCCGCCCGCACACTTCATATCTCCGACACGATACTTTTCACGTCTACGCGCATCACGCAATGTTGGCCGGCTCATCATGCTGAAGCAGCATCAGACTGCCGCGCAACGCAATTAGTTCAGCGTCAGACAGGGCCGAGAGCAGCGGGTCGTGCGGCAGGGTAGCGCCATGGAGCAGCAACAGTGCCCGTGTCGCTAGCGGCCATGAAGCATCGACCGTATCGGCAGGCGATGGCGACGGCTGATCGCCGGTAAACGGAGGTTGATGCAAAGCAGGGGGGGTACGACGAGCGGCAGTCATGGGTTCTCCTCTCTATCTGTCATACAGGTAGTGTAGCCGGAAGCAGCCCGCTCGTCAAGCAGGTTCGCCGATCAATTCGTCAATCCGCTCTAGCACGTAGGTCGGCTGGTAAGGAGAGCGTTCGAGGTCGGCGCGTTGGCTATCGCCGGTCAAGACTAGTGCGGTATCCATCCCAGCGGTCACACCCATGGCAATATCCGTCATCAAGCGGTCGCCCACGATAAGGCAACGTTCGGGCGGCAACCCGATCAGATTACTCACCGTGCGAGCCATAATCGGCGATGGTTTGCCCACAATCACCTCACAGCGGGCTTCGGTGCAGGCCTCGATCGCGGCAATGATTGCAGCAGCATCAGGCTCGCCGCCACCGGGCACCGGGCAAAAGCGGTCAGGATTGGTCGCTACCAATCGTGCGCCGGCCCGAATGGCATCGAAGGCGATTTGCAGCTTGCGGTAGGTGAAGGTGCGATCAAACGACGCCACTACGAACGCGATTTCACCCGGACGCTCGCTGAGCGGAAAGCCAGCCGCCTCAAGCTCGCCGATGAGCGGCGCTTCACCAACCACAAACAGGGGCGCACCCGGCGCGTTAGCCAATAGCCACTCGACCATCACTGCCGAACTCGTCACAATCTCGCGCTCGTCGGCAGCAATGCCAAGGCGCTGCAAACGCTCGGCATATTGCCGGCGGGTTTTGGTCGGATTATTGGAAAGAAAGGTAATCCGGCGTCCCTCACGGCGGAGCGTCGCTAACAGCTCGGCAGCGCCGGGCAAGAGGATGTCACCAAGATAGATGGTACCGTCAAGATCGAAAATATAGCCGTCGTAGCGCGGGATAGATTGCATACTAGCTCCAATTACCTGTCAACCGAAACCATCACTGGTTGAGATAGTACCATATTATGTATGCGATGGATTGTCTGCTCACGCTTGCTTGAAGTTCTACCTATGCCACGCTGCTCGCAGACACCATGCACAAGGGGATATATGACTGCCTATCTGCCAGCGCGTTTCCATCAATAAAAGGGGCGACTTGGCTGTCGCCCCAAGACAACGAGCGGCTTGTGACACCAAGACGCCTATCACAACCCCATCATATCAAGCATATAGCGCAAGTTTTCCAGCGAGACCGGTTTGTGCAGAAAGAGTGAAGCGCCGGCCATCAATGCGTCTGCTTCAGTGTCGGGATCGGCTGATACAACCACAATTGGCATGGTATAGCCATCTTGCCGTAGGGCGAGGGTCACGTCGAAACCGCTCATTTTGGGCATATGGTAATCGGTAATGATCAGATCATACCATTGCCGGCGCGCCATCTTGAGGCCATCAGCCCCATTTGCCGCCGTCTCGATTTTCACGCCGCGTCGCAACGCCTTCATTGCGTTTTGCAAGAACGAGCGCACGTTTGAGTCGTCTTCTATGATGAGAATGCGCATGGTTGATCTCGCTTCATCTGCTGCACAAATATCACTTCATGAAACGAGAACAACATCCTAATTTCCACATCGATGACCTGACACTCCGTTCATTTTTGACCTACCGCAAGATGTGTTAAGATCAACAGGAGCGGAATTGGCGAGGAGGGTGCTATGCCACAACGACAGCGCCTCGGCGTAGTGACCGGAGGATCGCTGCTAGAGGGGTTAACAGTTCGGCTCGATGCCGGTACGCCGGTCGAGGATGTGCGGGTCGGTAAGTTTGTAGTAGTGCAGGGCCAACGTTTCACCTTCTTCTCAATGGTGACCGATGTGCGGCTCGGCGCAACCACACCCAAAGTGATGGCCGATCCGCCGCCCGATGATGAATTTTTCGCCAGTGTATTGGCCGGCACTACGACCTACGGCGAACTTCGCCTTGACTTGCGCCTCATGCTGCCACTCGACGGCAGCGCCGAGCTGCTGCCAGTAAAGACAGTGCCGCACCATTTTGCGCCGCTGTTTGAGGCAAGCGATGCCGATTTCACGCAGGTCTTTGGCCACGAGGAGGGGAGCCGGTTTATGATTGGCACCCCGCTGGATATGGCAGCGCCGGTTTGCATTGATCTAAATCGGTTGGTCGAGCGCTCGAATGGCGTGTTTGGCAAGAGCGGCACCGGCAAGAGCTTCCTCACCCGGCTGCTGGTCTGTGGCGTCATTTTGGGTGATGTGGCCTCGAACCTGATCTTTGACATGCACGACGAATACGGCTGGTCGGCGCGCTCAGAGGGGGCTACGTTCGTTAAGGGTCTGCGCCAGCTCTTCGGGAGCAAGGTGTTGCTCTATGCGCTCGCCGGCGGCGCTTTCGACCGATCACGGATTGATGGCGAGATTGTGATCGGTTATGACCAAATTGAGCCGGAAGATGTGCTCTTGCTGAGCGAGGAGCTGAACCTGAACCCAACCGCTGCCGAAACGGCCGAGTTGTTGGTTGACAAATACGGCGCTCAATGGCTAGCCGAACTCTGGGAAATGGATCAAGACGAGCTGAAGAACTTCGCTGACGAGAAGAGCGCCAGTCTCGCCTCGCTTAATGCGCTCAAACGCAAGACGCTTCAACTCAAGCGGCTGGGGTTTGTGCGGGCGCAAGCCGACCTGTCGCCAGTCGATCACCTGATCAATGCGTTGATGGCCGGGCGGCACGTCGTGCTCAGTTTTGGCCGCTACGATGATCCGCTGGCCTATATGTTGGTCGCCAACGTGCTTACCCGCCGCATCCATCAACGCTGGCGCGAGCAGACCGAGCGTTACCTGCATACGAAAAACGAAGCTGACCGGCCTCGCCCGCTGATGATCACGATTGAAGAGGCGCACAAGTTTCTCAACCCGCGCCTTGCTCGCCAAACCATCTTCGGCACCATTGCCCGCGAGATGCGCAAATACAGTGTCACCTTGCTGGTCGTTGACCAACGCCCTTCATCGATTGACAGCGAAGTGCTCAGCCAGCTCGGCACCCGGATCACCGCGCTGCTGAGCGACGAACAGGATATTGACGCCGTCTTTACCGGCGTGGGTGGCAGCGCGCGCTTGCGGGCCGTGTTAGCCAATCTTGACACGCGCCAACAAGCGCTGGTACTCGGCCATGCCGTGCCGATGCCGGTGGTGGTGCAGACGCGCGCTTATGACGAGCAATTCTACCGCTTCGTCGAACAACGCACCCGCCGCGCCAGCGATTTGGCCACAGCGCAAAAAGCGGTTGACGAACTCTTCCCCGATTAGGGAAGGAAGACGAGCAAAACCTGCGCTCTTCTTACGGCCCATAAGGAAACTGGCCACTGCCATTCACCAACTCACCCGGCGAATTAGCGGTGCGCGAGAGGGTGGTAAATTGCACCGTTTCGGTCAGCACATTGCCGTAAACATCGGTAATGCGCAGATTGAAGGGGCCGAGTTCGCCGTTGGCGCAATTGCACTGCCGGATAAAGTAATTGTAGGTCGTGCGGCTCAGTTGCAGCCACTGGCCCTGCGGCGTGCGATACTCAAGCTTGGCAATCGGGTTGCGGTGATTACGCACCTGAAACGCCAGCCACCACGGGTTACTGCCGTTTTTGAGGTGAAACTGCACCGGCCCGCTCAGAGGCGGGCTAATCACCCGCCATGTGATCGGCACGCGGCCCCATGCCCGCGGCGCAATCCGATCAAACGCTTCTGGGCTGAGGTCGAGATGGTTTAGGCCGCAGCCGGGGTTATCCGGGCACATATCGACAATCCGCACCACCACGCTCCCCTGCGGGCCGAAGACCTCAACATACGCGCCGCAGTAATCGGCGTTGCCGTAATTGAGATAGCTAATTGCCGCCACCATCCGATCGCCGGGGATCGGATCAAACAGGCAAGCGCCGCTGCCATCGGCCTCAAGGTAATAGGTCGCCTCGCCGCTCAGCAGCGGATTCTGAGCCAGACGGGCAACGAGCGGCACAAACACCCGATACGGTGGCTGGGCCAAAGCTGGTGACAGCACGAGCAAAAGCAAAGCAATTAACTAACTACCACCAGCCGCATTCGAGGTTCTTGACGCATAGCAGTGACATTTCACGCAAAGCGGATTCGGCGTGGCACTCATTGCCAGTGTAGCAGCGCGCAGTTGGCGCCGCTACAAGGCCGTTTATGCCCCGCTCACCAGTTGTTCCAGCCGGTCAATATACGATGCCATCACAGCAAAAGTACGTTCAACCGGTTCAGGGGAGGCGAGGTCAACGCCGGCGCGGCGCAGCGTATCGAGCGGGAAACGCGAACCGCCGGCCTTGAGAAACTCATTAATATAGCGTTCGGCAGCGCCGGCCTCACCGGCAATAATGGGCGCGGCGAGGGCATGCGCACCGGCAATGCCGGTAGCGTACTGGTACACGTAGAAATTAGCGTAGAGATGGGTCGAGAACTGCGCCCACGTATTGCCAACGCGCGCCCGGTCAACCACGACTTCCGCGCCGTACCCTTCGGCAAAGAGGTCGGCCATCAGCTCGTTAAAGATCGTAGCAGTCAACGGTTGGCCCCGTTCGGCGCGCTGATGGATGGCCAACTCGAAGCGGGCCAGCGTCGGCATAATGAAGAAGTAGCGGTGGAAATTCGCCATTGCCTCTTCGATCAGCGCGATCTGCGCATTGCGATCGGTCAAGGTTTTAAACAGGTAATCACGCACCAGCGCCTGATTAAAGTTCGAGGCTACTTCCGCAAGGAAGAGACCATAATTGGCGTAGATCACCGGCTGCGTGCGGCGCGTGTAGTACGAATGCATAGAATGGCCCAGTTCGTGGGCTAAGGTACTGACACCGAAAATATCATCGTTGTACGACATCATGATGAACGGATGGGTGCCGGGCGCGCCGGTCGAGAATGCGCCAGCTCGCTTGCCGCGATTGGGGTAGACATCAACCCAGCGCTGCTCGCGCAGACCGCGCCGCATAATCTGCACATACTCGCTACCCAGCGGAGCCATTCCCGCGCAAATCCAATCAATCGCTTGTTCGTAAGGAACGACCAACGGGGTGGCGAGCGGCGCTTTGGTATCGTAGACATGCAGCTCGTCAACCCCTAGCGCAGCGCGGCGCACCCGCCAATAGCGATGCCAGACCGGCAATTGGCGCTCGAAGGTCGCGATGAGGTTATGAAAGACTTCGAGCGGAATAAAATTCGGTTTCAGCGCCCCTTCTAGCGCTGAAGCGTAGCGGCGAGCGCGGGCAATGAAGACATTCTGCTTGACCCCGGCGGCTAAACACTGCGCCATCGTATTTTCAACGGCAATATGGGCGTCGGCATAGCCTTCCCACGCATTCTTGCGCAACGTGCGGTCAGGATGGGTAATCAGCGCATTGATGGTGCCTTGCGTAATTTCGTGAGCCTCGCCATTGCTATCATACGCCGGCGGGAAACGCAATTCGGCATTGGCCAACACGCCATGCACAGCGCTAGCCGCAGCAAACGGGTCGCGAACCTGCCCCAGCAATTCTTCTACTTCGGCAGAGCGAACGTGCGGGGCGCGCGCGATGAGACGCTCGAAATAGTGGCGATAGGTCGCCAGATGATCATCTTGATCGGCCCATGCCAACAACCGATCACCGCCGATGGCCAACAACTCCGGTTCGCCAAACGCCAACGCCGCGCTCGCCCGCGCCTGCAAACTCGTGGCCCGATCGCGCATCGCGCTCGCCTCGCGATCATTGGTGTCAACCGTGTAGAACATGGTGGCGAAGACCGCAATTTGGCCAACGTTGCGCATAATCGCCTCACTTAAGCCCAGAAAATCGGCGATCACGCGCGGCCCCTCGCCGAGCCGGCCACGGAACTGGCCGGCATTGGCGATCATGGCGTCCGTCTCATCAATTGCAGCTTCCCACGCCGCTTGAGAAGGAAAGATGCTATACGGATCCCACTTGTACTGATCCGGAATCTCGCTGCGTTCCCGCACTGCCTGCATTGCAATAGTCTCCTTCGGTACGATTGCGGTTCGCAGGTATTATACTCAGATCGCTCTGAGGTAAAGCGGGATATGAGCAAACGGCATTCTAGCCCGCGTACGCACAAGCTATGACAGCGCAGCAGTCAAAATGAGGAAAACAACTGGCGGGGCTGGCGCGACTCGAACGCGCAACCATCGACTTAGAAGGTCGGTGCTCTATCCATTGAGCTACAGCCCCGCGCGCCCATTACTATACTGCAACCCCGCCAGTTCTGGCAAGAGGGAACAGAGGGGTTCCTATGCCCTAATTCGCTTCAATCTGCTCAAAGCTAAGCTGATAGTTACGAGCGGCTACATCACCCAATCGCGCCGGCCACCGGCCAGTAATAGCTTGGGTAATTTTGCCGGCATGCTCGTGGCAATTTTCAATGAAGAGCGTATAGCGTTGTTGGATACCGGCGGCTACCGTGCCGGCTAGATACAAACCGGGCACATTCGTCTCCATCGTCGCCGGATCGTAGACCGGCACCCGGTTTGGCCCCTGCAACGTCACCCCAACCTGTTCGAGCAGACTCTGATCACCGCGAAAGCCGGTTGCCAGCAACACAAAATCGGTTGGGTAATAGAACTGCTCCGCAGTGGGCTGGCCATCGGCATCGGTACGGGCCAATGTCACCCCGCCGGTATCGATGGCGATAGGCGTCGTCTGAGGCAAAAACCGGATCGTCCCCGCTTCGACTTGGGCCGCAAAATCGGGCAAGAGCCAATGCTTCACGCGGTTAGGATCGAGCTGTGCCCGCCGGTACGACAACGTCACCTGCGCGCCGGCCCGCCAACAGCGCAAGGCCGCCTCGACCGCTGAATTCTTGCCGCCGACAATCAGCAAGCGACGGCGGAAATAGTCGTGCGGATCACGGAAATAGTGGCTCACATGCGGCAAATCTTCACCGGGGATATTGAGGCGATGGGGATAATGCATATCACCAATCGCTAACACCACCCGGCGGGCATAGTAGCGGTGTGGCCCGCTCAGCGGTTGGGTGATGAGCGTAAACCCCTCGCCATCACGGCGCAACTCCAGCACCGGCTCGTAGCTTTGCACCTGCAAATCAAACAACTCAACCACCGAGCGCAGATAAGCCAAATACTCCTCGCCAGTGATGCGTTGCTGATGATTATTCGGGATCGGCACGCCAGCAATCGCCAACCGCTCGGTCGTGCTAAAAAAGTTGGTATTGCGCGGCCACCACGTCATCGTATAACCAATCTGGCGCGCATCAAAATGGATGTAATCAACGCCGGCCTGCTTGAGGCAAACGGCCAATTCCAGACCGATCGGGCCAGCGCCGACAATCGCAACCTCGTGAGCCGACGTTAGCGGCAAGTCAGGATATATCATGAGCAGACACCTCCAAATCCTTAGAATGAACTCCATCTGTATCATACCCGTAACAGGCACAACTGTGGGCATGGCTACGTAAGATGTGAACATTTGCGCGTATTTCCCTATTGACACAAACGTTCGAGTATGGTATGGTAATGACATAAGAAGAGTGTGTACGGGCAAGGAAGAGGAGGAACTGCGATGCTGACCACAGCGGACATTCCACAGGCCGATATGCTTTGGGACGTAGCGCGAGTTGCGGAAGCGATCGCGCGCGGGCGAACAACGGCAGAGGAGATTGGAGAATACATCGGCGCCAAGGGTCAGCGTCAAGGCCTCTACTACATGCAGGCAGCGCGGATCATTGGCTTAATCGAAATGGGTGAGCAGACCGAAATGGCGCAACTGACTAAGTTTGGGCTAGCATTTACCCGCTACAACCGCGCCGACCAACGCGCTGCCCTCCGCCGGCAACTCTTGCGCTATGAGCCAACCCGCTCAGTGATTGCCGCGCTTCGTAACACTCCCGAAGGTTTAACTCGCCACGATATTGCCCATCTCTTACAACAGCTCGCACCGTTAGCCGAATCGACAGCGTTGCGACGAGCAGCTACTGTCACGGCATGGCTGACTGAAATAGGCCTAGCCTACTGGCGCGACGATCGACTCTGCTACTGTGGGCCGGCCCTGCCGGTAGCCATCCCGCAACCATCCCGTAATGCGATGTCGTTCGTGACGGGGGCGTGATGGCGCTTGGGTGTGCCACGAAAGGCCATAAAAGAATTTTTGCGCCTTTTCGTGGCTATTCCTTCCGTAAGCGGCTACACTCCTGTGATGCATCGCGCAAACCACCAGACCTTGAAGGTGGTTTGCGCTGGTTGTGGCTGCGCTGTTGTGGGGCGCCGCGACCGCCAGAAAAGAGCTGCTACGCCTATCGGGCGCTACCGGCACGTAGCAGGCGAGACCTCGCCGGTATCAGGTCAAGTAAAGAGCTGATGCGCCCATTACGGGCTACTCCCTCCACAGCCGGTTGCGCTCCCGTGGCGCATCGCGCAAACCACCAGACCTTGAAGGTGGTTTGCGCTGGTTGTGGCTGCGGTGCGCCGCGACAGCCAGAAAAGGACTTCTGTGGCTTTTTGTGGCTATTCAAACGTATCACGCCACCGACGACTGTCCGGCCCGCGCCGGCGCTGCCACATGCCAATGCAACAAGCCCATTCCAACTACACCCACAATGGCGAGCAACGCAAATACAACACCATAACCGGTAAAGGTCGCCAGCACGCCTACCACAATTGGCCCCAGCGCCGCCACCGGCGCCAATGCCAGATTGGCGACACCGATATAGGTGGTGCGTTCGGCAGGCGGACTAAACGAAAAGACGAGGGTAAAGCCCGATAGTTGATAGCCGGCCTGCGCTGCGCCAACCAAGGCAAAGATGGGGTAGAACCATACACTGGCTGGCGCGATCAGCGCCAAGACGAGCGCCGCCATCCCCATGCCCGCCGACAAGACCAACACCTGTTTGTGGCCCCAGCGGTCGGCCAGCGCCCCCAAACCGATATTGCCGATCGCTTGCGCCGCTAACATCACGCCAGTGAACAGACCGATCTCAGCCGCCGGCAACTGAAACCGCTCAAGCGCAGCCGCAGTCAAAAAACTATGGCCAGTCAAGCCGAGCGCAATCGCTGCCCGGCAAAATAGATAGCGCCGGAAGGCGACATCGCGCCGCAAGAGCGGCCCTAAGCCGCGCAAAAAGACGTGAAACGGGCGCGCTGGCGCTGGCGCTTGAGGCGGTTCGACTGTCAGGGCTAGAAAAATGTAAGAGACGACCATCGCCGCAAAGCAAATCAAGGCGAGGATACCGGCGCTCTGCGGGAAGGGTTGCTGCGCCAGAATGGCTGCGGCTAGCGCGCCGCCGCCAATGCCCAGCAAGCCGCCCAAGCCAGCCTGTAGGCCAAAGAACACCCCCCAACGTTGGCCCGGAATGATCCGCGCAATGAGATCTTGCCATGCAATAGAGGTCAAGCCGGCGCTAGTGGCAAAGATGGCATACAGGGATAGCACAATGACCAGCAACGTGCTTGCCGGCAGATCAGGCAGCCCCAGCAGGATGACACCCATGACCAAAAACGGCAGCCGTTCGCCAATTGTGGCCAGCAACACCCATGGCTTGCGGCGTGGCTGCGCCGCCACGAGCGGCGCGGTAAATAATCCCGGCAACAGCCAACCGGCGAAAAAGATCGCCGGAATCAGCCCCTGCACCCAACGCGCTTCGGTCAACCGCTCGACAATCAGCGGCAAGACGGTAAATCGTGAGACGAGGCTGATGCCAAAGGTAAACGCGCTGCCGTCAAGCACATTCAACCAAAAATTACGCCGGGCATAGCGGGCCAGCACCGCTTCTGACGCCGTGGTCATAGACTTTCCTGCTTGTTTTCATCACCATTCGTTTCAACAGAGGTATCGTAGCCTGATGTTGGCCAAAACGGATCGTCCACGCGACTGATCGCAACAAACCACTTGCATTTCTACGAAAGTGTGCTATAGTAAGAAGGTCAATCAACGTCGTGTGCTGCGAGACCGGCATCAGAGAACTCTCAGGCTTTAGGTCGATCGGCAGTGCTTCATCGCTCGAAGCAGGTACGTTGTCGATCGCCGGAGCGAACGCCCGATACATTATCGGCGGCGGCTGTACGAGAGGTCTGTGATAGCCGGTTTTTGGCATGCCACGAATGTGTGCCAAACCAAGTCTCTGTGGAGTGTATGCAATGTTAGTGAAACTGTTCGTCGGGAATTTGCCGTGGAGTGTCGGTGATGCTGAGCTGGGCGCGATCTTTGAGCGGCACGGCGAGGTGCAGAGCGCGCGCGTAATTAACGACCGCGATACCGGTCGCTCGCGTGGCTTTGGGTTTGTTGAGATCGAGACCAACAACGTCGCCGCCGTCATCCGCGCGACCGACGGCCTTGAGGTAGGCGGGCGCAATCTGCGCGTGAATGAGGCTGAAGACAAGCCGCGCAGCGCGCCGCGGGGCAATTTTGGCCGCCGCTATTAGAGGTTATCGCAATGGCGCGCACATGAGGTAATGTTGCGCGCTGTTATCATCTTCTAGCAACAATAACAGACCGGTGAACAATGGCGTTCACCGGTTTGTTATTGCCAACGGATCGAAGCTTACTTGATTGTCTGCTTAAGCCGCTCTACCAGCTCGATATAGCGGTTCATCGCATCGGTGGCCGCCAGACCTTTCAACTTCGCCCACGCATCATACTTGAGCCGCCCGGTCATATCGAGCACACCGGGGCGTGATCCCTGTACATCGCCCACTGTTGCCTGCTTGTAGAGCGCATACAGTTGTAGTAGCGTCTCGTTATCGGGCCGGCGCGGCAATTGCTGTACCTCTTGCGCCGCTCGCTCAAAGGCTGCTCGCAGGTCACTCATATTTGGCTCCTCACTGTGTGCGGATGATGGCTGTATCGTACCATATTCACTATGTTTATACCAGTTCACATAGCTGTAAGCATTATCTACTCATCACGCAGCGCCACTGCCGGGCTAACCCGGCTCATGCGCAGCGCCGGCCAGATGCCGGCCAGTAGTGCGGCAATGATCGCTACCACCAACGCCTGCCCAAATAAGGCGGGATCAATCGCCAGTTCCAGCGTCCAGCCAAACGAACGTTTATTGATCACGTAGGTCAGCACGAGCGCCAGCGCCAACCCTAACGGCGCAGACAACAGGCCAGCGGCTAACCCCATCAGACCGGTCTGGCTTAGCACCGTGCCCCAGAGCTGGCCGGGGGTTAGCCCAGTTGCGCGCAAGACGCCCAGTTCTCGCGTCCGTTCGAGTTGCAGCGCCATCAATGCGCTCAAGATACCGATAAAAGCGACAATGGTTGCTAGCAGTTGCAGCACCGAGGTAATGGCAAAGGTGCGATCAAAGACTGCCAGTGTCCCTTCACGGAGCGCCCGGCTCGAATTGACCAAAACCATGCCGTAGGCTGCACTCGTCGCGCGCACCTGTTCGATCACCACGTCAATGTCATAGCCATCACGCACGTAGAGTGCCAACGACGAAATCGCCGGATCATCCCACAACGCGCGATACACCGTCTCATTGATCCGGACGACGCCGCGATCAGAGGTATAATCGTAATATACCCCGGCAATCGGCAAGTCACGCAGACCACGGTCGGTGCGCACCGTGAGCACATCGCCCACCCCCAAGCCACTACGGAAGGCAAGCGGCTCTGAAATCAACACTGCGCCACGCTCCCATGCCGCCCACGTCGCCGCATCACCGCCCTGCTGGAAACGCAGCGCGCGCCGACCCTGTTCGGTTGCGCCACCTACCGCTACCAACGTGGTTGGGCCGGTAGGCAAATCGATCTGTACGCTGCGGAAGGTTGTGATTGATTCGATAGCGGGCAAGGCGGCTAGCGCCGCCGGCAAAGCCGGATCGAGCGTAGTGTCAATCC
>JANWYE010000092.1 GCA_025057175.1 Chloroflexus sp. | reverse complement strand
CGGCGGGCTAGCTTGCCAATTCAACCCCAATTGGCCAAGACCCCCGCTGAGCATATCGCCTAACAACGAGGCTAGGCTAGCGTTAGCCGGGAAGTAGCCGAAAAAGCGTGGATGCTGCCAGTTCGAGAGGTGTGGCATGATCAGACGCTCCACATCGGCCAAGATGGCTTCCGGCGGTTCGGGTTGTTCGGGTGGAGTAGCCGGCAACAGGTTGCGCACTTCGCCGGGGCGTGCCTGCGACCAGACTGGGCGTGCGGCGATGGTGGCGCGGTAATCGGCGATCAGGTCAATGATCTGATAGCCGAGGCGGCGGAATTCGTCGGGATGCATGGCAGATTCCTGTTTATCACAACGCGGCATGTCCTGTGGCGCGCCGTAGCGCAACATAATAATATGGCCAAGCAGTTGGGTAGCGGGTAGCCAATGCTATGATACCAAAAACGAACGGGGCCGCGCTTTGCGCGACCCCTTTTGGCTCCCCAACCTGGATTCGAACCAGGAACCCGCTGATTAACAGTCAGCTGCTCTACCGTTGAGCTATTGGGGATTGATTTCGGCTGAGAGTATAGCACAGGTTGGCAAAACGCGCAAGTGGGTTGTCGAGCGTGGGTGAATGCGGGTTTTGTGCCATTCTGAAGCCAAAAAAGGAGTTGGTGAGATTGTTAAAGAAGTGTTGGCGTTCGCGCTGGCAAGAAGCGTTTTTCCTGTAATCCTGCTGCGTGGATTCAGCAGTATCAGTATGCGATTCAACTTTGCCAAAAAACACAGCGCAGCCGCTGGTTGTTACGGCTGCGCTCAGGTATGGTAAGATGCTGGTCGTGAATTAACTGGCGTTATTGTCTTTGCCGTTGCGTTCGGCTTCGTAGCGCTCGGCCAGTTCGCGCAGCGCAGTGAATAGTTCAACATCGAGCAACACCCCAGCCGGATAACCCTTTTGAGTGACAATAATCGGCTGGTGGGTGGACTGTGAGCGCTTAATCAGCGCGGCGAGCGATGATGCCGCCTTCGAGATAGGCACCACGCCTTGTCGAAGATCGACATTGAGCAGGTTTTTGGTGATGTCGGACATTGGTCACTCCATTCTACAAGTAGAAACTTTTTACCTTTGATTCGCTCTTTGTGGCCGGTCATGGCAGCCAATGCTGAGGAAAGTAGATTGAGCATCTACCTCAAGCTGCACACGGGGCAGACAAAACTGGCACAAACAGGAATCAGATTTAGGGTGCTTCTGCAATAGTATAACCTATTGTATACTAAATTTCAACTCTAGATTGTTGTTGGGAATATGTCCAAATCTCTTACTCTCAACCATGGCCAATTAGCGTTGCCGGTTTTTTTGCCCGATGCCACGTTTGGCGCAGTGCGGGCAGTTGATAGCCGCGACGTAGCTGAGGCCGGCATCACTGCGTTAGTGATGAATGTTTTCCACCTCATGCAGCGTCCCGGTAGTTCGACGATTGCTGCGCTCGGTGGGTTGCACCGTATGGCGGCTTGGGATGGGCCAATCGTGACCGATAGTGGCGGCTTTCAGGCCTATTCGCTGATCCGCAATAATCCGAAACAGGGCCGGATTTCAGATCAAGGTTTAGTGTTTCAACCGGAAGGCGCCGAGCGGCAGTTTCAACTAACTCCAGAAAAGAGCATTCAACTTCAATTAAGTTATGGCGCTGATATTGTGATCTGTCTCGACGATTGCACGCACGTTGATGATTCACCTGCCGAGCAACGCCGGTCAGTTGAGCGGACCATCCGGTGGGCGCGGCGGTGCCGGGCTGAGTTTGATCGGCAGTTAGCGCAGCAACGGCGCAATGGGCCGCCGCCATTACTCTTTGCGGTGGTGCAGGGTGGCGGCGATCTGGCGTTGCGGGCTGAATGCGCTGCGGCGTTGCTCGAGATCGGGTTTGACGGGTTTGGCTTTGGCGGGTGGCCGCTCGACGCCCAAGGCCAGTTGCTGAGCGAGATTCTCGCCTTCACCCGCGAGCAGATTCCGGCTCAGTTTCCAATGCACGCGCTTGGGGTCGGCCATCCGGCCAGCGTGGTAGCCTGCGCGCGGATGGGGTACGACATCTTCGATAGCGCGCTGCCTACTCGCGATGCCCGGCAGGGTCGATTGCTGGCCTTTACTGCCGATCCGCAGCGGCCCGGCTTTCGCTTGACCGGCGATTGGTTTAGCTACATCTATCTAGCCGATCGCAAGCACATCAAGGCCGATACGCCGATCTCGCCGGGTTGCGGGTGTTTTACCTGCCGACACTACAGCCTTGGCTATCTACACCATCTGCATAAGCTGGGTGAGACGCTGGCATTGCGGTTGGCAACTATTCATAACTTGCACTTCATGGCGCAGGTCATGGCATTGATCCGCCGTGAGCGGTGTGAAACGCAAACAAATGAGTGATGCCTCACTCTGGTCGTGGCAGATGCAGCAGCGAGATGTGAGCGCACAATGCGCTGCGGCGCCTTACTCGATATGGCAGATCGTGATCTCCAGCTAGCTGAACTGGTTGCCGCAGTGCGGGCAAGCGCGCGTTATCGAACGATCGATCCGCAAGTGATCGAGCGCGTGGGGCGTGCGGTGTTGCAGCGCTATCCATCGTTAAAGGCGGCAATCAAGGCAACCAAGACTGAATTGCATCAGATGATCGGCGCCTACGCCGATCGGGCGCCGCTATATGATCAATGGCTGGCTGAATTGCGACAGGCGATGGATGTGACGGCGCGCAAGGCGGTTTGCCGTCGCTTGATGGCTGCTCACGCTTCGACGCGCGAGCGGTTGCCAGCCTTAGAACAGCTATACCCGGCCTGTTTTGGCGACCAGCCGCCGCAGCGCATCCTCGATCTAGGGTGCGGCTTGAATCCTCTGGCTATTCCTTGGATGGATCTGCCCGCCAATGCCTACTACGCTGCCTACGACATCGATACTGATCTCTGCTCGTTCCTGCAAGCGGCGCTGCCGTTGCTTGGCGTGCAGGGCGAGGCCGGAATCTGCGATCTCGCGTTAGGAGCGCCACCGGTAGCAGCCGATGTCGCCTTCGTGCTCAAAACGATCCCGTTGCTCGAACAACAGCGGCGTGGCGCCGGGGTTGAGTTGCTGCGCGCCATCCAAGCGCCCCGGCTCGTCGTCTCATTCCCTACACGCAGTTTGGGTGGGCGAAATGTAGGGATGGCGACCACCTATCGCAACTATATGGCTGCGGTAGCTGCGAGTGAAGGCTGGTCGCCACGTGTTATCGAGTTGCCAAACGAATTGGTGTTTGTGATCGAACGTCACACCCCCTCGCGCTCGCGGATGTAGGCCAACAAATTGCGGCAAGCCGTCTCGATCAAGTGATACACCTCATCGAAGCGACCGTTGTAATAGGGATCGGGTACCTCATCAACCCCTAATTCTGGCGCAAAGCTGAGCAACAACTTGGCGCGTTCGCGCGCCTTGGGGTGAAAGTGGCTCAGATCGGCCAGATTCTCGCGATCCATCACCAGAATGTAATCGAATTGGTCAATATCGGCGGTGCGCACCTGTCGCGCCCGCATGCCGGCAGTCGAGATATTGCGGCGGGCAAGCGCCCGTTGTGTACCCGGATGGGGCGGCTCGCCAACGTGCCAGCCGCCAGTGCCGGCTGAGTCGATCTCAAATCGCTCGCTCAAACCGGCTTGATCAACCAGATGGCGGAAGACGGCTTCGGCCATCGGCGAACGGCAGATATTGCCCATACAAACGAATAGCACTCGAATTTTGCGTTGCATACACTCCTCGTGATGATTGCGATCGTCTACGTTCGGTTATTCAGACGGTTGGGCGTCCGTGGTACCCTTTCTACTTCGCCAAGGCGGCTAAGATCGCATCAGCCACCTCATCGATCCGGCGAAGATGGCGAAAATGGGTTGCATGCGGCCCAATCACTAGCAGCGGCGTTGGCGCGGTGGTGTGCGTTGTCGTGGCCGCCTGTTCGATATTGCCATGATCAGAAGTAATCAGCAAGCTGTCGGTCGGGCGGCGCGCGCGCAGCCAACCGGCCAACAAACCATCGATGCGGCTAAGGGCGACGGTAGCGCCATGGGGGCCAAGGCGGCCATGGCCAGCCAAATCGGGCAAAAAGCTCTCGAAAAAGACCAGATCGTACTCCGTTGCGACATGCGCCAGCCGTTCACCGGCCACTTGTGGGCTGATCGGCGCGATCGTCGCTGCCTCAGGATCGCGCGCCGCCAGCCCTTCGCCGGTAATATCCCAGCTCAATGCGCGACCGGCGCGCAAATCGTCAAGGTTGCGCAGATAGAGACCAGCCCCTTCGGCGGCAATCACACTCGCCGAGCGGCGCAACCGGCGCGAAGCAAGCGCCTGCCAGTAACCGGCGGTGAAGACATTGACGAACGCCACTCGTCGGCCCTGCATCTGCGCCCGCCGGAAGAGCGAGCGCTCGACCAGCAGTGGGCGCAGCGCCACTGGCGGAAAATGCGGTTGGTGCCTCCCGTGCAAAGCCGGCGCGTTGATGCCGGCCAATAGCGCGACATGGTTAGTGCCGCTCTGCGGCAAACCCTCGATCCCAAGACAAGCATCGAGCGGTGCGAGGAGCACCTCAGCGCGATAGCCGATCTGCTCACTAGTTAATGGCCCGCCTAACAGGGCTTGCAGTGCCGGCATAGGCACAGAGGCCAACGGATTATCTGCTGTTGCCGGGGCTAATCCCACTCCATCCAGAAACACAAAAATCAGTGCCATGCCCAAGTAGTCCCTCAAAATAAGGCAAACACCCTTTGCCCAGCTTGTGAAAAAGTTGACAGGTTCACCATTATCGCCTATAATTGCCGCCATTGTAAAACAAGTCTTGACTTCCGCGACGGTCAACTCCACAGACTGGAACGGTACGACGGCCTTGGAGCACTTGCCAGCCAGCGGAGCCGGCGGCTCGCGCCAGCGTAGCGATCTGCGATGAAAAGCATTTTGCGCGACCTGACGTGTACCACCGCACGAACCGGATCGCGCTCTTTTTGCGCCGTAGCGGTAGTTGAGGCAAACTAAAATCTCTTTGAGGAGGCTTTGTAGCATGTCTGTCCAGCCCGACCCTGTGACCCGGCAGAATGAGGAAGATCTGGATTGGACCCAGTTGCTCGATGAGTATGATTATGCCCGCCCTCAGCGCGGCGAGTTGCGCGAAGGCCTAATCATGCACATCGAAGAGAGCGGTGTTCTGGTCTCGATTGGCACCAAGCGTGAAGGGATTATTCCGGCTCAAGATTTGCGCCAGATGGGTGATGATTTTATCAACTCGCTGAAAGTTGGCGATACGGTTCAGGTCTATGTGCAAGAGCCGGAAAACCGCGATGGTGACTTGATCCTCTCGCTTACGATGGTTCAGGTGGCGAAGGACTGGGAAGTAGCCGAGCAGCTCTTCCACGATGGCGGCATCACCCGCTGCAAGGTGATCGGCTTCAACAAGGGTGGTTTGTTGGTGCAGTTCAACCGTATTCGCGGCTTCGTGCCGGCGTCGCAGGTGGCGCAGTTGCACGGGCGCACTGCGGCTGATGAGCGGCAGCACGCGCTGCAGAAGATGGTTAATCAGGAGATTCCGCTCAAGGTGATTGAGGTTGACCGCGAGCGCAACCGGTTGGTGCTCTCTGAGCGGGCGGCAACCCAAGAGTGGCGCAAGGCGCAAAAGCATCGCCTGTTGACCGAGCTGCAACCGGGTGATGTGCTCGTTGGCCGGGTTAACCAACTTACCAACTTCGGCGCGTTTATCGATTTGGGTGGCGCTGATGGTCTGGCCCATATCTCAGAACTGAGCTGGCAGCGCGTTAATCACCCGCGTGAGGTGCTCCAGCCCGGCCAAGAGGTGAAGGTGGTTGTGGTTGAGATTGACCGCGAGCGCGAGCGCATTGGTCTGTCGATCCGCCAGTTGCAGAACAACCCGTGGGAGACGATCGACCAGCGTTACACACTCGGCCAACTGGTGACTGGCCCGGTGACGAATGTCACCCCGTTTGGCGCGTTTGTGCAGGTCGAAGAGGCGGTTGAGGGCTTGATCCACGCCAGCGAGCTTGATGCTGATCCGCAGGCGCAGCCGCGCGATGTGTTGCAGCCCGGCCAAATCGTCACGGCCCGCGTGATTAGCCTCGATCGCCAGCGCCAGCGCATGGGTCTGTCGCTGCGCCGGATCAACGACAACGAGCCTATTACCGCTGCCACCGAAACAGAGACCGACCAGCCGGCGCAGGCGTAGCGCGAGGCGCGCGATCGGGTTGTTGCGGTAGCATTACGCCGCGATTTCACTGAAGTAGGGGCATTGCAAGAACCGGCATGGATCATCTCCGTGCCGGTTTTGTCGTATGATAGGAGGCGGGATACGGTTCGCACAACAGACAGGAGGTGGGCATGCGATTTCTCTCGGCGGCCGATGTCGCGCAGGCTGTGCCAATGACAGCAGCAATCGATGCAGTGGCGCAGGCGTTTGGTATGCTTGCGCGTGGCGAAGCTGATATTCCGCTGCGCACAGCGATCGCAACCCCCGCGTATGCCGCAACAACCTTCTTTATGCCCGGCCGGCTTGGTGGTGAGTCGCCGGCGCTGGGCCTCAAGACCGTCTCGGTCTTCCCCCAGAATGTCTATCGCGCCGAACCAACGATCTACGCACTGGTAACGTTGTTTGACCCAACAAGTGGGCGACCGTTAGCCGTGCTTGATGGCACCTACCTCACCGCCTTGCGCACCGGCGCAGCGTCAGGTGTAGCCACGCGCTTACTGGCCCGCCCCGATGCGCGCACGCTAGTTGTGTTTGGGGCCGGCGCGCAGGCGTTGCCGCAAGCGCAAGCCGTGTTAGCCGCGCGCCCCACGATCAATAACATCTGGATCGTCAATCGCACCCGCGATCGGGCGACGCTTGTGGCCGCGCGCCTGCGTGGTGAAGGTTTTCGTGGTGATATTCGTATTGCAACCGATCCAACCGTGCCGTTAGCCGAAGCTGATGTGATCTGCACCGCGACGAGCAGCCCCACCCCGCTCTTTGCCGCTGAGTTGGTACGGCCCGGTACCCATATCAACGCCATTGGCGCGTACCGGCCAGATATGGCCGAGATTCCGCCAGCGCTGGTGGCGCGGAGCCGGGTCTTTGTTGACCAACGCCACGCGGCATGGGCCGAGGCCGGCGATCTGATCCAAGCGCGCGCGGCTGGCCTGATTGATGAGCAACATATTGCCGGTGAGCTAGGCGAGCTAGTCAATGGGGCTGTTGTCGGGCGCGCTGCTGCCGATGAGATCACCCTCTTTAAGTCGGTTGGCAATGCGGTGCAGGATTTGGCAGTGGCCGCGCTGGCTTTGCAGCGGGCCAACGAATTAGGGCTGGGAGCTGAAGTCGCGCTCTGAGCTTTTGTTATTCGTTGGAGCCGCGTTATTCATCGAAATGTCATACCCGTCGCGTACAACGATAAGTAAAACGCGCTGGATGATGCCGCTATCCACGCTTACGTAAGGAGAAACGATCGTGAAGAACATCTGTGTTGTAGGAACCGGGTATGTTGGCCTGACGACCGGCGTCTGCTTCGCCGATCTTGGCCACTCGGTCACGTGCATCGAAATTGATCTGCACAAGCTTGAGCTGCTGCGCAGCGGCAAGTCGCCAATCTTCGAGCCTGGACTCGAAGAGCTGCAAGAGCGGAATATGCGCGCAGGGCGATTGCGCTTTACCGATGATTATGCGGTCGGGATTCCTGAGGCAGAATTCATCTTTATTACGGTCGGTACGCCGATGGGTGAAGATGGGGCCGCCGATCTAACTTACGTTAAGGCTGCAGCGCGCAGCATCGGCAAGTATCTGCGCTCAGGCTCGATTATTATCGACAAGAGCACTGTGCCGGTGGGCACCGGCGATATGGTCGAAAACATCATCGCTGAGCACGCTGGCCCTGATGTGAAGTTTGATGTCGTCTCGAACCCCGAATTCTTGCGCGAAGGTAGCGCCCTCAGCGACTTTTTCAAGCCTGACCGGATTGTGTTAGGGGCCAAGAATCGCGAGGCGGCGCAGCGGGTGGCGGCGCTGCACGAGACGCTCGGCGCGCCGATTATCATTACCGATCTGCGCACGGCCGAGATGATCAAGTACGCCTCGAATGCTTTCCTCGCTACCCGCATCTCGTTTATCAACGAAATTGCCCAGATCTGCGAGCGGCTTGGCGCTGATGTGCGCGAGGTGGCGCGCGGCATGGGCGCTGATAAGCGGATTGGTCCCCACTTTCTTGAAGCCGGCGTTGGCTACGGCGGCTCTTGTTTCCCCAAAGATGTGCTGGCGCTCTACCACATGGCCGCCTCAGCCGGTTGCCATCCGCAACTCTTGCAGGCCGTGATGGACATCAATACCGATGCGCGCAAGCGGTTTGTGAAGAAGGTCGAAACAGTGCTTGGCGATCTCAACGGTCGCCTGATCGGTGTGTTGGGGTTGTCGTTTAAGCCCAATACTGACGACATGCGCGAAGCGCCTAGCGTTGATATTATCAATGCGCTGCTGAAGAAGGGCGCGCGGGTGAAGGCTTACGACCCAGTGGCGATGCCGCGGGCCGAAGAGTTGTTGCCGACAGTGACCTTCACTGCGACGGCCTACGATGTAGCGAAGGATGCCGATGCCTTGCTGCTCGTTACCGAGTGGAACGAGTTTAAGCAGTTGGACTGGCAGCGAATCAAGCGTTACATGCGCCAACCAGTAGTGATCGATGGGCGCAACCTCTACGATCCGCGTGAGATGCGCAGCCTCGGTTTCATCTACTGGGGAGTCGGTCGGGGCGAGGCGCCGGTGCCGCTGTTGGAAGAGGCCACGAATATCGGCGATTGATGGGGTGAGAGCGACCGGCGGATCAAACATAAACATTGATGAATAGGCTCGGTAGCGGCACGCGGACGTGTGGCGCTACCGGGTATTTTTGCGCCAAAAACATCTGCCATCACCATTGCGTCGCCAAATCTAAATAGCGGTACAATACGCTATGTATCCGGTTCAAATGCATTGAGGAGGCGCGCGATGAGCGATAATCGCCGTAGTCGCATGATCACTGAAGGCCCGCAGCGTTCGCCCAACCGGGCCATGTTGCGCGCGGTCGGTTTTGGCGACGACGATTTTACCAAGCCGATTGTGGGGGTAGCCAATGCCCATAGCACCTTGACGCCGTGCAATTCGGGTCTAGGTAAACTTGCTGCTCGTGCCGAGGAGGCGATTCGCGCTGCCGGTGGCATGCCGCAGATCTTTGGCACGATCACCGTCAGCGATGGCATTTCGATGGGTACCGAAGGCATGAAGTATTCGCTGGTCAGCCGTGAGGTGATCGCCGATTCGATCGAAACGGTGGTCAATGCCCAACGCATGGACGGTATCCTCGCCGTGGGCGGCTGCGACAAGAACATGCCCGGCGCGTTGATTGCCATGGCTCGCCTCGACATTCCGGCCATCTTTGTGTATGGCGGCACGATCAAACCCGGTCATTATAAGGGGCGCGATCTCACTATCGTCAGCGCCTTTGAGGCGGTTGGCGAGTATAGCGCCGGCCGAATCGACGAGCACGAACTGCTTGAGATCGAGCGACACGCTTGCCCCGGCGCCGGTTCGTGCGGCGGGATGTATACCGCAAATACGATGTCGTCGGCGATTGAAGCACTCGGCCTCAGCCTGCCCGGCTCTTCGACGATGGCCGCCGAAGATGAAGAGAAGGCGATTAGCGCTGCGCGGTCGGGCGAGGTGTTGGTTGAGGCGATCCGGGCTAATCGCACTGCTCGCCAGATGCTTACCCGTAAATCGCTTGAGAATGCGATTGCGGTGGTCATGGCGCTTGGTGGCTCGACCAATGCCGTGTTGCACCTGTTAGCAATTGCCCATGCCGCTGAGGTGCCGCTGACGATCGACGACTTTGAGGTGATTCGGCAGCGAGTGCCGGTGCTCTGCGATCTGAAGCCGTCGGGCCGCTACGTGGCTACCGACTTGCACCGGGTGGGCGGGGTGCCGCAGGTGATGAAGATGCTGCTCAACGCCGGTCTCATTCACGGTGACTGCATGACGATTACCGGCCAAACCATCGCTGAGGTGCTGGCCGATGTGCCCGATGAGCCGCCGGCCAATCAAGATGTGATTCGCCCCCTTGAGCGGCCAATGTATCCGCAGGGCCATCTGGCTATTCTGCGCGGCAATTTGGCCGAAGAGGGCTGCGTTGCCAAAATTACCGGCATCAAGCAGCGCCGCATTACCGGGCCGGCTCGCGTCTTTGATGCCGAAGAGGAGTGTCTTGAGGCGATTCTGAGCGGGAAGATCAAAGCCGGCGATGTGGTGGTGATTCGCTACGAGGGGCCGAAAGGCGGTCCCGGTATGCGCGAAATGCTCGCGCCAACTTCGGCGATCATTGGCGCTGGGTTAGGCGATAGCGTGGGCCTGATTACTGACGGGCGCTTCTCTGGTGGTACCTACGGGCTGGTAGTTGGTCACGTCGCGCCAGAAGCGGCGGTGGGCGGCGCCATCGCGCTGGTGGAAGAGGGCGATAGCATCACCATCGACGCCGATGCGCGCCTCTTGCAGCTTAACGTCTCGGACGAGGAGCTGGCCCGACGGCGCGCCGCGTGGCAACCGCGCCCGCCGCGCTATACTCGCGGTGTGTTGGCTAAATACGCCAAGCTGGTCTCCTCGGCTAGCCTTGGTGCGGTGACGGATCGGTTTACAGAGTAGGGGCAAGGCCCTCTCCCCGCGCGGGGAGAGGGCTTTTGGTTGTGATATAAAGATGCAGTATTGTTTCGTTCTTATCGCAAGATGAGGGTGTTGCGACGCCGAGCAACGATCCGATTGCGCAGGCGGCGCGGCAATTTGTGGCGCGCCTACACTGCGCCGGTAGCGTAGCCTCCCCATCCCATCACGCCGTTGGGCGCATAGCTTAGCAGCGCATGCAACGCCGGGTCGGCGAGGTTGATCAGCGTGGGCGCAGTGCTGCAGAGCATTGGCAACCCCAACGCCTTCAGCCACTCGTCGTCATCGAGAGCAGCGGCTGGGCGCTGGCCGGCGCGGTCGGTGATCACCGCTAGATCGCAGCGGTCGAAGGGCAATCCTTCGCGTAAAAGACTGTCGGTGTCAAACCCAGCTACCAGTGCGGTACAAGTAGGATCGGCCAGTGCTTGTATGACCGCAGCGCGATCGGCGTGATCAATCGCGCGGGCTTGGTAACGCGCCGCCTGTTCGGCGACGGCGTGGCTGCGGTAGCGCTCGCCAGTGACAGCAATGATCGGGATGCGGCCAAGCTGCGACCACGGCGGTTGAAGATTGGGTGCGGCGCGAAGATCGGCCATAGTTACCATCCAGCTCCGTTCGCCATAACCGAGCAGTAGGTGGCCGCCGGGCAAGATGGTGGCCGGTATGTCACGCTGGCGAGCGTGAGCGATGAGTTGCAAGGCGGCAACTGGCAGCGCCTGCGCTTGGCGGCGGTCGCGCAACGCCAACAGCGGCTCATCGGGGTCCCATGTCTCATCGCCGGTGAGTTCGGCATTTATGCCATCAACCACGTACCGGCACAGTTCGGCGCCGATGTCTGGCTCGTTGGTGGTAAAGAAGGCGCTAAGCAGCGTATCATTGGCGCGGGGCTGCGCTGTGACGTGGAGATGCGCGATCACCAATCCGATTGCTAGTGCGCCGCCTTTGAGGGCATTACGCAGCCGAGCCGTGTGATCGGCAGGAGCGCTGGCGCGCAGTACCACGCCGGGTTGCGGGCGGTAGATGTTGGGGCCATGGAGCGCGGCAAGTTGTACAATGATGATTGGTGAGGCCATGCGTTTTTTGGAAAGGCGCGAAATGAACAAGGCATGCACGATCGACAGTTGCTGAGATCTCCTCTGCGTTTACCATCCCTCCGCACTGTATGATACCACTGCTGCACGAACCATACCTGCCCCGAATGCGCCACGCGCTGTTGGCAGCGACGCCTGCCGGCGCGCGCGTGGCGCTCGATGTCGGCTGCGGTGATGGCTCCAAAACGCAGTGGCTGCGCAAGCGCTGCGCCCCTGATGCGCTGCTCGTTGGCATCGACTGCGATGCAGCAGCGTTGCGATCAACGCGGGCGCTGCTGGCCATCGCCGGCGATGCGGGGGCGTTGCCGCTGCGCGCTGGTTGCATTGATCTGATTTGGTGCGTGGCGGCGCTCCAACTCTTCGCCGATCGGCAGCGCGCACTGCGCGAGATGTGGCGGGTATTGCGCCCCGGTGGGACGCTGGTGATCGCAGTGGCCGGCGAGTATTGGGTACGCCTGCGCGGCCATCCGCCCGAATTGCTCGCTGCATTGCCACTGTCAGTGCCTCTCTCGCCCGCTGATGGGCTTGGTGATGAATGGACATCGTTGCTGGCGAATGCCGGTTTTGCCGCGTCGCAGGTGCAGGCCTATCTGCTCGATGGCAACGAACCAGCGCAGGCGGCGTTGATCGATAGCGCCGATTTAGCGCTGTATGCCGGCTCGCCGCCGAGCATTGCTCCGATTGCCGAACCGGAACCGCGCTTGGTGTTGTTTGTCGTCAGCGGGCGGAAATGATCCCACTGGGCCGTTACGCGGTTTCGTACAATACCCGCAATACCTCGGCTACGCTCCACGCCTGCGCAAAACAGCCACGGGGATGGTGGGGCGGATCACCATCGAAGATTTCGCTGATGGTGCCGATGCAACCATCGCTGAGATGGTCGAGCAATGGCGCTAGTAGCCGGCGAGTTGCGGCCCGGTCGCCAGTTAGGCGGTAGACGGCGCTGGCATACGGCCCTAGCAACCATGCCCAAACGGTGCCCTGATGGTAGGCGGCGTCGCGCTGCAAGAGCGGGCCGGTATAGCGCGGCGCGTAATCGGGGTGGTTCGGATCGAGACTGCGCAGGCCAACCCCGGTCAACAGAGCTTGGGCACAGGCGCGCACAACGGCGTGCTGGCGGCCACGGTCGAGCGGGCTGTGCAGTAGGCTGGCAGCGATGATCTGGTTAGGCCTGAGCGTGGCATCAACTCCGTTTGGCGTGTCAATTACGTCGTACAGATATTGCCCACGGGCGTACCAGAACCGGTTGAAGCCGGCCCGCGCCGCTGCCGCCATTGCCTGATAGCGCTCGGATGGCCGGCCTAATCGTTGGGCAAAGGTTGCCATGCTCTGCAGAGCGTGATACCAGAGGGCGTTAATTTCCACCGGCTTGCCGGAGCGCGGCGTCACTACCCATCCCCGCACGCGCACATCCATCCACGTTAGCTGGGTGGCCGGCGTGCCGGCGCGTAGCAATCCATCGCCGCGATCAAGCCCAATCCCATCGCGGGTGCCCCGCACGTGCCAGTCAATGATCTCCTCCAGCAGCGGGAAGAGTTCAGTAAGTAAATCATCGTCGGCGAAGGCAGTATGGTAGGCGCGCACTGCTTCAAACAACCAGAGGGTGGCGTCCGCAGTATTGTATTCTGGCGCTTCGCCTTCATCGGGGAAACGGTTGGGTAGCATGCCGCGATCGACAAAGCGGGCGAAGGTGCGCAATACCTCTGCCGCTACATCGGGCCGCCGGGTCGGGATGGTCAGGCCCGGCAAGCTGATCATTGTG
>JANWYE010000091.1 GCA_025057175.1 Chloroflexus sp. | reverse complement strand
CAGTCACCGGCTTGGCTTGCCGGTAGAGATGCAACGCGCCTACCAGCGCTACCTCGCTGCTGCCGGCATCAATCCGCGCCGCAAACGCGACGATCCGGTCGTCCAACTCTACCACGAATTAACTGAGTAGAGCTGCAAGCTCTGGCCTAGTGCGCTACGGCGTTTCCAACCCGCCCTGCAACTCGGCAACCCGCGCACGGAACTCATCGCTCACCGGCACACTGCGCCCGGCAGCATAGTCGTAGGCCACCAGCACCGACTGCGCGGTGGCGATCAGCGCGCCATCGCCAAGCCGGGCAATGGCGTAATCCATTGTAAAACTCTTTCCACCGATCCGGCTGACCCGCACCCCCACCAACAACTCATCGCCAAAATGGGCCGGCGCTTTGTAGCGGATGGTTAATTCGGCTAGAATGATCCCCAACCGTTCGAGCGAGCCACCAACCAGCCGCTGATAGTAGGCAATCCGGGCCGATTCGAGATAGGTGGCATAGACAGCGTTATTGACGTGACCCAGCGCATCGAGATCGCGGAACCGCACTTCTATCGGGTAATGAAACGGATATTCAGCCAGCACCGCCGGCACCGGACGAGTCATGAGCGTGCTCCTCGTATCGTTTGTGCAATCTGCCTACCCCAACACCACCCGGTTACTCTCTGGTATAATGGCGCTCAATACATTGCTAACTGCTCATATCCATCACTTCCAGAACAATGACCGGCAAGGAAACCGATATGTCAGCAAACAAAGGCACTATCTTCATCATTGACGATGATCTCGGTCTCCAGAGCATTTTATCATTCGCCCTGCGCAAGGCCGGCTACGAGGTCGTGCTAGCCCGCGATGGCCTCGAAGGGTTGCGCATGCTCGAGAACCTTACGCCTAGCCTCGTGCTGAGCGACATTATGATGCCCAACATGGACGGTGTCGAGACCTTCCAGCGCATCAAAGAGCGCCTGCAAGATGACGGCATTCCCATCTTCTTGATGACGGCGCTCAGCCGCAAGCCATGGTTTGCCGATCTCGAGGCTGAAGGCGCTGTGATCATCCAGAAACCGTTCGAGATTCAGCATTTGGTCGATCTTATTGATCGGACCCTGAGCTAAGCGCGGCAAAATGCGGGCGCAGCCGCACGTATGTCTCATGGAGCGCTTCCGGGATCAACTTCGTGTTGCCTATCACCGGCATAAAGTTGTTGTCGCCGTTCCAGCGCGGCACGATATGCATGTGGAGATGATCGGCAATCCCAGCCCCTGCTACCCGCCCCAGATTCATGCCGAGATTGAAGCCATGGGGCGCATATTCTTGCTGCACGATTGCCACACATTGCTGGGTTAAGGTGAATAACTCTCCGGCAACACTACTATCAAGTGTCGTAAGATCGGCAACGTGCAGATACGGCACCACCATTAGGTGCGCGGTATTGTAGGGGTAGATGTTCATCACTACAAAGCAATGCTGCCCCCGATACAATACTAACCGTTCAGCATCACTTGCGCTATCAGCCGCGGTAATCGCACAAAAAACACAACCTTCTTCAGCCGCATCACCACGCTTGATATACCGCATGCGCCACGGCGTATACATAATCTCCATCACGACTCCTGCACATTTGCGCGCAAAAAGGCTTCGATAAACGGATCAATCTCGCCATCGAGCACCGCCTGCACGTTGCTCGTCTCGTAGTCGGTGCGATGGTCTTTGACCAACGTTGAGGGATGCAGATAGTAGGTACGCATCTGGTTGCCGAAAGCCGCTTCGCGGTATTCACCGCGCAAACGGGCGCGCTCTTCGGCCTGCCGCTGCAATTCGCGCTCAAGCAGGCGGGCGCGCAAGACGCGCAGTGCCGTCTCGCGATTCTGGATTTGCGAGCGTTCGTTTTGGCACGTGACCACGATCCCGGTCGGCAAGTGGGTAATGCGCACCGCCGAGTCGGTGGTATTGACGCCTTGCCCGCCGTGGCCGCCGCTGCGGAAGACATCGATGCGCAAGTCTTCCGGCTTGATCTCAACTTCCGGCGCATCATCAACTTCCGGCATCACCTCGACGCGAGCAAAGCTGGTCTGGCGAGTATGAGCTGCGTTGAAGGGCGATAGCCGGATCAGGCGATGCACGCCGGCTTCGGCGCGAGCATAGCCGTAGGCATACGGGCCGCGAATCTCGATGGTTGCGCTCTTGATCCCGGCCTCTTCGCCTTCGCTGAGGTCAATCAGATTGACCGTGTAGCCGCGCCGTTCGGCCCAACGGGTATACATGCGCAAGAGCATTGCCGCCCAATCTTGGGCATCGGTGCCCCCCATACCGGCCTGTATCGAGAGAAAGGCATCTCGGTCATCGTAGGGGCCACTGAGCAGCACCTCTAGCTCACGCTGTTCAACCTCGTGCTGAATGGCGCGCAACTCAGCAGCCAGATCGCCGGCCAATGACTCATCACCTTCCAGCTCAGCCAGTTCGATCAGCTCGGCGAGGCCGGCAATCCGGCGTTCCAGATCGCTCCACAGCGTCACTTCTTCCTTCAGCCGGGTCAGCCGCTGCATAATCTCTTGCGCCGCGCGCGGCGTATTCCACAGATCAGGGTCAGCAGCGCGGGCTTCGAGCTGCTCAATCTCGGCTTGCTTGGCCGCCAAGTCAAAGATGGCCTCGCAGATTGGCAAACCGCTCACGGATGGTTTCGAGTTCGTCGTGTAATTCGGCCAGCATGATCACTCCTTGGTTGGATGGTTCTAATTGATAGAATGTACGGACACAGCGGCGCTGTGTCTGTATTAGTCTTGCTTTTCCTATGGTACCACAGCTTTGCCTGCCGTATAATACAGAGCAGGAATCCACGCTGAAGGAAGCGGTGCAGTGATGCGGCATCTCGCGTTGATTGCAGGGATCGTGCTAGCGCTGTGGAGCGCACCGTTGCGCGCGCAGAGCAACGCGCTCTACTTCGTCGCTACCGGCCAGCGGCTCGATGATACCTACGGTTTTCTCAGTGTCTGGCGATCGAGCGAAGGGCCGCTGACGCTCGGCCAACCAATCAGCGCTCCCTTCCGTGACGGCGAGCTGGTGGTGCAATACTTCGAGCGTGGGCGGCTCGAATTGCACCCGGCCTATAACAACGCCGTGCTACGCGGGCGGATTGGAGCTGAGTATGCCGCAGCGTTGGGCCAGTCGTTCCCGCCTCCAACCCGAGCCGCGCGTGAAGCCCCCAACCGTCGCTTCTTCGCCGAGACCGGCTACACCCTTGGGCCGCCATTCCTCGCCTTCTGGGAAGCCCACGGCGCAATCGATGTGTTCGGCTTGCCCATCAGCGAACCGCGCTGGGAATACGTGGGCGGGACGCTGCGGCAAGTGCAGTACTTCGAGCGCGCCCGGCTCGAAGTTGATCCGCGCCCGGCTGATCCGGCCAACGCGGTGCGAATCAGTGACCTTGGCCGCGATCTTGCCCGCTTGCGCGGGATCGATCTTAGTCCGGTCGCTGCCGGCACCGCACTGCCGGTCGATGCCAATGGCCAACCGCAAGCCGCGCCACCTGCCCCGGCCCCAGTTCCAACCGCGCCGTCCGCGCCTGCCCCGGCTGCCAAACCACCGGCGCCGAAACCCGCCCAACCGGCTGCCCGCAACACCGGCAGCAAGCTGATCATCGTCGATCTAAGCGACCAATGGCTCTACGCGCTCGATGGCGACCGCATTGTCTTCGACGCGCCGGTCTCAACCGGACGCGACGGATTTAACACGCCAGTCGGAACATTCAGCATCTACGCCAAAGTGCGCGAACAGACTATGCGCGGCTGCGCCGGCAACGAGTGCTGGGTCGTGCCGCGCGTACCGCATGCCATGTACATCGTTGGCGGCGTTGCGCTCCACGGCACCTACTGGCACAACCAGTTCGGCACCGGCGTGCGCCGCAGCCACGGCTGCATCAACTTGCCGCTCAAAGCGGCGGCATGGCTCTACGATTGGGCGCCGGTCGGCACGCCGGTAGTGGTGAGGCGGTAAAGGCTCCCTCCTTTGCAAGCAAAGCAGGAGAGCCGCTGCATAACCTACTCCACCACAATCGTCATCACCGTCTGCCACACCCCCACATTGCCGGCATTGTCAATCGGCTTCACCCGCAACAGATAGGTGCCGGGAGCCAATGGCGGCACCGACACTGATGGATCACTGACAAACCACTCACTCTCACCGCTAGGATCGGGGCCAAGGTAGAGCCGGTAGCCGGCCACGCCCGACAGCGGATCGCTTGCTGCCGGCCACACCAGCGTCATCGCTTGATCGCGGGCAATGGTAAGCGTTTGCGGCGTTGCTACCAACACTGGCGGCGAAATGTCGTAACCAACCGGCCCATAGCTAGCCAGCGTCTGCCGGCCATCAGGCCCCCATGCCCGCACATAGAGCGTATGCCAACCCTCACCCATATCAGATAGGCGGGCATAGCCATCGTAAGCGCCGGGGAACATCGGCTGATCGGCTGGTGGCTCAACATCCCACGCTTGGCTCAAGCCGCCGCCGCCCCACGCCACGCTAAAATCAATCTGGTGTTCGGCGTTATACCACCCCGCCGGCAATGCCGCGCTGGTAAACGTCACCACTGGGTCTTGCAGCGACATTGCGGTTAACACCTTGCCGCCATGCTGATTACAGCCGCCAATTTCAGGCAGATCATAGCCCTCGGCAAACTTCAGCGGCACCGACTGCCGCCCGCTCCAACCATTTGCGCCGGCAGTATATGCGGTGAAGTGCAGATGGGGAATACCGGGAGAGCCACGATCGCCGGCATAGCCGAGCACCTCACCCGCAGCAAAGGCATAGCCCCGCTCGGTCGTTACCGGCCGGCTAAGATGGGTATACATCGTAAAAAAGTTATTGCCATGCGCGAGGACAATCGTGCCGCTGCGCGCTTCCCAGTGCCAAAGCGTGCCGGAAGCAGCAGCCCGAATCGGAGCATCATAGGTCGGGCCATGCACTTGGGCCAGATCGAGCGAGTAGCGATCCCAGCCAGTGTGCGTGCCACAAGCGTATCCCTGAATAATTCGCCACGGTTCGCCGGGAGGAGTGGGGAGGACGAGAGTGGGTGCAGCGGCGACAGGCAATGGTCGAGCAACGAACGAGAGCATTACGGCGAACAGCCAGACTAGCGCAAGCAGAGCGCGACGCCGGCGCGTCGAATGCATCATCATGCAGATTTTCCCTCCGGGCGTTGCCCAAACGAGGGGCCAACGCCATTCAACGCGGAATCACGTCGTCGCACCACAGTGCGACGATGGAACAGGACGAACGTGGTCCTGTCGCGGAGCGCTGTGTCATATACAACAAGGTATATGACAAATATTGCCAGTATCGCCTTCGATATGGCACGGCGGCAAGATACCACAAACCGGCCAATTGGTCAAATAGGCCGGCAAATAGCCACAAACATGCACAAAATAGCGCGCGATACCAAACCTGTTCTGCACCAATATGGTTGCAATCACATCAAACAACTCTACGGCATTGTCGCGCTAAACGCCGTTACCAGCACCACTGTGGTTCACTCAGCGATCACATCAAACAACCGCATCAGACGTGGTACAATGCCGGCAGAGATGGCTAACGGCACGACTCTTTGTGCGTAACCCGCCTATGCACCACACCAAGCAATCGATCCTGATCGTCGGCGCCGCCGACACCGGACGCGCACCGATCGCCGCTGCCCTTCTGCGCCGGATGGCACAGGAACGCGGCCAAACATGGCAGATCGCCTCAGCCGGCGTGGTCGGCCACGACGACGACCCATTGCAACCGGCGGCGCGCGATGCGCTAGCCGTGCTTGGCCTCGCAATCGATGACCACATCGCCCGCTCGCTGACCGATGAGCTGGTCAACGCTGCCGATCTACTCATCGCCGTAGATAGCGGGATTGCTCGCGTCTTGCGCAGCCGTTACCCACAGGCAACGATCGCTTCGCTCGGCGAATTGGCCGGGCGGGCGCGGGATATTCCCGACCCCGCCGGGATGCAGGTCGGCGCATGGCTCCACTACAGCCGTGAAATGGAACAACTACTACGAGAGGGGTTCGACCGAATGATTGCCCTTCTCGGCGGTGAAGCACCGCTCACAGCGACACCAACCTCACCGCCACCTCCCCACCCATCGCCCACGCCACCCAGCGAACGGCAAGCCATCTGCATCCGCGCCACGCGCCTGCTCGACACGATCCAAGCCATGCCCGACGTGATCGACTGGCCGGCAGCGCGCGCACGCATCCAGACCACCCTCGCCGAACTCATCCCGCTCGCAGCCGCACCAACTGACCTCATCGGCTTATACGTTGAAGCGATCAATCTCTGGCTAGCGCGCCAAACCACCATACCCGCCAGTGATCGAATCGAGCGCCTGCGCGCCGCCATCGAACGCGCACACCAGCCGGTAGGTCAAGCCGAGGTGGCTGAAGTCATGCGGTGGGCAGATTAATACAGCGTATCACCTAGCAAACCATTTGAACAACAACCCTTTCAATCATTCGTTCATTCGCTCCCCCCATTCGTTCATTCGTTGTCACCTTATTCGTTCATTCGTTCCCCCTATTCGTTCATTCGTTGCCCCCCCATTCGTTCATTCGTTGTCACTTTATTCGTTGCCCAAGTTTCCCATCACCGCCCACGCCACCACCACTGCCCATGGCGGCGCGCGCCACAGGTGCAGTGCGGCAAAGGCGCTGAGCGCCAACGCTACATCAAGCGGGCCACGAATCGCGCTAGTGATCACCGGCTGGTACAACGCCGCCAGCAAAATCCCCACTACCGCCGCATTGATCCCGGCCAGCGCCGCCTGCGCTGCTGGCTGCGCGCGCAGGGCGGCCCAAAAGGGTAACGCTGCCCACACCAGTAAAAATGAGGGCAAAAAGATCGCCACCAGCGCTAACAAACCACCCAACCAACCGCCGGGTGGCGCTGCCGCCATCGCGCCAAGATAGGCGCTAAAGCTGAGCAACGGCCCTGGCACCGCCTGCGCCGCGCCATAGCCGGCAATGAAGGTCTCTGCCGGCATAAACCCCGCTCCCACCACCACCGGTTCCAACAACGGCAAGACCACATGCCCGCCGCCGAACACCAGCGATCCACTGCGCACCATGCCGGCCAGCAGTGCCAGCGTCGCGTTATCACTGAACGCTGCTAGCACCGACCCGCCGAGCAACACTGCAAATAATGCTGCAAACCCTATGCCGGCGCGCGACGTAATCGGCGATTTGATCAGCGCGCCATTGTTGGCGGCAACCCGCAGTAAGCGCCAGCCTACCAGCCCGCCCAACCCGATCACGAGCAATTGCACCAATGCATCCGGCCAGATGAGGAGTATCATTGCCGCAGCAATCGCCATGCTCGCCCGCAGCCGATCGGGACAAAGCCGTTGCGCCATCTGCCAAACCGCCTGCGCCACCACCGCCACTACCACAACCTTCAACCCATGCAACCAACCACTGGCCGGATCACCCAACCACGTCACCCCATAGGCAAACCCGATCATTGCCAGCGCCGACGGCAGTGTAAAACCTAACCACGCTGCCAACCCGCCGAGCACGCCGGCCTGTATCGTGCCAATCGCGATCCCGACTTGGCTGCTGGCTGGACCGGGCAAAAACTGGCAGAGCGCGATCAAATCAGCATAAGTCGCCTCATCAAGCCAACGCCGCCGCTCAACCAACTCGGCCCGAAAATAACCGAGATGCGCCACCGGCCCGCCGAACGAGGTCAACCCCAACCGCAAAAAAACCAGAAACACCTTCAAGGGTGACATCATTATCTCTATCCCGTATAGGTAGAGCGCTGCTCTACCCCTGCTTCTCGATACCAAGCGCATACTGTGCGCAACGGGCACCCCGCGCCTGCCTCCTCCCGCAGGCGCGAATAACCTCGCCGCGCGGGCGGGCCATCGCAACGAGGCCGGACCAAACAATAACGCGCGGCCAATTCATTGAGTTGGGCATGGAAATCAGCAAACAGTTGCGGATTCGCCGGCAGCTCCTCAGTAATTTCCTGCTGCACCAGCGCATAGCTTGCGCGCTCCCAAGCAAGCCGATCTGGAACAACGCGGGCAAAAATCCGGCGAGTGTAAGCGTCAACCACAAACAGCGGATGTTGCCCAGCGTAGAGCAAAATCACATCCGCCGTCTCCGGCCCGATCCGCGGCAACTGTAACAGTTCGGCGCGCAGGGCTGCCGTCGGGCGGCTAAGCATCGTCGCCAAATCACGGTACCGCTCCTGAATGACGCGGGCTAGCGCGATGAGACCACTCGCTTTTTGCCGGTAAAACGCGCAGGGATAGATCAGTTTCGCCAGATTGCCGGCATCGGCATTCGCTAACGCCGCCAGTTCAATCAAACCGGCGGCGTGCATACGCTCTACCGCGCCTGCAACCGTCTCCCACCGTGTCTGTTGCACCAACACAGCGCCAATCAGTATCTCAAGCGGAGGATTGTCGCTGATGATTGGCCACCACGGGCTGGTTGCCTGCGGGCCGTGCAATGGGCCGAAATGGGCAACTAGCCGATGGTAGATCTCTATGACGGTCAACTTGCCCGGATCGGTTGGCGGCATCATCGTTGACAAACGCAAAGACGCGCAGAGCGCGCGGCGCACCGCTGCGCGCCTTTGCGTTTTGGGTGATTACACGGCTGGCATCGCGCCCTGCACCGCTACTGGCATATACATATCGCGCAGATAGTCGGTCAGCATGCGGCGAGTGCTAAAGATTGGCGCTACCGTGGCAATCGCCTCCTTGCAAATCTGCACCCACTCCACCGGAATGCCGTTAGCGTTGCGGTTGTCGTAATAGCGCGGCACAATCTCGTGTTCAAGCAGATGGTAAAGCGACTGAGCATCGTTCCAATCCTGCTCGTCCTGATTAGCGTACTCGCGCTCATCACCGATTGCCCAGCCATTGCGCCCGTTATACGCTTCCGGCCACCAGCCATCAAGCACCGAACAATTAGGCACACCGTTGAGACTAGCTTTCATCCCGCTGGTGCCACTCGCCTCATACGGCCGGCGCGGGTTGTTGAGCCAGATATCAACGCCTTGCACCAGCGCCCGCCCCACTGCCATGTCATACTCTTCGAGGAAGACAATTCTCCCAGCCAGCCCCGGCTGCATCGCCAGCCGGTAGACATCTTGGATGAACTGCTTACCCGGATCGTCGCGGGGATGGGCTTTGCCAGAGAAGATAATCTGCACCGGCTTGCCCGGACGGTTGAGAATATACTTCAGCCGTTCAACATCCTTAAACAGCAGCGTCGCCCGCTTGTAGGTCGCAAACCGGCGGGCAAAGCCAATGGTGAGAATATTCTCTTCGAGCACTGGCCAAACCGGCGCCGGGATGCCAAGCCGCATGTAGTGCTGTTGCAGACGCTGCCGGCTAAACGCGATCAGATCGCTCTTGAGTTTTTGGCGCGTGCGCCAGAGCGTCTCGTCAGGAATCTGGTAGACCTTTCGCCAGAGCTGCGGATCGTCGAGGTTGTCTTCCCAGTTCTTGCCGAGGTACGAATTGTATAGCGTGCGCATTTCTGGCGCCAACCACGTTGCCGTATGCACGCCATTGGTAATCGAGGTGATCGGCACTTCATCTTGGGTGCGGCCGGGGTAGAGCCACTGCCACATGCCGCGCGCTACGTGGCCGTGCAGTTTGCTCACACCATTGTGATACGCCGAAAAACGCAGCGCTAGCGCTGTCATCGCGAAGGTCGGCCCCCAGTGCTGCTCTTGCAAGGCCAGATTCATAAACTCATCGCGGGTCAGGTTCAGTTGCGGCCAGAAGCTCCAGAAGAACTTCTCAATCATTGGCAGCGGGAAGGCGTCGTTGCCCGCCGGCACCGGCGTGTGGGTAGTAAAGACACAATGCGCCTTGACCTGCTCCATCGCCTCTTCAAAGCTGTAGCCTTGCGCGACCAGTTCGCGGCACAGCTCGAGCACGAGGAAGGCCGAGTGGCCTTCGTTCATGTGCCAGACGGTCGGCTTATAGCCGAGCCGGCGCAAGGCGCGCACTCCGCCAACCCCCAACACCAGCTCCTGCGAGATGCGCATCTCTTGATCGCCGCCGTACAATCGCGCCGACAACTCACGATCTTGCGGGCTGTTCGGGTGGATGTCGGTATCCATCAGCAACAGCTCATTGCGGCCCACCTGAAACTTGTAGACCTTGGCATAAATCGTGCGACCGGGCAGCTCGACTTCAACCACGACCTCGCGGCCTTCTGGATCAAGCGCCGGCAATGCTGGCACATCGGCGAAATTGAGCTTGTTGTATTCGGCATGTTGCCAACCGCTCTGATCGAGCCGCTGCCGGAAGTAGCCCTGCGGGTAGATGAAGCCAACACCGACCAGCGGAATCCCCATATCGCTGGCCTCTTTGATGTGATCTCCTGACAAGATGCCCAAACCGCCCGAATAGATCGGCAAGCTCTCGTGGAGGCCAAATTCGGCGCTAAAGTAGGCGATCAGCGTATCTTTCGCATCAGGATAGTGCTTGCTAAACCACGTCTGCTTGGCTCGCATGTAGCTGTCGAAGCTCTTGAGCACTGCGTCATACCGCTTGAGATAGGCCGGATCATTCGCTGCCGCCTCAAGCTTGCGCTGGCGCACGTCACGCAAGAATTCGACCGGGTTGTGATACACCAGTTCCCACAACTCCGGATCGATCGAACGGTATAGGTCTTGCGCTTCGGGATGCCATGTCCACCACAGGTTGTAGGCCAGCTCGCGGAGCCGAGCGATCCGTTCGGGGCAGGGCGTGAACAGGATCTCGTGTTCAAACCGCAACATGATTTCCTCACATCATCATCTGATGCTTACTGCCGGCGATACCGGCATGATAACAGGATATGTGCAGTGGCCGCCACTGATGATTGCATGCGTATTTTAGAGCAGAAATCAGCGGCTTGCCTGCATTGTAGCCGCTGATGGCAAATTTGTCCACTATGCAACTAATTTGGCCGGCGGGGAAGTCACCCTACCTGACCTGCGTTCCCTTCGCGTCTCACCCATCTGAACAAACCTGCCCCGGCCCGTGCCTATGGGTTCCTTTCCCAACCCGCACCTCTGCGAGCGATCTGGTGCTGTTATAATAGCTGCGAGACACAGCGCGAACTTTGTACCGGCTTCATCATACTGCATGAACTATCTCCTCACTGCCCATTGGGCAATTGAAGCGCCGAGTGAACATGTTACTGCCCGGTTTGCCGCTCACGAGCTGCGCCGTGCCATCCAGCGGATGGGTGGGCCGGCGCTGCCGATTGCCGGCCATGCTACCGGCCAGCGCATCGCGCTGCGCCATGGCCCTGCCGGCGATGGCTTTGTGCGCATGGCTGATGAACGCGGTCTCGTGTTGATCGGCGAAGGGCCGCGCGGCCTGCTCTACGCGGTCTACGGCTTGCTGGAAGCGTTGGGCTGGCGCTGGGTTGGCCCCGGCCCCGGCGATGAGTGCGTGCCGCGTTGCGCCCAGATCAGCCTGCCTACCGAAACGGTCGCCGAGCAGCCGGCATTAGCCCGTCGCGGGTTGGTGATCGGGCACGACCTCTTTCTGGCGCAGGCCGAAGCATGGATTGCATGGGCAGCGCGGGCGCGGCTCAATACGATTTTCATTCACACCATCGGCGCCGGCGCGATGCCACTCGGCGCATGCCGCTGGCATTACTGGCTCCAGCGCCGCGCCCGCTTATGGCCATTAATCACAGAACGCGGCTTACGGCTAGAAATCGGCGGCCACCATCTGCGTGACGCCATTCCGCGCCGGCTTTTTCGCCGGCAACCCGATCTCTTCCGTTATGACGGTCGCCGGCGCGTGGCCGATGGCAATCCCTGCCCCACCAACCCGGCTACGCAAGCGCTAGTGCGTGAGTGGGCGCGCAGCTTCTTCACCGCCGAACCCAACGCCAGCGTATACCACCTCTGGCCGGAAGACCGTCTTGGCGGCGGATGGTGTGCCTGCCCGCAGTGTCGCGCGTTAGCGCCGTCTGATCAGTCGCTCATACTGGCCAATGTGATAGCGGAAGTTTTGGCTGAACTCAATCCTACGGCCCGCCTTGCCTACCTCGCCTACCACGACACCTTTGCCCCGCCGCAGCGCGTGAGGCCAGCGGCCAATGTCGAAGTCGTGATCGCGCCCCGCCAACGCTCGTATGCTAACGGGATTGGCGATGCGACCAATCCGCTCAACGGGCCGGTAGCGGCGCAGATCACGGCGCTACGCGCCGCCTTTCCCGCTGGCGCCAGCGTGTTTGAATACTACCTCGATGGCATTCTGTTCAAATCGGCCTTGCCGCCGTTGGGCGAGACCATCGCCGCCGATGTGCGCGCCTATCATGAGTGGGGTCTCGATGGCGTTCACGTTTTGCTAACCGGTGACCGGCCTTGGCTAGCGGTTGGCCCCAATCCGCACAGCTTCGCCGCGCTGGCATGGCACCCACAGCGCGACCCGGCGGCGCTGCGCGGCGAGTACGCTGCCACCCGCGCCCCGGCTGTGGTGGCACTGCTTGACACTGCATACGCAACGTTAGCCACCGCATGGCGGCATGCCCTTGCCATTACCCCCGCTGACGTGCGCCGGCAACACGATGGTCAATGGCGCGACCCAATCACGCACCCGCCGCGCGATCTGCTCGACGGCTACGACACGCCGCCGCCTCACCGCGAACAGCGACTGGCAGCGCTGCACGAAGCGCTGGATGCGCTGCCTGCCGGTGAAGCGGCGCTGGCCGCTGCGCTACACGCCGCCGTAGCCGAGCGGGCAGCGCTCGCCGCCGACGCCGCCGAATGGTCGGCGAGCGCGTTGCTGCTGCGCTTTCTCGCTGCCCGCCAAGAAGTAGCGGTGGTGCAAGCTCGCCGCGCCCCGCTGGCTCGCCAACAGCAAGCGCTCGCTGCTGCCCGCGCCGCTCACGCTGATCTACTCAACTGGGCTGCTCGTCACGTTCCGCCGCCGGCCCGCGCCGGCCATCGCCTGCTGCGCGCCTTGCTCGCCCTGCACCTCGATCACCTCGAAAGCCGGATTGCCCTGCCATGGCGGCACGCGCAGATGCGCTGGCAACGGCTACGCGAATTGGCGCTGTTGTTGGCAACCTTGTGGTGGAAGTGGCGGAGGTGAGAGACTGCGCGGATGGTAGAATGCGGCAGCAACCCTGCCGCACCCTAACGCACACCTTGCCCATCCTACCTATGGCACGCAGATAACCGGCTTTGTTGCTTAGACTCAACAATCAACGTCCGGCAAATTCACTCGATCATACGGAGTATTCTCAACTTTCTGGCGCAATTCATCATCGGCATATTGTCTAAACCAAGCTGCAGAACAGAAAGGATATTGCTCGGCTACGGAGACAAGGCCGTGTTTAACAGGGTTATGATGCACGTAATGTAATCGCGCATGATAACTCTTTTCGCAGGTAAGACACGTGTCCCAGTATTGAAACCAAACTCTTCTTCCCGATATATTATCAATTTTGTTCACCAAAACCGCAGATCGAGCATGAAATCATCGAATCAGATGGCTAAGCGATCTCCCATCCTCAGGAGCACGAGCAACAAAGTGATAGTGATTAGCAAATAGCGCCCATGCTTGAAGTTCCCACTGATAGGCTGATATAGCATCGAACAAGGT
>JANWYE010000090.1 GCA_025057175.1 Chloroflexus sp. | reverse complement strand
TATGAAGACGGCCATCGCGCGCCTCAACGAAGTGCGGCTGCCGCCCCAACCATTCACTGGATATGGCGCCAACATCGAAGCCTACCGCTTCAGCGGCAATGGCTTTGTGCTCGATGTGTTGTGGTCGATTGATGGCACATCGCGCCAGATTACACTGCCGCAAGCTGCGTTTATCGCCGCCTACACTCGCGATGGCGCGCCCATCACTCCGGTAAGCTCTGGTGGAAACGCGACCATCTCGGTTGGGTTCGAGAATATTTACCTCAAGCGAGCGCCGTAGTCGCAAGTTTCTGGCCCGATTCTCTTGACGCGGCCTGATCGATCCGGTACACTACCTATGCATACGAGCGGCGGCGGGCAATAGGCTCGTCGCCGTTATTCCTCTTAGCTGCTGGAGCGCATTATGCTCGCGTCAATGTTCAACAACATCTGGCAACAAGTTGCAACCGGGATCTTTGACCCGTTATTGACTGTGCTCGTCTTTCTCCTCATGCTCAGCCTGTTGGTATTCGTCCACGAGTTGGGCCACCTGTGGGTTGGCTTGCGCATGGGGATTAAGGTCGAAGAGTTTGGCATCGGCTTCCCGCCACGCGCATTGGTGCTCTTCGAGCGCAACGGGATCAAATACACGCTCAATTGGCTGCCTTTGGGCGGTTTTGTGCGCTTCGCCGGAATGGATGGCGAAAAGGACGCAGTGTACGGCACTGGCAGCCTCGCTGCCGCTCCGCCGTGGCGTAAGATTCCGGTCATGCTGGCCGGCCCACTCATGAATTTTGTGCTAGCTGTGGTTATTTTTACCATCTTGTTCGCCACGGTTGGCGTGCCTACCCCAACTGGCCGGATGTTGATTAGCAATGTCTTCCCCAATACCCCGGCTGCCGCAGCAGGATTTCAAGCTGGCGATGAATTGGTGAGCCTCGATGGCCAACCGGTGGTTGATGAGAATGTTGTGCGTGAAGTTGCCCAGCGTCGCAAGGGCGTTGCCATTGAAGCAGTGGTGGCGCGAAATGGCGTTGAAGTAACGCTGACGGTCACACCGGGACCGTGGACGGCGCCCGATGGGCGCGAATTCAGCGCCGGTTTTGGCTTTAGCTATGGAACGCAGACGATCAACCAGCCGATCAATCCGATCGCGGCGATTGGCGCTGGGTTTATGCATAGCCTTGAGCTGACCGGGCGGATGATTATGATGCTGGCCGATTTGCCGGCAGCCATCGCCGGTTTGTTTAGCCCCACTCCACCACCCACCGGTGAGCCACTGGGACCAGTCGGTATTGCCCGCGCCACCGGCGAAGTGATTCGCCAGCCCGATGGCTTTGTCTCCTTCTGGTCACTGACTGCTGTGCTCAGCCTTAATCTGTTTATCCTTAACTTATTGCCTATCCCTGCGCTTGACGGCAGCCATATTTTGTTTGCGCTGATCGAATGGGTGCGCGGCAAGAAGCTGCCTCCTGAGAAAGAGGCGCTCGTGCATACCTTCGGCTTTATGGCGCTGATGGGATTAATGGCGTTGTTAACGGTGAATGACGTGCTGAACGCGGTGCAAGGCACACCAATCTTTGGTCGCTGATGGATATTATTCGGGCAAGTGAATTGGGCGAGTATTACTACTGCGCGCGGGCGTGGTGGTTACGCCGGGTCATTGGGCAAGAGCCAGAAGGCGCTGAACGGCGCGCTTTCGGCACAATAAGCCACGCTCGCCACAGCCGGCTAGTGGCGGCAAGCCAGCGCCTGCTCTGGATCGGGTTGGGGTTGTTAGTTGGTGGGATTGGCTTAGTGATGTGGGCAAACTGATGGCGGGGCTAGGTCTGGCGCTGATCCTCTGCGCGGTTGGCATATTGGCGCTAGCGATGATATTGCGCCGGCGCAGCGGCTTGCCATGGGCACGGGTTGTAGCTACTGATGCCGGCACGCAGCACCGGCTCGAACGCCCGCTCTTTAGCGCCCGGCTCGGTCTCACCGGCAAACCGGATTATATCCTGCAACGAGGGCAGGCGCTCATTCCAGTTGAAGTGAAACCGAACCGGCGCGCCACAGAGCCGTATCCATCGGATCTGATGCAACTGGCGGCTTATCTAGTGTTGCTTGAAGAGACCACCGGCGCCGCGCCACCCTACGGCCTGTTACGCTATGCCGATACGACATTCCAATTGCGCTACACCGCTACGGTACGCGATGAGGTATTGGCGACGCTCGACGAAATGCGTGACTTGCTCACCGCTGCTGACGTAGCTCGCAACCACAATGAAGCTGCCCGTTGTCGCGGTTGTGGATTTCGCGCGCAGTGCGATGATGCGCTCGCATAAGCGGTTGGCTGGTGATATGATGATCATACGGAACCGGCAAGCAACGGTGCAACGAGTACGTCTATGGATTTTACCTGCGATGATCTGGTAGCGGCAATTGCCGAACATCTAGCCGGGCGTCTCTCACGAAAACAATTGGCAGCGTGGGCATTTGATCGGTTTTACGAATTGGAGCAGGGAGAATTGAGCGTGCCTCCTGACGAAGAAGCGATTATTCGCGACGCGCTCGATGAGCTGATGTTTGCTGATGATGATCCGTTCGTCTTGAGCGAGCACGAATTACGGCAGTTGATGGATCGGCTGGCGCAGATATGAAGATTCAACCGCATCCCCGTTTACGCGGGATGATGATCGGCGATGAGGTCTATTCGTATCACTACCATCTTGCCGCCCGGGTGGCCGACATCTTCCCCGCAGCAGTTTGTGTCCGGATCGGTATCCTGACTACCGAGACGCCGATGGAGTTAAGCCATACGCCGCAATTGTGGCGGGCCGAAGAGATTGAGAATCTGTCGGTGTGCCGTTATTGCGGCACCCGCGATGATGTGCGGGTGGTGAGCGAAAACGGGATCCCGTTTCGGGTATGTGTGCATTGTTTGCCGGCGGATACTGACTAGAACCGGCCCGATGAATGGAAAATAGTCGCAACAGGGCGTAGAACGTTACATCTTCGCAGCTCTGCTGTTGATTATCTACACCCTAGCTAGCGCGGCAGACGGCGAATTGCCACTGAAAGACACCAAAGCTTCACAAGGTTACGCAGCTCTTCGCGCTGATTAAAATAGACGCAACCAGCCGTGTAAGACTCACCCCAGATCGCTCAGCAAATGACGAACCGTTGCAAAAAGCCACCCAAAGCCACAAAATCTTTTGTGGCTTTGGGTGTGTTATCACGTAGCCGTCGCTACCCTTGCCCGCGGAACCACTTCAGCGCCTGCCAGCCACCCGGTAGCGCTGCAGCGGCTAGCAGAATCTTGATCGCGTCACCGAGCAAGAACGGCAGGACGCCCTTCACAATCGCATTCTGAGCACCGATGAAGAAGGCCAACCATGTCGCGCCGATCAGGTAGATCACGAGCGAGGCCAGCACCATCGCGGCGATCGCGGTGGGGAAGCGGCGATCCCAACCTCGCGCCGCCAGCCAGCCGGTCAGCGCCGCAGCGATGGGGAACGAAATCAGATACCCGCCGGTTGCCCCGAAGAGGTGTGTATAGCCCGCAGCGCCGCCGGCAAAGAACGGCAACCCGATCGCGCCTTCGAGTAAGTAGAGGAGCAACGCCGCCAGACCTAAACGCGGGCCGAGGAGACCACCCACTAACAACACCCCCAACGTCTGCCCAGTAATCGGCACCGGCGAGAAGGGCATCAGCGAAATACGGATCTGTGCGCTGAGCGCCACAAACAGGCTGCCCAACACTACCAACAGCGTGTCGGCCACCAACGGGTACGCCAACCAGCCACGGCGCGGCAAGACCGCTTGCGCCAACGTTTCGGTCGTGGTCAATGTCCGGTTCATGACACCTCCACCAAACAATAGCTAGAAGACTCGACAACGTAGAGTATAGCCGATCTGTGGCCGGTGTGGAACAGGCATGAGCCAACGCTGGTTAGATATATCGTAGATGAATGGCAACAAACGTTATCGGCGAGCCAACACGCAGTGCGATGGTTCGGTTTCTAATTCATGCGCTTCTTCGTCACTGATCTGCCGCAAGCCGAGATTCGCGTACAGCATCGCGTCAATGGCCACCGGCAATTCTGCAACCGTGTCCTGCACGAGCGGCAATAGTTCCGCCGGACTGCTTGCCCGTAAGCCGGGATGGGTGTCACGGAGACCGGCAAATGGCGCAGCTACCACCCCATCAGCCCGTGCTTCGGCCAAACCCATACTCGAAGAGGGCATGATCAGCGTTTCATCGGTGACCAATTCGGGCAAGGTTGTATGTAAACTACGGAAGAGCAGATCAGTCCATGCCACTGGATGCCCACCAAGATCGGTGCGACCGCAACCGGCCAACAACAGCGCATCGCCGGTTAGCAAAAAGCGTTCACCGGATGGCGAAATGACGCGGTACGCCAGATGGCCGGGGGTATGGCCGGGGAACCAGTGCGCTTCGATCAGGAGATGGCCCACCGGCAGCCGTTCGCCGCCAAGCAACGGCATGTAGTCAAGATGGGCCGGCAGCAGGGTGCGCGGATGCAACGCATCGTACGGATGCATATAGAGCAAGGTGTGGCGCGTGTTGGCCAACATTGCTCCGCCTGATAAGCGACCAGCCGAGAGATGAGTGAGCAAAATGCGCGTTACGTCAGCCTGCGCCGCCGCCGCAACCTCTTGATAGAGGTGAATCTGGCGACCGGGATCGATGACCGCTGCCTCGCCGGCGCTGACAATCACATAGCTCAGATCGCCGCGGGCTGGGCGCACAATTTGCACAATGCGCCCCCAACTGGCATTGACCACTTCGTGAATGGCGTGGAAATCGAGCCAAGCGCGAAAGCCACCAATCAGGTAACGCGCATTGATGCCGTGTTCGGCCAGTAGTTCGGCGACGTACTGCGATGAACCCTCCTTGGCGCAGATGACCGTGACGAGCCGATCAGGCGGCACACGGGCAATTGCCTGCTCTTCGTCTTCGATGAACTCGAAGTAAGGGATGTTGAGCGTAGGGATAGGCCGGCGACCGCGCACCTGATTGCGCGCAAACTCCACTTCGTTCCGCACATCGAGAATAAAGAGTGGTTGCTCGGCTAACAGTTCGGCATATAGCTCTGCCGGACTCAAAACACCAACTCCGGTTTGCAATTGATCGAGCGTCGTCATTGCGCACTCCTTTGCGTTGATTGTGCCTCCTCGCGCAACCATGGCGTTAGTGTATCGGTGGCAACTTGGTGAAACAAGCGCAAGTTAATAGGCGCCGGGTTGTGATTTGTTTCTCAACACGGTTGTGAGGAATAGGGTGACAGCGGCGCTGCCACCCTATTCTCTACGCAGCCGGATCGCGCGCTGGACGTGGCTTGGCCGGTTGGAGGGACACTAACCCGCGATAGATCGTTAAGAAGAGCACACTGCCGCCGCTGAGCCAATACAAGCCACTGAGCGCCGCTGTATCGCTGCCGCTGAAGAGGGCGTGGAGCAGGCTGAGCAACCAAATTGCAAAGCTAAGAAAATGGATGATGCGCCACATCGTGCGCCCAAGCCATTGCTTGACGTAGAAGCTCAGGCCAACAATCGCCATACCATACAATGCGAGCTGGCCCAGCCCTACCCACAGCGGCTCGTAGCCACTATAGCCAAATGGAATGAGAATCTGGGCTAATGTGGCATTGACGTAGCGATCACCGAGCAACATCAGGGCGTGGAAGAGGGCGAACGCCAAGCCCAACAGACTAGTATGCTGGTGGAGGTCAAACGCTCCCGGCCCACCCGGCCACAGGCGAGCCATGCGGTTGGTCATGAGCAGGCCAAAGACCATCGACAACCAGAGCAAGACATAGGCAGCGATAGCGCTGCTGCGCGCAAGATACCAGTAGGCTTTTGGTTCGCTGCTGAGCAGCGATTCGCTCAAACCGGGCAACCACGACGGCAAAACAATCACGGCGAGAAATGCACCCAGCGCCGCGCCGGTTAGCAAGAGCAGCAGAGCACTAAGCGGCATTGCCGGCGCTTGATCGACCAGTTCGGGATTAGCGGTAAGGGAACGCGCTGGACGTGGCGCGGCAGGTGGGGTTGGTGGCGTAGCTTCAGGATTAGCCGCGCGAGAACGCGCTGGGCGCGGCGCAGCGGGTGGGGTCGATTGCTCGGTATCGGCGGTAGATGGGTTCATTGGTTGCCTCCTTGTGGTTGTGAAATTTAGTTATGTCAAATAGTAAGGAATACGGTTACATCTCCCACCCCTCCCCCGCTAGGGCAGGGAGGCAGCCCCTCCCCCGGAGGCCGGATGGGGGGGCTACCCCCCGCCGGCGGAGAGAGCGGGTTGCCAGCAATAGCGTTCAAGCGACTTGGTGCGTATGATCTGGCCATCAATGCTAACCAACAGGGCTGCCAGTTGCGGTCGCGCGGCTAGCCAGTCCAATCCATTTTCAGCGCCGCGCAGCAGTACGGTTTTGGCGGCCATTTCGGCCAACGGCAGAGTAGGAGCAACCACTGTCACGCTGAGCAGATCGGTTACGGCAGGCGCGCCAGTGTACGGATCGATCAGGTGGTGCCGCCAGCGCCCGGCCTGTTGCCAGCGCCGGTAGTCGACACCCGACGTTGCCACCCCACCTCGCCGGATCAACAGCAACTCAAGGCCTTGATCGGGCGTGTGCGGGCTAGCCACCTCAATAGGCCACGGCGAACCATCGCCGCGCGGGCCGCTGATAGCGATGTCGCCGCCGGCATCCACCAAGGCGGGGAAACGCCGGCCTAGCCGGCGCGCCACCAGCGCCGCTGTCCACCCTTTGGCGCTGCCGCCGAGATCGAGCTGCGTCCCGGCGGGCAAACTCATCGCGCGCCGGCGAGGGTTGCATGCGATCTGGCGCCAATCAGGCACGGGTGACGGCGATGGTTTATGAGCAGTCACGCTGGCGCTGAGCGCAGCAAAATCGCGATCGTAACCAGCAGCAATCAGCGCCGCGCCAACCGTTGGCGTCACCCAACCATCACTCTCCCGCGCTATCCATAGCGCATGCTGCACCGCCTGCCAAAGCGTCTGCCCAATCCGCGCCGGCCCCCGTCCGGCGCGGCGGTTGAGGGCGCTCAACTCGCTTTGAGGTCGAAACCGGCTGAGGATTCGCTCGTAGCGCAGAAACGTCTTGCGCGCGTTGGCAAGCGCGGGCCGAGCCGAGGCTTGATCGCTGTCGATGATGATGGTAATGGTTGACCCCATTGCCCGAAAGCTGAGCTGCTGCATAACTCGCCTCCGCTTACCGTGACGAACGAGTGCGAGCGACCGGAGCCGGGCGCGATACGGGTATTGTCACCTCGCGCACTGCCGGTTGCGCCGGCGCACTGGCAGTTGCCGCGTCACTGGCCGGCAGATTTAGCGGAACGAGGGTGGGCACAGCGGGTAACTGCACCTGTTGTTGCGCCGGTTGCTCAACTACTGCGGTTGCCGTTGTCGGTGGATTCTGCGCCGCCAACCAACCCCAACCGCCAATCGTGACTGCTAACGCTGTAGCGCTAATCGCCCACTTAAGACCGGTAACATCATTACGCGCTGGTTTGCGAGACTGGTTCATGCGATCTCCTAATCGTTATGCTGGATAGCCATCTGTGAGGGCAAAGGTTGCACACAAAGTCATTGCGAGCCGCCATTTGGTTGGCGCGATGGCGGCGGTTGCTCGCCCCACCGCACCCCAACATTAGTCGTCTTTATCGTCGTGATCTTCTTGTTCGGTGGTCTTGACCTTGGCATAGACAACTTGGCCGCTATACGCATCGACGTAGACCTCACTGCCGTTGGTAAACTTCACTTCATACGCATCAACGCCATGCTCATGCTCGCGTTCAACCTTAGCGACAGCGCCGCCACCGAGATAGGCCGTAGCAGCGGCAATCGCCTGCTCTTGGCTGATCGGGCCGTTCTGCGCGAGGCTGGCCAGCGTGTTGGCGACGATCGCGCCGGTTTGCGCATCAACATAGATCGCGCCCCGATCAAACATCACCTCGTAGGCTGGCGTGCCTTGCAGGCTGACCAATTCAGGAGCGCGCATGAGCGTGGCGCCATCGGCATTGGCTTGGGCAATCGCTTGCGCCTGTTCGGGTGACACTGCATACGCCGGCGTCGAAGCCATTACCGCAGCCGTGTTCTGTGATTGTTGCCCTGCCAACTGCTGGTTAGCTTCGGCTAACCGCTGATTAGCTTCGGCAAGCGCTGCCTGATAGGCGGCTTCACGCTCGCGGATCAGCGCTTCTACGGTTGGATCAAGGGCAGCGGTGGCTGTTGGGGCAGGATCGGTAGCGGTAAGCCCAGACACACTCAGGTAGCTTGCCACACCACCAACCAGCACCAGCACAAAGGTGGTTAGAGCAGCAGCGATCAACAACATCGTGCGATTCATCCGACATTCCTCCTTGGGAAAACTACAAGTAGTGATGAACAACCATCAGATCACATCCGTAGGGGCAGGCAATCAATCATCATCCCGCCCTTGCTCAGACGGCAATCCGGCGCTGCCGGGTGTGCCACTAATAAGCAACTGGACCTCTTGCGGCGTCAGCTTCGCATCGGGATGCGCGAGCAAATACTGGCGGGGTGGCATCTCGCCGCTGCGCACAACCTCGGCAATCTCTTCGGCCAACTCAGCCGGATCGCGTAGCGGCAACGAGAAATTCAGCGCATTCCGTCCTTTGATCACGTCATACGTAACCAACCACGACACCGGCGCAACCTTGCTGTACCATGGCCAGACCGTTTCATTGCTGTGGCAGTCGTAGCAGGCACGGCGGGCAATGCTCGCCGCTTCAGGAGTCGTCCATGCCACATCGCTCACTACTGGCGGATTAGTTTGCCATGCCCACACCGGCACGGCTTGGATCACGACAAAGAGCGCAACGAGCGCAATCGCCACATTACGGGGTCGGAAGAGACGCTTCATCATCATTGCCTCCGTCTTGCTATCAGGTCGTCGCTGCTAACAATACTGGCGCTCGCTCAAAAGAGTCTTAAAATGAAGGAGAAAAATTCCAATCTTTTTCCAAGGTTGTGGGGGTATAACTGGTATGGCGAAGCACGCAGGAGCACAGAGGGTGTGCGTGTTGCTTGCGCCCCGTCTAGCCGGGGAAGCTGCGGCGCTAACGCAAAGGCGCAAAGCACGCGCCAGAACGCAGAGGGTATGGAGGAGTAATCTGTGCGCATTTTGCTGGTGGAAGACGACAAACGGCTCGCGCGCCTGATTGAGCGCGTCTTGCGCGAAGAGCGCTACACCGTGGATGTCGCCTATGATGGCGAGAGCGGGCTGGATTTGTTGTTACAAGGCGCGTATGACGTGGCGGTTATTGATTGGATGCTGCCGGGCCGCGATGGGCCATCGCTCTGCCGGGCAGCGCGGGCAGCGCGCTTGCCAACGGCCATCCTCTTGCTGACGGCGCGCGGGCAGATCGAAGATAAGGTGTTGGGGTTTGAAAGCGGAGCCGATGACTATCTGGTCAAGCCATTCGCTTTTGAAGAGCTGCTCGCCCGCGTGCGCGCGCTGAGCCGGCGTTTTAACCCGCAATTCGGCAACGACGAGCTGCGCCATGGCGAGATTGTGCTCGATCTGCGCAGCTACACCGCGCGGCGCGGCACGCGCCGGCTCGATCTGACGCCCACCGAATGGCGATTGCTGGAATATCTGCTGCGCAACGCCGGCCAGACCCTCACTCGCCAGCAGATTCTCGATTATGTATGGTCATTTGAGCACGACGTGCAACCACAAATGGTTGATGTCTATATTTCGTATCTGCGACGCAAGTTGAACGCGCCGGGTGAAGCTGATCCGATTGTGACGGTGCGCGGCATTGGCTACCGACTGGAGGCCGAGCGTGCTTAAGCCGCTACGCTGGCAATTTACCCTGCTCTATGCGCTGACTGCCGCCGCGATCATCGCGCTAGTCGGCAGTGGCGCGTATGTGCTGGTGGCGCGCTATTTTGAGCGTATCACTGACTTGGCGTTGCACCACAAGATGGCGCATGAATTTCATTCGCTCAGCGCGCCACTGCCACCCACGTTAAGCTACGCCGACGCCGATTGGTCGGTGTTGCGAGCAGCCGGATCGGCTGCCGGCAGCCGCATGCTCACTGCGGATGAGGCGAGCCGGATTGCGCTCACAGCGCGCGGCGGCGAGATCAAGGACATCAAGCTAGAAGCAGATAAGCGCCTGTATGAGATTAAGCTGCGCGACGGCAGCGAGCTGAAAATTGACGCCTACAGCGGCCAGATTATCGAGATTGAGATCAACGGCGAACATATCAGCAGTCCCTCTGTTCCTGCCGCGCCACCGGCAGCGTATGACGCCGAACTCGCGTCAATCTTCGTCTTGCCGCTCGATGCGCAGGGCCGCATTCTCTTCAACCCCAACCCAGCCGCTTTGCCGATGCCGGCGCACCAAGAGGCGCTGGCCGCCGCGTTGCGCAATGGTTCCGACCTGCGCACGATTACCACCAGCACCGGCCAACGAGTGCGATTGCTGACTTACCGGCTGACCCGGCCTGATGGGCCAGCAGCGTTGCAATTGGGCCGCGTGCTGACCGATCAAGCGCAGGTGCTGAACCAGCTCCTGACCGGTCTGCTTGGTTTTGGGCTGATCGGCGCTGCCATTGTCGGCGCAGCGGGCTGGTGGCTGTCAGGGCGAGCGTTGCGTCCAGCGGAAGAGGCATGGGCGCGCCAATTGCGGTTTATCGCTAGCGCCAGCCACGAACTGCGCGCGCCGTTGACGCTGATCCGGGCCAGCGCTGAAATCGCCTTGCGCAGTGCAACCGATGATGATCAGCGCGAACTCTTGGCTGATGTCCTCGCTGAAAGTGACCATATGCGCCGGCTTGTTGATGATCTGTTGACGCTCTCGCGGCTCGACAGCGGCGCGCTCACATTGCAACGGCAGCCAATCCAACTACGCGATTTCTTGGCCGGCGTCCAACGCCACGCAGCCCGGCTTGGCGCTGAGCACGGAGTGACGATCGAGCTAGGGAGCATCAATGGCACGGTGCATGCTGACCCCGACCGGTTACGGCAGATGTTGTTAATCTTGATTGACAATGCCCTCCGCTACACCCCTGCCGGCGGCACGATCACTCTGAGCGCCGAACAAACCGGCAAGCAAGTACGGATCGGCGTGCGCGATACCGGCTGCGGCATCGCGCCCGAACACCTCCCCCACATCTTCGAGCGTTTTTACCGGGCAGATCAGGCCCGCAACCGCGCCAACAACGGCAACAATGCCGGGTTAGGGTTATCGATTGCCAAAGGGTTAGTCGAAGCCCACGGCGGCACGATTGGCGTCGAGAGCAAGGTCAACGCTGGCACACTGGTATGGTTCACGCTACCGGCGGCGATGTAGGGAGGCGCGGTTGGGCGTCACTACATCGCCGCGCGGTACACGACATCATGGCCGCCACGTCTCGTTGCGCGTCACCGTCCCGCTGCCCGGCGTTGTCAACACACGGTTATTGCAACATTCCCACACCACATTGTTGCCATCGCGTTTAATGTATTTGTATTCAATAGTGGTATTCGCCGGCAAGTTCACCGTCCCGCTCCAGATCGGGTAATTGGCTGCCGACAACGGCACAGCTTGGGCCGGATTCCAATTGCCCAACTGCGGGATGTTACCGACCACAAAGACATTCTGGCCCCAATAGGTAGTCGCGTTGACATTAAACGTAACGGCAACCGTTGCCGGCGGTGGCGTAGCCACTCGTGCGCCGACATGGATGGCTAATGCGCTGAAGGGTGGTACAGAGACGGTTATTCGACGATTGCTGTCAACCGTCACCGTCTGGCCGCTACACGTCCCATTGGTAAAATCGGCAACAATAATGTTGCAATACGTACCGGGCGCCATGCTGGTTTGGAAGGTGCGGCTAAGGGTCGTCTCTTCGCGATTGATGATTACAAACCCCTTATCGCCGCGGCCAAACGCAATCTGATTATTCCCGTTGCTCCACCAATCGCTGACGCTGAACGTCGCCGCCGTCGCGTTGCGGAAGGCGATCATGTTGGCAATTGGGCGCCAGCGATGCTCGCACTTCCATTCACCAAAACAGTTGGGCTGGCCATTGACATAGACACTGCGCGTATTGCCGTTCGCATCGCTCGGCGGTCCCTGAAAATCGTTGCTAAACTCATAGCTCGACATGACCTGTGGATAACCATACGGCCATGCCAGCATAAAGACATTGGCCAGATCGTAGAGCACACCGTTCTTGTACGTCACCACCGTGCCGCCGCCGCCGTGACCACGCTGGTTATCGTGATTATCGACAAAGACGATCGCTTTGTCGCTCGGCAACATCCCCCACGGTTCGCCAAACTGGCTCAGCCATGCCAGTTTCCCGTTTAAAAACACCCGGCCAATTTCATTGCTGTACTTAAACTCGGTTACGTCGCCATTGCCGGTATATTCCCCCGGCGTAATCGGCTCGCCGGCAGCGCCGATCACCTCTTGGTAAATGTACGGATTACCGTTGAGCCGCGACAAAATAGCGGCAATATCTTCGGCTGCAATATGCTTGGCCGCGTCGATGCGGAATCCGGCGACACCGAGACTGATCAGATCGTTAAGATAGGCTGCCAGCCGGTTGCGCACGTAATTGGAACCGGTGTCGAGATCGGCTAGGTTGACCAGTTCGCAATGTTGCACTTCGTAGCGATCGCCATAGTTTTGAATATCATCATTGCCGTTGCGGCCGCAATGATGAAAATCTTGATACTGATAAATACCCGGATAGTTGTATGGGCCGTAGGTCGAGCCGGCCGAACCGACTCCGCTCCCAACGCCAGTCATGTGATTAATCACTGCATCAACATAGATGTCGACGCCTACAGCTTTGCAGCGGGCCACCATATTGGCGAATTCGGCCCGCGTCCCGCTGCGGCTCACTAATTGGTAGCTGACCGGCTGATAGCGTTGCCACCACGGATAGCCAGCAACAATCGCATGCTCTTGGGGCGGCGACACCTGCACAGCGGCGAAACCACGTGGGCCGAGAAAATTCTCACACTCTTGGGCAATGTCAGTCCACTTCCATTCAAACAGATGCACAAAGACTGTGCGCGGCGACGCAGTTTGCGCAGTCGCCACCGGAGTTCGGATCACCCCAACCGGAAAACTGCTGACCAACACGAGGAAGACGGCGAGAACAAGGCAGCGGATGGCGCGAGGCACGGCGCTCAGCATGTTCAGGCTCCTTTGCTTGACAAACAGCCAACATTGACTAAGAACCCACCAGTGGTTGCCGGCAAAGACGGTGCCGTAAGAACGGTTGCATTGACACTAGTTGCTTATAAAACAATTTTATCAAGAAGTTTTAAGAATGTCAAGTAGATCTTGGAGGAATACAGTCGCAGAAGGAGGCAGCTTAGCAATAGAACGCTCAGCTTATGCCTGACAGACACCGAACACTTCGGTGACCCGCATAAGCTGATGTCCGGTTTTCCTGATAATAGTGACGCCAGAGCAGCTTACAGCGCGCGGTAGTCTTGGCGCATTTGCGCTCTGAGCATGCCGTTCACCACGTCACGCTCATCATCGAACAATTCAGCCCCGATCCAATCCCCAACAATCCAACGTGATCGCCGGGCCGCAACCGGCCAGCTTCGGCGGCCTGCGCCAGCGAGATCGGCAATGCCGCTGGGCCGACATTGCCGAGCGTGGGGAAATTGAGGAAGAGCTTGGCCGGTGTTATGCCCAAAGCCTTCGTCACCGCTGCCATGTGGCGCGCGCCGACCTGATGCGGCGCGTAGAGCGCAATCTGGCGATCACTCCAGTTTGGCAACGTCTCTTGCGCCAAGCGCCACGTTGCCGCCGCCAACTCAACGCCAGCATGCATCAACGCGCCGGCATCGGTCTTCATATA
>JANWYE010000008.1 GCA_025057175.1 Chloroflexus sp. | reverse complement strand
GGTTAGCTTGCATAGATGGTTCCTAGGTATTGGCGCGACGGCGCGCAGGCGTCATTGCAGAAAGCGTAAAGCAATTCTATCCAGATGATCTGCCTAAGATGGGCGCTGGCTACAGGTGATCACTCGTTCTACGCCCGCATGGCTCGCTCCAACAGATCGAGAAAGGTCTGCTGTTCAGCGTGGCTCAAGCCGGCCAACAACCGCACCATCTGCGCCAGCCGCTCGGCTTCAAGATCGTGATGCAACTTGCGTCCAGCTTCGCTCAGCGCCAACAGCGTGACTCGGCTATCGTTGGGATGCGACCGGCGTTCGATCAGACCATTCTGCGCTAGCCGGCGGGTCAGCGCGGTCAATGACGGTGGCGTAATGCCAAGCGCCTCAGCCAATTCGCGCATCGACATTTCGCGATCGGGCGCGAGCAGGCCAAGCAACCGCACGTGCGACATCGACAGCCCCCATTCATTGAGCTGCTGCATTAAAGGGCTACGCGGTTGCTTCGCTCGCATATCGATCAATTGGATCAGGCGTTGGGCATTAGCGATGGTTGTTGGATCCATAGACCAAACAATTAGTTAGACAAACTAAAGATATGGTACTCGGTTATAGTTGACTTGTCAAATGAGAAATAGGTAAACGCAGGGGCATAGCGCCGCTATGCCCCTGCGTTGCCTCCATGCGAGGCAACTATCTCCGCAATCATTCCCCCCGGCAATACCGGTCAAACCATTCCAACGTGCGCCGCATATGGTCGGCGCGGTGGCGTGGTTCGCCGCTGCGGGTCAATTCGTGGCCTTCGCGCGGGTAGCGCACTAATTCGACCACCTTTTTTTGGCGGCGGAGAATGGCGAAGAGCTGTTCAGCCTCGCTAATCGGCACGCGATAATCTAACTCGCTGTGCAAGAGCAGCAATGGAGTTGTGATCTTGTGGGCATGCGCCAATGGTGAATGATCCCACAACTCCTCGTACAATTCCCATGGAAATCCGCCGAACTCGATCTCGATCAGCTCGTGGGCATCGCTGGTGCTGTGTTGGGTCAGCAGATTGTAGACGCCGCGCGCAGCGACGGCGCAGGCAAAGCGATCGTCGTGCCCGATCAGCCATGCCGTCATGTAGCCGCCATACGAGCCGCCGGTAACGGCGATGCGCTGCGGATCGATATAGCCACGGGCAACCAGCGCATCGATCCCGGCCAGAATATCGGGCGCGTCGGCCTCACCCCATTTGCCGCGAATCGCATCGCGCCACAGTTCGCCATAGCCTTCGCTGCCACGCGGGTTACAGAAGAAGACAACATAGCCGCGCGCTGCGGCCACTTGCCATTCGTGCCACATGGTGCGGAAACCGGGCCCCCACATCACATGCGGCCCGCCGTGGATGTAGACCGCCAACGGATAACGGTTGGCCGGATCAAAATCGGGTGGGTGCAGCACCCATCCCTGCACTTCATTACCGTCGGGCGCGAGGTAGACTATCTCTTCAATCGGGGCAATGAGCCGCTGGCTAAGTAGCCGATCATTGATTGCCGTCAACCGGCGCTCGTGGCCATCAGCGCTGCGGAAGAAGAGATCGCATGGGTTTTCGGCACTGCCGGCAACGAAAGCAATGCTGCCGTCACGACCCACATCAAACTCGCTGACGATGCGCGGCCCACCCACCAAGGTCGCTCCATTGCGGTACGTAGGCGTGCCCGGCAATCCAATCTGGTAGACGTGGGCCTCGCCGCGCCAGCCGGCGCTAAACAACACCCCCTGCCCATCGGGTTGCCAGTGGAATTGTTCGACGTTCAGATCAGTATGGGCAGTCAGATCGTGCGGCTCACCGCCTTCAGCCGGAATAATCGCCACCCGGCGGCCTTCACCCAGCAGCCGCTCTTCATTGAGGCGCAGAAAGGCAATCTGGCTGCCGTCGGGTGAGGGTTGCGGGTCAAAGTACGAAAAGCCGGGCCGCGTTAGCGCTTGGAGCAGCGAGCCATCAATGGGAATGCGCACCACATCGTAGTAAGCAAAGAGCGAGTCGGCTTCGGGGTCACGGGTGGCAGTACTGAGTAACGCATCGCCAGCGGGCATCCAGACCGGCGCGCTATAGTGCAGATCACCCGATGTGAGGCGACGAGGGATGGCCGACGTCTCTGCTTCTGGATTAACTTCGATCATGTAAATATGCCGCCGGCGGTCGTCAAAATAACTGGTGCCGCTACGGTACGGTAATTTTGTCACCACCCGAGGGTCGTGACGCAACTCTTCTTCGTGCTGGCGCTGTTCGCGCGCGCGGCGTGCCTCCCAAGCATCAGCCGGCGGCGGCGGTGTTTCACCAGCGTCTTCTCGCGCCTGTTCTTCTGCATTAACCGGCGAGAGGAATGCAATCCAACGTCCATCCGGACTCCACGCGGGATCGCTGGCGCCGTTAGGCATATTCGTCAATTGCTGCGCTTCGCCGCCATTGACCGGAATGATATAAATTTGGCCGCGTTCGTCATCGCGGTTCGATACAAATGCCAACCACTTTCCATCAGGACTCCAACGTGGCTGGCGATCCTGCTTACCGCGCGTAAATCGGCGCAATGGTCCGCCGACGGTAGATACAAGCGCAATCTGGCGGTGATAACCATTGTTTACCCGATCCACCGTGACCCATACCACTGCCACCAACTGCCCATCAGGGCTAAGGCGGGGGTCTTCGAGCCAGCCAAGCTCGTAGAGGTCGTCAATCTTGAAACGACTAAGCGTTGGGGTTGTCATGACGGTCCTGAGATTATGCAGCCGGTTCCGATGTGTTGCTATTGTAACATACTTCTCAGTGCATGTCACTTGATATTTTTGCTAGAAAGTATCAAATGGTCATAACCAAAACCTTGACATTTTAGCGACGTCCAACTATAATCTTACAATAGCGAGAGTGATTAAAGTGGTTTTCATAATTTCTTGTGTAATCATAGAATCAGAACTGTTGATAACGAAAGGATAGACTCCGGTGAGCACGTCCGATCAAAAAATGCCACTTTCAGTGCTCCTGTTCCACGCCGCGATGCAACGGCGAGCATCGCTGGCCGATTTTGCCAATATGCTCGGTCTCAGTGTAGCCACTTTGCGTTCGTACCTCTTCGAGGCCGGGTCGCGCTCGCGAATGCGCAGCAAAACGGTTGAGCAAATGGCAAAAGTGTTGGATATGCCTGCCAGCGAAGTGCGCGAACGTTCTGAGTTGTTGCCTTATGGCGGGCAATTATTCGGCGATTGGTTGAAAGAGCAGATGCAAGGGCGGTTTACGCGCGCTAGTCTCTGCACGGCTACGAAAATCAGCGACAGCGCGATGAAAAACTACATCAATGGCCAGACTACGCCTGATCCCGATAATGCGATGAAACTGGCTGATGTGCTCGGCGCTGATCCGTTGGAAGTAGCGCGTTTGATTATCGCTACCGAATTGAGCCAACGTGGTGTTGCGTTGCCGGCAGCGCCGAGCCGTGAAGCGGCAAGCGCCGCCACTGTACCGGTGGCTGCCGATCCTGTTCCAGTCGCTGCTCCGGCTAACTCCGTTCCTCCACCGGCGGTTGACTCAGCAACCGACGAGGCGGTCGTGAATGCCTACACCGAGCAACGGTTGCTCAACCTATGGCGGCGGTTGCATCCGCAGGGCCGCCGGGCAACGTTGACCTACATTGCATCGTTGTTGGCCGAGGGGATCTAAGTGGCTGATGGCGGGGCGTAGGGGCGGATAGCGGGTTCGGTGGTAAACCGGCCCCCTATCCGTCATACTGCGCCCCTTATGATTCCAATCTACCTCTATGCCGCCACTCCGCATCGGTTTTGATGCCCGCTATGCTGGCGATCATTTTCCCGGCATTGGTCGTTATATCACTGCCCTCTTGCCGGCCTTGAGCGCGATCTGCCGGCCTCATCGCTTGCTGGTGTTGGTTAATGCTGACCAGTCACTGCCACCGCTGACCACTGAGACGGTAGAGTATGCCATGGTGCGCAGTGGCCCTTTTGCGCTGAGCCAGCAGCTTGAAATGCCGTTACTGGCGCGCCGGCTGCGCCTTGACCTGCTCCATTCGCCGTATATTGTTAAACCCTACCTGCTGCCCTGCCCTTCGATAGTCACCATCTACGATGTCTTGCCGCTGCGCTACCCGCAAACCCTTAGCCCACGCGGACGCCGCTTCTATCGCTTGTCGTTGCGCCTTGCCGCGCAGAGTGCGCGCAAGCTGATCACGATCTCAACCGTTTCCCGCGATGATCTGGCATTTCATCTACGCATGCCTCGCCAACAGATCGCGGTCACGCCACTGGCTGCGGCGCCGGCATTTGCGCCCCAGCCGGTCGATGCGATTACTGACATACGGATGCGTTATGCCTTGCCGCGCCACTATGTGCTGTACGTTGGCTCGAACAAGCCACACAAGAATATCGATCGCCTTGTGCGAGCATGGGAGCGGGTGATCCCTGATTTGCCGGCTGCCTTCGCTGATACTACCCTTGTGGTTGCTGGCAAGTTTGATCGGCGCTATCCATTGCCGGCAGCGATCGCTGCCGAACGTGGCTTGAGCAATCGCGTCAAGGTGCTGACAAATGTGGCCGAAGCCGATCTGCCGGCGCTCTACGCGGGGGCGTTGCTGTTTGTATTTCCCTCGTCGTATGAGGGGTTTGGCTTGCCGCCGCTCGAAGCGATGGCCTGTGGCACGCCGGTGGTTTGTGCGTATGCCGGCAGTCTGCCGGAAGTGGTTGATGAGGCAGCGTTGACAGTTGATCCGCATAGCATGCACGAGATTGCCGAGGGCATCCTGCGCGTGTTACGCTCACCCGATCTGCGCTTGCTACTGCGCCAACGCGGTTTGCGCCGGGCCGCCCTCTTTTCGTGGCAGGCGACGGCGCAAGCTACGCTAGCCGTGTACGAGCAGGCGGTGGGTGATTAAAGTGGCGCAGATGCTCAACGATTTAGTGCGCGTCGCTCTTTCTTGCAGTTCTACCGTTCTGGCGGGCTGAGGAGAGTAGCACTTACCCACCCTTCAGTGCCGGTGCTGACCCGCTGCGGAACGCAGTTTCCGGCTGTTTCCACCACCCGCACCGCATACCAGCGATTATTGTTGCCAAAGGTTCGCTCTTCGAGCAGCACAACTCGATCGCCAACGCATACCTGCCCGATAACCGTTTCTGGTGCTACACGCGGTTCACGGCGGATGTTGCCGCCATTTATCACTTGGGCACGGCCGATAATCGGCTCAGGCGTGGCTGTGGGGGGCACGGTCGCTGTTGGTTCGAGCGTTGCAGTTGCTGTGGGGGCGGCACTCTGCGTTGCCATTTGCTGAGCCGTCGCCCGCGCCTCGCGGGTTTGTAACGCAATTTGGGTTTGGCGAGTAATCGCCCGGTTTGTTTCAATCTGATCGATCACAAAGGGCGTTAGCCCAATCAGGCCAAGAATGATCATCCCACCGATGAATGCGGTGATGATGGCGCTAAGCGGCCCACGACGGCGTTGGCGGCGTTCAAACAGCCGCTCCCAATCACGCGGATCGGTTTTTGGTGGCACGGTTCTCCCTCTCTACAACCAGCGGCAGAGCACCGGCTGGCGTTCGCCAGTAGGCGTGAAGCCAAACCAGCGATAGAGCCGCTGAGCATGATGGTTGTATGCTTGGGTATTGAGAGTGAGCAACCCGGCGCCAACTTCCGCCGCATAGGTGACGAATTCGGCCAGTAGCCGCACGCCGATGCCGCGCCCGCGCAGGGCTGGATCCACCGCGATGCGCACCAAATGTACGAGCCGGCCACCAAAATGGTTGGTGGCATAGCTGTACCCCGCTATGTGTCCGTTGAGTTCGGCTATCACGAAAAATGACCCATCAGCAATAGCCGGTGCGAGAATACTTTCGTCTTTCACCCATTGCGGTTCGAAGCAGCGCATGTCGAGTTGCAACACTTCGGCTAGATCAACGGCTCGGACAGGGCGAACTTGCACATCAGCATTGCCACTGTCGGGAATTTCCCAGCCGCGCTTTTCATACACCACCACATCGGTCTGATGGTGATAACCGGCTTGTTCGAGCAAAGGGCGCAACCACTGGTCGGATTGCTCATCGCCGGCATAGTAGATTTGGGTGATGGTCTGTTGGCGGGCCAAGATTTCAAGTGAGGGCGCTACCCGCGCCACCGCTTCACGCGGTTGTAGCCGTTCGCTCACCGCAAACCCACGCAGCCATGCCACTCGATGAATGGGCCGGCCCAGCACCGCTGTTGCCAGCAGCTCGTGGTCGAGTTGCATCACGATTGCTCGCCCCTCTTCCACTGCGCTGTACAATTCATTGCCATTGGTAGCGGAAAATCGGCGACTCGCGGCGCGAAACAGATGGCTGACCGCGGTGATGTCGGTTGGCTGGCTGGGTCGGGTAATGGCTGCGTTTAGGTCAATGGGTTTGCGAAACGGCCACATACTTGTGCTACCATACACGTAGAGTTTTGACTATGTATTGTACCAGAGAAGTGCAATGATCAACCGGATGCGCCGCTATGTTGCCACCCAATGGCAACGGTTCTTCGGCCTCAATATTACTCCGATCACGCCGATGTTATTCGTCGGCGGGCAATTTCATCCGCAGCAGTGGCCGGCAATTTACGCATTAGGGGTGCGGGCAGTGCTCTCACTACAGGCCGAACGGCCTGATACCTTCAGCGGGCCATTGCCTACGCGCAGTTTACGCCTTTTGGTGCCGGATTTTCATCCGCCGACCTTTGAGCAGCTCGACGAAGGGGTGCATTTTATTGCCCATGCCATCAGTGATGGTTTGCCGGTCTTCGTCCATTGCCACGCTGGAGTTGGGCGGGCGCCGCTGATGGCCGCAGCGTATTTGATGGCGCGTCATGGGTTGGAACATCGGGCAGCGTTAGCAACGTTGCGCATGGCACGCCCGATCATTCGCCCCAACCGCCGGCAACTTGGGCGGTTGCGCGAGTACGAGCGGCTCTTGCGCCAGCGTCGCCAATTTGGCCACGCTGCGCCGCCTGCTGGCGATTGAAACTGCTGGCGGCTAGCTCTAGACATCCTGATACGGTGAAGAGATCTACTAGCGCTAACAACGGCAGGCGTGGCCGGGCGCAAAGGTAGACAGGGCGCCAGTGGGGCGCGAATTTGGCTTTAAACCGGTACAAGCCATCGGCGTCGTACACGCCGGCCATCTGGCGTCCGGCCAAAGTAATGAGCCGTTCCAGCGGGCGCAGATTGTGATCAAGATGGCGGAAGGGTACCTCGTTGAGGCTTAGGGTTTGGCAGCCTTCGGCACGCAGTTGAGCGCCAGCGGCGGCGAAGATCGCTTCCATGATGCCGGAAGGGGCGTGCGGGCGGCGCAACATTAATTCGGTGACAGCAACGCTCGGCGATGGCTGGGTCAGCAATACCGCGCCTTGCCAAAGACCATCGTTATCAATGAAGACGAACAGGCGCGTCTCTGGTTCAAAGATCGTGCGAAAGAGAAAGCGCAGTTGTGGACGCTGCCCGTGGCGCGCTTCGCGCGCCAACCCACGCAGCCGGGCAACGGCTGTTGGACTCCAAGGTATTTCACTCACTCTGCCAAAGCGAGCGGCGGCGCGGGCCATTTTGCGCACGGCGCGCCGGTGCAAATGTTCGCCGGTGAGATCGATCACGCCTTCAATCCCAACGCGGATGGTCTCCCAACCGGCGCGGGCTAACCGCTGGGCCAATCCAACCGGGCAGCCGCGCAACAACACGCGCGCGCGATGGTCGTCCTCGTAGGGGAAGGCGCGGCAATCGTTATTTGCCGGTACAGTCGCGTAAGCTAACCACGTGAGGCCAGACAATGGCAGCCGCACCCGCTGCACGCGCGGCACAGCGAGCGCGGCTCGCGTCCAACTTAAGGGCAGTTCGTCACTCTCAGCCAAGATGGTTAAAGGCATAACCGCTCACAACCGGTAGCGTTCTTCATCACTAAGCGCGCTGCTCCCTGTGAATGTAGTTTGCTCCCGGTTGCGAATCGCGTCAAGCCATTGCTTGCAATGCTGCTTCGATACGCGCGACGACCATATCAATTGCGATTGGGTTGCGCCCGCCGCCGGGGAAGATCACGTCGGCGTAGCGCTTGGTCGGTTCGACAAATTCGAGGTGCATCGGGCGCACCGTTGCCAGATACTGCTCGATGACCGACTCGACAGAACGCCCGCGCTCGGCAATGTCGCGGCGTAGCCGGCGGATGAAGCGCAGGTCGGCATCGGTATCAACAAAGAGCTTAATCTGCATCCGGCGGCGTAGCACCGGCTCGTAAAAAATCAAAATCCCCTCGACCAAAATCACTGGGCGCGGTTCAACCCGTTCAGTGTGTGGGAGGCGCACATAAGTGGCGTAGTCGTACATCGGCAGGTCGATGGCCTGCCCCGCGCATAGTGCATCGAGGTGCGCCACGAGTAGATCATTGTCGAGCGCGTCAGGGTGATCGAAATTGAATTTTGCCCGTTCTTCGAGCGGTAGGTGGCTGAGGTCTTTGTAATAGCGATCGTGATCAATGTGGGCGATCCGGTCGGCGCCGACCCGTTGCAAAATAGCTTGCGCGACACTTGTCTTGCCGCTGGCGCTGCCGCCGGCCACGCCAATAATGATGGGTTTGGTATTCATCATAGAAAACACCAAGTAGGGGCATCGCGTTGCTATGCCTTTTTGACACAGCAACGCTACGTCCCTACGCCGTCTGCGATTCCGGCTTTGATGGCTCGCCTAAAATCTTGTTGGTCAGATAGGTCGCCAACCACGCTGCCGCCAAGCTCAATACAAGGCTGATCAAGCCATGCACCAATTTTCGGCGCAATTCTTCTTCGGTCATGGATTACTCCCTCCGTCGCATCAAAATCGTCACAAAGTAGAGCAATTGCGCGATCGCCTGCGCCGCTGCAGCTACGTAGGTCAACGCGGCTGCGTTCAGCACGGCATTAACACCTTCCGCCTCTTGCGCCGTCACCAATCCGGCGCGCCGGAGCATCTCGCGAGCGCGAGCGCTGGCGTTGAATTCAACTGGCAGTGTGACCAGCGTAAAGGCGACTGCGGCGCTGAACAGGATCACACCCACCACTGCGAGTTGGAAACCAAACTGGCTGCCACCGCCGGCGCCAAGCAACATCCCGATGAAAAATAGCCATGTGCCGAGTTGTGAGCCGATGTTAGCGAACCCGACAATCCCCGACCGCACCCGTAGCCACGCATAGCCCTCTTTATCTTGCGCGGCATGGCCTAGCTCGTGGGCAACGATGGCCATTGCCGCCACCGATGGCTGCACCGATCCTTCAGAGAGGCGAATCACCTTGCTTGACGGATCATAGTGGTCGGTCAACATGCCGGGAATTGTCTCGACGCCGACGTGGTCGAGGCCCTCATTCCGCATCAAGATGCGAGCAACATCGAAGCCGTTCAATCGTCGCATGTTGGCGACTTGCGACCATTTATTGAAGGCCGACTGGACTTGAAATTGAGCCCAGAGGGCGAATAGCATCGCTGGTACGGCAAAAAGTAAGTAGGTTGGATCGAAGAAGAATGGCATACGTACCTCCCTCACGCCATAGAGTGCAGAACATGTCTGCTGCTGTGCTCAGTATACCACTCTCAGACATTGAGCGAGTATTGGCGAAGTGTTTGAGTTTTGCAAAAACCGTGATACAGGGAAGGGGAGAGAGAAAGATACATGCAGTCTTGTCTTTCCCGCAATCTCACTAGCACCCCGCTCGCGTTTTGCGCGAGCGGGATGGGGCGAGGTGTTTGGCGTTCACAACTGCTGCTGGCCGGCCAATATGCTGCGCGCCTGCCCCAACCACGCTTGTGCCCGTTCGGCTACCAAGGCGCGCAGCGCCGGCCCGCTGCGTGGCATCAGCAACATTGCCGCCGCTGCGCCGCCAATCATGCCGAGCAACAAGCCGGCTAAAAAACGCCGGCCACTGGTGCGACGGGGGATCAAGCTGTCAATCATTGCGTCAAGCTCGTCCATTGAAACATCCTTGCTGCACAACACTCCGCGAATAGTATTATCTAGTGTATGAGGCATGATAACAGCGAAGTAAACGATAATATGCAATAGCGCCCAGTGGTGATGGAACTTACCGCGCGCAGTCTCACTTTCACGCATGGAGTGCGGCAGTTTAACTGCCGCACTCCAAAACAGCAGGGAGGTTAGACTAATACCGGCCAGACTACGGGTAGATTCCGCGTGTCGTTACCGCATCGGCTACTCGTTGCACCGCCAGCATATACGCCGCAGTGCGCAGATCAACCTGCCGTTCCGCCGCAACCCGCAACACCTGCTGTAACGCATTGGTTATCACCCGGCGCAACTGAGCATTAACTTCGCGTTCGCTCCAGAAGAACTCTTGCAAGCCTTGCACCCACTCGAAGTAGCTGACTGTAACACCGCCGGCATTGGCCAGAATATCCGGGATCACCAGACAGCCGCGATCGTACAAGATAGCATCCGCCGCTTTGGTGGTTGGGCCATTGGCAGCTTCAGCGATGATCTGCGCCTTGATGCGATCGGCATTCTGCGCCGTGATGACCCCGCTCAATGCTGCCGGTACCAGCACCTCGCACTCGATTTCGAGCAACTCGTCGTTGGTGATCAAATCGGCGTTAGCAACGCCAGCCACGCTGCCGGTATGCACTTTGTGAGCAAGCACTGCTTCTACATCAAGGCCATGCGGATTATACACGCCGCCGCGACTATCGCTGATGGCGATTACCTTCATCCCCAACGCTGCAGCTTCGCGCGCTACCGTCGAGCCTACATTGCCGCACCCCTGAATAGCTAACCGAACATCAGCAATATTCAAGCCAAGGTGCTGTGAAGCAGCAGTTAACACATACGTCAAGCCACGGCCTGTCGCTTCGAGCCGGCCTTCCGAGCCGCCGATGTTAATCGGCTTGCCGGTAACTACTGCCGGCACCGTATACCCCTGATGCATCGAGATCGTATCCATGATCCACGCCATCACCTGTGGATTAGTGCCGATGTCAGGCGCAGGAATATCGCGCTCAGGGCCGATGACGACGCTGATTTCGGTAGCAAAGCGGCGCGTCAGCCGTTCGATCTCGCCGATCGAGAGCTGTTTAGGATCAACGATGACCGCGCCTTTGGCCCCGCCGTAGGGCAGCCCGGCCAGCGCGCACTTCCACGTCATGAGCATTGCTAATGCGCGCGTCTCATCAAGCGTGACGGCTGGATGGTATCGAATACCGCCCTTCGTTGGGCCACGAGCTAAATTATGTTGAACGCGAAACCCTTGGAACACCTCGATGCGGCCATCATCGCGCTTAACCGGGAAATTGACCGTCAACTCGCGTTGGGGGACGCGCAAGATGCCGCGTAAACGCGCCGGCAAATCGAGCAGATCGGCGGCTTCGTCAAATTGCTGCTGTACTGTGCTCAGCAGATCGGCGCCCTCTGAGGGCGCGGCAGTTCGTTCGACATCAGTCATGACCATAGAGTTTACCCCTCTCCAATGAGTAAGGGCGGCCAGCGCTGGCCGGTCGCGACAACGTCGGCGCGACAGCAACTATTGTACCACGGCGAGCGTGGAGTTGAGATGAAAAAGGAATGTGATTATTCATCAGCCGGAATGAATTCAGTGACACTTGCCACGGAATGCACAAATGCAGCAATCAATTTGACCGCATGATCTACATCACTCAGCTCGATCATCTCGTTGGGCGAGTGCATATAACGGTTAGGGATAGAAATGACCGCGCTGGCAATCCCGCCGCGCACGTGATGGATGGCATCGGCGTCGGTGCCGGTATAGCGCGGCGCAATCTGCACATTGTATGGAATCGACTCGCGTTCGGCTAATTCAACCAGCCGGCGGAAGACGCGGCTGCTGTTAGCTGAGCCACGCGAGAGCACTGGACCGCCACCCAGTTTCACTGTGTTCCACTGGCGTTGGTCGGCGTCGGGATGATCGGTCGCGAAGGTGACATCAACCACGATGGCCACTTGCGGATCGAAGCTAAAGGCTGCGGTGGTCGCCCCACCGAAGGTAATCTCTTCCTGCGTGGTAGCAACTGCCGCGACGCAGGCCGCCGGACGGTTTTGGCTGAGCAGGCGTAACGCTTCGAGTACGGTAAACGCGCCGATACGGTTGTCGATCGATCGACTGACGATGCGCCCGCCGCGTAGCTCGTAGACGGGCGCGTCGATCACGCCGACATCGCCAACCTGTACCAATTCGCTCGCTTCGGCGCGGCTCGTTACGCCAATATCGATCCACATCTGCTCGATTTTGGTCGCTTGATTGCGCTCATCGGGCTTTAACAAGTGGATCGGCTTCTTGCCGATCACGCCAAGCACTTCGCCATGCCGTCCCAGCAAGCGCACGCGCTGCCCGATTAGCACCTGCGCATCCCAACCGCCGATCGGGCTAAAGTAGAGAAAGCCATTTTCATCAATATGGCTAACCATCACGCCGATCTCATCAATGTGACCGGCTAACAAGATGCGCGGGCCACTGCCTTCGAGCACGGCGAAGCTGTTGCCGAGCACATCACTATACACTTGATCGGCGAAGGTGCGGGCTTCAGCTCGCCAAACCCGCGCTGCCCGATCTTCATCGCCTGATGGCCCCGGCGCGTTCAGGAGCCGCTTCAGAAATGCGATTTGCGTGTCTTGCATGGGGTTGATCCTTGCTGCTGTGGTATTCTATTAATCCATAACGAGTAGCTCGCTGGAATAAACGAGCTTTGGCAGTATAATCCAAATTGAATGTCGCCCTTTTTTTCAATCTCGATCAGACCACTATGCGACGTTGCTGGCTTAAAAACCGGCAAAATGCTTGACGCCATCCAATCGCGGCCAGTATAATAAGATACGGCGCTATATTATACTCGATAGCCACCATGATGGAAAAACCGGAATTTGCCGATCTGGTAGCTGAAGTGCTCGCGAGTTTACCCCCAGCCTTTGCCCGTCATCTCGCAACGGTTGAAGTGGTGATCGCTCCGCGTCCCAGCCGTGAGCAACGACGCGCTCTTGGGTTAAAGCCATGGCAGACGATCTACGGCCTTTATGAAGGGGTGCCGCTAACCGAAGAGCATGATGCGCCAGCGATGATTACCATCTTTCAAGAGCCGCTCGAACGTGATTTTCGCACCACGGCGGCGCTGCGCGAACAAGTTCGGCGCACTGTGCTCCACGAAATTGCCCACCATTTTGGCATTAGCGATGAACGGCTACGTGAGTTGGGTGCATATTAGGTAGGTGAAGACAGCAAACGTCGCTGCGTGGCAGCGACAGTGTGTAGAGTGCGTCTTGTAACGTGAGGTAAGGCGTGCGGATAAGCACGATCATCACTGGAGCCATCTATATCGGGTCATTGGCGATCGCTGGTCTTTTGCTGTGGCAGACGGTGCAAATGTCGAGTGCGCTCATTGCGCTTTCGGCAAATGCGCCCACGCCTACAGTCGCCACTGCGCCTACAGCTACTGCTGTGCCGCTCTTGGTGCTGCCCACGCCGGTGCCGCCCACGCCGCTGCCGACTGCCGAGCCTCCGCAACCAGAAACCGTTGGATATCATCCCAAGAGCGGGCGCTATATCGCGGTGTGGCTGCCACCAAATTTTGAGGGTGACGCCCGCGAGTCATTTTTCGCCAACGTTGATATTATCGACGATATTAGCCCGTTCTGGTACACCACTGACGCGAGCGGGCGGCTCTATGGCCGGCGCGATGACGAATTGGTGCGGATTGCGCACGAAAACAATGTGCGTATCATCCCGTCCATTCATAACGTCGGTAATCCCGGCGCAGTCGTGCCGGTGCTAACCAATCCGCAGCTACGGGCGCGCCATATCCAAAATATCGTTGATGAGGTGCTGGCGCGCGGCTACGATGGCATTGACATCGATTACGAATCGCTCGCGCCCTCATTGCGTGACGATTTTACCGCCTTCATCGTTGATCTTGCCGCTGCGTTACACGCCCATGATAAACTATTGACTGTAGCCGTTCATGCCAAAGATCGCGATGATGGCGGGTTAGGCGCCTTTCAAGACTGGCGCGCGATCGGGCCTCACGTCGACCAATTGCGCATCATGACCTACGACTATCACTGGCGTGGGTCGGGGCCAGGGCCGGTCGCGCCGGCGTACTGGATCGAAGCCGTTGCCAACTATGCGCGTGAAGTGGTCGAACCGTCTAAGGTGCTGATTGGCGTTCACTTCTACGGCTACGATTGGCCGCCAGACGGGAATGCAACCGCTCGCCCGTGGAAAGTGATCGAGGAAATTATCAACGAGTATCAGCCAACCGTGAGCTTTATCGAACGCAATGCCCGTGGCCGGGTCGGCGAGAGTACCTTTACCTATCGCACAAGCGCCGGCACGCGCACCGTCTGGTTCATGACCGATACCGGCCTAGCCGATAAAATAGCAACAGTGCAAAAGCTTGATCTAGCCGGAATCGCCATTTGGCAGTTAGGATACGAACGGCCCGAATATTGGCAAACGGTACGGGCCAATTTAGTGCAGGATTCAACATTGATTCAACGAGCATTAAACACCCTATTACCCGACCATTAGGTAGGGGCGCGCGTCCGTGCGCCCCATCCGACGCCCAATCGTAGGGATACGGTCGTAGGGACGCACGGCAATGCGTCCCCCCCGGTGCCCAATCGTAGGGATACGGTCGTAGGGACGCACGGACGTGCGTCCCCCCGGCGCCCAATCGTAGGGACGCACGGACGTGCGTCCCCCCCGGCGCACGGCCAAAACACATCGAGATCACGCCATGACAACCACCACCGGCGAACCCGGAGTCCGGGCCAATCCAACCGAAGCGCGTGATTTAGTCGAGCGCGGCATCGCAGCAGCGCGCGGCGGGCAGCGCCGCGTCGCCGCCGGTCTGCTGGCGCGCGCCCTCAAGCTCGATCCCCGCGACGAACGGGCTTGGCTATGGTTGAGCGGCGTGGTAGACGATCCGGCGCAGCGGGCCTTCTGCTTGCAAGCAGTGTTGCGTATCAACCCGAACAACCCCCATGCTCGGCGTGGCCTTGCCTATCTTGCGCGACAGGGCACAACCACCGCTCAACCCGTAGCCGATCTCGCACCACCGGCCATTGTTTCGGAAGAGACAACCGAACCCGCACCTGTTGCTACCTCCACCCCAAAAGAACCGCCCCAAACTCGCGACTGGTGGTTCCATTGGCGTTGGCAGCGCCGCGAGACTTCGCGGGTGCGTGTGGTGCTCTGGGTGTTGCCAATCGTGTTGTTGGCGGTGGCGCTCATCTTGCACCAGAGCGTCAGCGTTGCCCGCGAGCGCGCGTTAGCTGCGCTGGCTGCCGAGCAGCAACCAGCCTTTACCGTTGCAACCGTCCCTGCCCAGCCATTCGCTACCCCCACTCCCATCCCGGCCCTTGAGGCCGAGCCGTTGGCTGTGGTCGAGAGCCTCACCGTGTCATACCTCACCGCAATTGAAGCGATCCGCGCCGATCTGCGCACTGCAACGGCTGCTTATCGCCAAGAGACGAGCCAGCCCGGCGGCGCTTCGATCAACCACGTGGCCGCTACCCAGCGGCTGCGTGCGACCGTGGCGCAAGCGCTGGCCAACCTTGGCGAACTGCGCGCGCCGGGAGTGTTGTTGCCGGCCCACGAAGATTATCGGCAGGGCTTAGAGTTAGAGTTGGCTGGTCTCGATGCGATCCTCGAATTCTACAGCACCTACGATGTGGCCAATGCCAATCGCGCCGCGCTCCGCTTCCAAGAGGCGCGCGCGTTTATCGAGCGGGCGCAGGCCAGTTTCCAAGCCCAGCGCCAACTCCTTGGCGAGATGAGCCTGATGAGCGCGTATACGATTCGCTGAACGGTAGGCGTTGCGTTTGTTTTACATAACAACACCCATCTCTCCGCATGCAGAAAGATGGGTGTTTGGCTCACACAGGGCATAACGATCGGCATCGTTGCGCCCCGCGCCTTCGCCCTGCTTTACAGCGCAATCCCGTAGATTGCCGAATACTTCTGGCGCAGGTAAGCCAGATACGGATCGATCGTCATCGGTTTGCCGCTAGCGCGCTCGATCAACTCGTTTGGCGTGTAGACGCTGCCATGGCGGTAGATGTTTTCGCGCAGCCAACCATGCAAGGTGGCAAACTCACCTCGGCCAATCTCATCATCAATCGCAGGGTGCGCAGCGCGAGCTGCCGCAAGGAACTGCGCGCTGAGGATGTTACCTAGCGTGTAGCCTTGGAAAGCGCCGCCGATTAGGCCGCCAAACCAATGCACATCTTGCAACACGCCATCGCGATAGTCGGGTACCGTTACTCCCAAATCTTCAGCGTAACGGGCATTCCATGCCTCCGGCAGGTCGCGTAGCTGTAGACTGCCCTCGAGCAGCGCCAATTCCAGATCAAACCGGATCATGACGTGCAGGTTGTAGGTCACTTCGTCAGCGTCGGTGCGAATGAGCGACGGCTGCACGCGGTTGATGGCGCGGTAGAACTCATCGAGCGGTACGTTGCCGAGTTGCTGTGGGAATGTCTGCTGCAATTCTGGGTAAAAATGCTCCCAGAAAGGCCTTGAACGGCCGATCAGATTTTCCCACAACCGCGATTGGCTCTCATGCACACCTGCCGATACGCCGCCACAGAGCGGAGTGCCTTCAAAGGCCGGATCGACACCCTGCTCGTACATCGCGTGCCCCGACTCGTGCAGAGTGCTAAAGAGGCCATCGGCTAAATCATGCTCATTGATGCGAGTGGTAATGCGCACATCGCCAACCGAGAATTTGGTCGCAAACGGATGATGGGTGAGGTCTTGCCGTCCACGCTCAAAGTCATAACCGAATTGGCGGATGATCTGCTCGCCAAAGGCGAGTTGATCGTTGCGCGGGTAGTACTTGCGCAGGCACGAGTCGTCGATCGGCGGTTGGGCGACGATGGCGCGAATGATCGGGGTGAGGCCGGCCCGCAACCGGGCAAAGAGATCGCGAATCACGGCTGCGCGCATGCCGTAGTCACTGAAATCAATCAGCGGATCAATCGGGTGCTCGTAGTTGGGGAAGCAATCGGCCACCCGCCGGCTCAATTCGAGGGTGCGTTCGAGGTATGGCAACATCGTAGCGAAATCATTCGCCGGGCGGGCTTGCGTCCATGCGTGGTAGCTGGCAGCGGTGTGAGCCGCAATATCACTGGCTAGCTCAACCGGGATGCGGGTCATTCGCTCGTAGTTGCGCTGCGCGACTCGGATGAGCGCCGCGTCAGGGTGGTCATACGGCAACTGTTCGGCGTAAGGCATTAGCTCGGCCAGCAACCGGCCCAATTCAGGATCGGTGCTGCGCGTGTGCGCCAGCCGCGAGAGGGTGGCTAGCTGGCGAGCGCGAGCTGGCGCCCCGCCGGGTGGCATGTAGGTGCTCTGATCCCAGCCCAGCACGGCTGCCGCGCTGTTAATGTCATCAATCTCCTGTAGACGGGCGCGCAGTTCTTGTAAACGGGCTTCCATGGTTACTCACTTTCTGTTTTTTGGTGTGCGCTTTGCCGTTTTGGGCGCCCATCACCCACGCTGCCGCCACGCCAGCAGCCGTTGTTGGGCGGCGCGTAGCGTTTCTTCGCGCTTGGCGAAGCAAAATCTTGCGAGCAGCGGCAGATCGCGCGGGCGGGCATAAAAGGCTGAAGGCGGTATCGCAGCTACCCCAACCTCTTGGGTGAGATAGCGGCAGAAGGCGACGTCATCGCGAAAGCCGGTTGATGATATATCAGCCATCAGGAAGTAGCTGCCTTCGGTCGGCAATACCGGCAATCCAACGCTCGCCAATATCTCTTCAAGGAGCCGATACCGAGCGGTATACTCGGCGCGAAACTGTTCGTAATACCCATTGCGTAGCGCGCCTTCGAGCGCGGCAGCCGCAGCAAATTGCAACGGTGTCGCGGTGGCGAAGGTAATCCACTGGTGTGCGGCTCGCAGCGCCGTGTTGAGATGAGCCGGGCCAACCGCATACCCGATCTTCCAGCCGGTGAGGCTAAAGGTCTTGCCGATGCTGTTAATTGTCAGCGTGCGCTCCCACATCCCCGGCAGGGTGGCAATTGGGATGTGTTCGGCCCCGGCGAAGACTAATTGATCGTAGACTTCATCCGAGACCACTACCACATCGTAAGTCTGGCACAGCTCAGCAATCTGTTCGAGTTCGGCGCGGCGAAAGACCTTGCCGGTTGGGTTGTGCGGCGTATTGAGCATCAGTAAGCGTGTGCGCGGCGAGAAGGCAGCTTGTAATTCGGCTGGATCGAACCACCACCCGCTTTGGCCGTCCGCTGGGGGATGGAGGCGCACAAAGCGCGGCACGCCGCCGGCCATGGTCACATCGGGCAGATACGCATCGTAGAATGGCTCGAACAGAATGACCTCATCGCCGGGGTTGATCAGGGCCTGCACCGCGCCAAACAGCGCCTCGGTCGCGCCGCTGGTGACAGTCACTTCGGTCTGTGGGTCGATTGCGCGCCAACCGTGAGCCTGCCACGTGGCGGCAATTGCCTCGCGCAGCCGGGGGACGCCAATGTAGGGAGCGTACTGGTTGGCGTCGGCGGCGATCGCATCGGCAGCCGCTTGCTTAACCCATTCCGGCCCGGCGAAATCGGGGAAGCCTTGCCCCAGATTGACCGCGCCGCATTGCACGGCGAGGGCGCTAATTTCGGCGAAGATCGTGGTGCCAAACTGGCGAACGCGCTCGGCGCTGCGTGATGTGGTCATCGGTGAACCTCTGATGGCTGGCAGAAGAACCGGCTTTCTGTATGGTACCACAGACTGCTGCAACTTTTGCGCCGGTGCAGGCGTCATACCGGCAGTGAACAAGGCTACACCCCGAAGGAGGAAAGGGTATGTCGCTCCAGAATGATCAGACCCGCTTCATTGGTCTGTTGTTGGTTGCGTTAGGCATAGTAGCGATCTTCAAGTTGTGGTGGCTCGTGCCGATTGCGCTCCTCGCTGGCGGTGGCATCGCTATCTACCGTCGCCAACGCAGCCTTGGCCGCACCAACGAAGCAGTCCAGGCGCTGTTGTGGGGCGTGGGTCTAGCGCTGCTCTCGCTGTTCAACTTGGTGTGGCCGGGCATTCTGGTGCTCGGTGGCATCAGTTTGCTCATGCTTGGCCGCGAGGCAGAGGTCGAACAGCGCATGTGGGCGCTGCTTGGACAGGTATTGAATTGGAACCGTCGCCCCGCCGCCCCGCCCCCGTCCGGCAACAAAGTGCAAATCATCGAGAAGGACGGTGAATAACCGTCACGGGGCCAAGACCCTTGCCAACCACGCCCGCACCGCCGCCCGCGCCGCTTCGGCAGCGGGCGAACCATCGGTATATATCGCGCCTGAGCGCACCGCCGCTATCGTTTCGCGGAACTGCTGAAAATCCGGCACGCCGGCCAACCGGTTCGGTCGATCCGGGCCAGCGGCAAGATCAATCAGGGCCTCTGGCCGGTTCGAGAAGACGATATAGTGTTCGATCAGGCCAACTGCGCGCAGTGGGCTGGCAATCTCACCCACATAGATTGTTGCCTCGCCGGCCTGCTGCGCGCTAAACGTTTCACCACGATTACGCCGCACCGCTAGATGTTTCTCTAAAAAGATCTTGGCTTGCGGATCATTGCGCGACGCAAGGAAGACCAGCACCTCGCCGTTGGTGATCAAGTCGGTAGCCACATCGCGCGTGACCGGCGTAAAATCGCGCACCGCGATCGCAATATCACTCCCGATCCACGTAATAACATCGCTATCGAGCTTAACGCCGAGCAAGGCAGCAACGTTGGTAGCCGCATCTGCCGGCATGCTCAAGCCAAAAACCTCGCTGAGCGCCCGTTCGATCCGGGGTTGTTCGGGCACATCGCTGAGCGTTGGCGATAAACTGGCGTAGAGTTGGACGTCTGCCGGCAATAGTTCAGCCGGTGTCGGGCCACGCTGAACAGTGGTAAACCAGTAGATGAAGAGCGCGCCGAGGAGGGCTGCAATGAAGGTGATTGCCAGCCCGCCGATGAAGGCGTAACCAAGACCGCGCTCCCGCGGGATTGTTGAGGTTTTGATCATAGTTTTATCAAGGTATAGTTTACTTCTCCCTTAGCCATGGTACCATGATTTACAGATGTGGCTTAGCGACCGGTAACATTGTGGCGCTACGTTCGCGCGCCCTCACATAGGCAACCTCTATGCGGATCGAAACGTTGCCGCCGGCAGCGGCGGTCGGGCATATTCTCTGCCATAATTTGGCCGATGCCCAAGGGCGTAAAGCACTGAGTAAAGGGCGGCGGTTGCGCGCCGAAGATCTACCGCGCCTCGCCGAGTTGGGATTATCGGCTGTGCGCGTGGCAGTGTTAGCGCCCGATGACGTTCACGAAGATGAAGCGGCCATCCGGTTGGCCCAGATCGTGGCCGGTTCGGGTGTCGCGATCGGCGAACCTCATGCCGGGCGCGTTAATCTGCGCGCCACCGTTGCCGGCCCGCTGATGATCGATGCCGAAGCATTGTTGGCGATTAACCTGATCGATGGTTTAACCGTGGCGACGCTGCCGCCCTACACGTTCGTTACGGCTGGGCAGATGCTGGCAACGATCAAGATAATTCCTTTCGCGGTGCCGGCGCTCGATCTGGCCCAAGCTGCCGCTGCCGCCGGCGACGCAGGCGTGTTGCGTGTGGCTGCGTTAGTGCGGCAGCGCGTTGGGGTTGCCTTAGTCAGCAGCCCAGCGGCGCGAGCGCGGGTTGAACGCGGTATGTTACCGGCCATTGTCGGGCGGATCTCCGATCTAGGGGCGACGATGATTGCCTGCCGCGAGTTACCGCTGGATGAACAGGAGGTGGCCGCCGGTTTGTCGGCGTTGGTTGAGGCTGGGGCCGATCTGATCATTACGGCTGGCGAGACCTCTGTTGTTGACCGCGATGATGTCATTCCGCGCGCCGTGCTGCGGCTCGGCGGCGAGATTGCGCACTACGGCGCGCCGGTCGAGCCGGGGAATCTGTTGTTGCTCGCCTACCTTCACCACACCGGCGATACGATCCCGCTGATTGGCGCTCCCGGCTGTGTTCGTTCGCGTGACCAGAACATTGTCGATCTGATCCTGCCGCGGCTCATGGCCAACGAACGGCTTGGCCGGCGTGAGATCGTCGCGCTGGGGTTAGGTGGGTTGCTTGGCCCGGTTCGGCGCGGGTAAGATGCAACCTCGGCGCAGCCTTATGCGTAATGGTAATATATTTGCCAACACGCCTGATCACGCTGAAAGGGGGAAGTAATGAACCTAGAAAATTTGTACCACGACCGGCGAGAAGCGGCGTTGGCCGATTTCAATCGCGCTATCGCGCTTGACAAAAACTATGCGTGGGCCTACTTTCAGCGTGGGCAGGTGTTGCGTGAATTGGGCCGGATGGAGGAGTCGTTGGCCGATTTAAACCGAGCTTGTGAACTCGAACCTGATGACGCGGCGTATCACGCTGAACGCGGCGAGACATTGCGCATGCTGCGCCGCCATGAAGAGGCTATTGCTGCCTTCTCGCGCGCGATCGAGTTGCGTCCCGATTACCCATGGGCGTTAGGCAGCCGTGGGCAGGTGTGGCGGGCGCTGCGCCGCCACCACGAGGCGCTCGCCGATTTTGACGCGGCATTGGCGCTGAATCCGGCCCTAGCGTGGGTGCATGCCGAGCGGGGCGAATCGTTGCGTGCATTGCGCCGGTATCCCGAAGCAATTGAAGCGTTTACGCAGGCGTTGGCTATCGATCCAAATTATCCATGGGCATTGGGTCATCGCGGCATTGCCTACCGCGAATTGCGCGATTACGCGGCGGCAATAGCTGATTTTGACGCAGCGATCGCGCTTCAAGGCAATCTGGCGTGGCTGTACGCCGAGCGTGGTGAAGCGCGCCGCTTGGCCGATGACTACGATGGTGCTTTGATTGACCTTAGCCGGGCGATCGATCTTGACCCTGATTACGCATGGGCGCTAGGCAGCCGGGGCGCTACCTTTCGCGCTCTTGGCGATACCGAGGAGGCGCTAGCCGATTTTAATCGCGCCCTCGAACTCGATCCCGAATATGCATGGGTTTATATGCAACGCGGCCTCTTGCACCGCGCCGCTGATCGCCTTGACGAGGCGTTGGCCGATTTCAGCCGCGTGATCGAGCTAGAGCCAAACCACGTGAGTGCGCTAGCCGAGCGGGGCGAGATCTTGCGCCTGCGCCGTCGCTACCCTGAGGCACTGGCCGATTTTAGCCGCGCGATCGAGTTGCAGCCTGATCACGCGTGGGCATTAGGTAGCCGCGGCCAAGTCTATCGTATGCTGAACCGCTATGAAGAGGCGCTAGCCGATTTCAATCGCGCTCTCGAACTCAAGCCTGATGTGGTTTGGGTGTTGGCTGAACGCGGTGAAACCCACCGTTTGATGCGCCATTACAACGAAGCGCTCGAAGATTTTAATCGCGCGCTCGAACTTAGTCCCGATGACTCATGGGTGCTTAGCCGGCGCGGCGCGACCTATCAGGCGCTCAAGATTTACGAAGAAGCCTTTATCGATCTGACCCGCGCGGTCGAGATTGACCCCAACAATGCGTGGGCATGGGCGCAGCGTGGTTCGCTCTTCCGCCAGATGTGAGCATACTTGGCGGGTGCGGGAGGTGTATGTTTCATTAGAGGGTAGCTGCTATTGTGCGTCGCTCTCTCTCAATTTGTGGTATCATCGCCACAGCTTGGTGATACGCATTCGAGGGAGGATCGCGCAGCCATGGACGCTACCCATCCGCTTCATGCCCGCCCGATTCGGGTGGCGATGCTAGCGCGTGCCGTCTTCCCGTTGCATGGCTTTGGCGGGATCGAGCGCCACGTCTATCATCTTACCAAATACCTGACCCGCCTTGGCGTAGCAGTGACGCTTTATGTGCAGACGCCGCCGGAAAACACTGATCATGGTGATCTGAAACCTCATGCCATCGCAACATTACGTTACGACTACACGACACCCTTTTTACCGCCAAACGGCGTCATTGGTCGCCAGATCAATTTCCCGGTGTATAGTTGGCGAATTGGTCGCCACACCGCGCAGCGGGTGTTGGCCGGCGAATTTGACGTAGTGCATACGCAGGGCTTGTGCGCCTTTGGCTATGCCATCGCTCGCCAGCGCGACCCGCGCCTGCGCAGTGCGCCGTTTGTCGCCAACCCGCACGGCATGGAAGAGTTTCGCACACCCGACCGGGCTAAGTGGCTAGCCTACGCACCGTTCCGGCTGCTCTACGCCTACGGCCATCGCCAAGCCGATCGCGCTATTGCTACCGACGCTTGCACCAAAGACGATCTGCCCCGGTACCTTGGTGTCGATCCGGCTAAGGTCGTGGTAATCCCCTCGGCGATCGATGTGAACGAGTGTCTGGCGCAGGTGCGCAGCGATCTGCGCGCGGCCCTGCGCTTTCGGCTGGGGCTAACGAGTGGCGGCCCGATCTTGCTTAGCGTTGGCCGTCTCGAACCCAACAAAGGGTTCGATGTCTTAATTGCAGCATTGGCCCGTCTGCGCAATGAGTTGCCGGCCAACTGGCGCTGGTTGCTGGTCGGCAGCGGTTCGGCGCGGGTTGCGCTGGAGCAGCAGGCGCGTGATGCCGGGATTGCCGATCATACGATCTTTGTGGGCCGGCTGAGCGATGAAGAGTTGCACAGCCTCTACGAAGAGATTGATCTCTTCGTGCATCCCACGCGCTACGAAGGCAGTTCGTTAGTCACGCTCGAAGCAATGATCCATCGTCGTCCAGTTGTTGCCAGCGCGATCGGTGGCATTCCCGACAAGGTCTTTCCGGGGCGCAACGGCCTGTTGGCACTGCCGGGTAATGTCGATGATCTGACTGCTCAACTGCGTCTCGCCTTGGCCGCCCGCGCCCACTGGCCGGAATGGGGGGCAGAGAGCGAACGGATCGTGCGTTCAACCTTCGATTGGCCGGTGGTGGCTCGCCAGACCTTGGCGCTCTATCACGAGTTGTTGGCAGGCAACCACACTTCACAGCCGGCCCGGTCAGGGTGATCGACCACCTGCGCCGTAGCTGGGTCGCGCCGCAGCAGCCACAGAATCAGCAGATCGCCCCCCGCGATCAGAGTAAATAATGCGCCAAAACTGGTGACTAGCGGCCAGTTGCCGGCAATCCCGATCAGGCCGGGCATGATGCCGAGCGCTAGGCATGGCAGGGCCGTGCCGAAGCGGTAAGCGTTGATCGGCAATGGTTGCTTGGCATGAGCAAAGGGTGAAAGGGTCTTGACATTGAGGCCAAACTTGATGGCGTTTAGCGGTAGGCGACCGGCAATCATCCAGCCGGCAGCGTGCAATCCTTCGTGGATGATCACGCCGACGATGGCGACCAGTAACGCTTCCCACGAAGCGCTTAGCGTTAGTGACTGGTGGATTGCGAGATGCCCTAGTAGCAGCAATAATGCCAATGGCACGCCGAACACTAGCGCGCCGAAGTTGGCTTGCGCGAACGAGACTGAGCGATCGATGCGGTGGTAGGAAGTTTGTGAAACCTCCATGGTGTCACTTCATCTATAGCTTACTCATTTCAGGTCCTCTTGCATGTTACTATTGGGTTCGAGCTGTGGTCAAAAAAAAGAGATCGTTGTATATTTTGAGATTATTAACCAGCCACGGCAGCAATAATAATGCCGATGGCACGCCAAACGCTAGCGCACCAAAGTTGGCTCGCGCAAACACGATTACGTGAATGTTGCGATAATGGAGGGGTGATAGGGGACTACGGCAGAAAGTCTGATAGTTTTTCGGCAAAAGCGTAGGCCAACTCGCGAACTGAAGCCGTCAAATCACTGTGCTGCTGTAACCAATCTTCCGTAAGCATATCGGGATCAAAAGTTTTGAAGAGATCGTTGGATAGCATCACGGTTTGCGTCATCCCGCCGAGCATTCCGCGACCGCCAGCTTGCAAGTTCCAGCTACAACCCATAATAATATCGGATAGTAAAGTGTAACGCCATTCAACAAAACTTCTTTGTGCATCGTTGTTTACTTGACGGATTAAATACATGCCATTACTTTGCGTTACAATGCACAGTCGTAGCATCATCAATATGCGACCGGCATCAAGGCCAAAATCGCCGCGATCAGTTGGACTCTTCTCTTTGACCTCAACCGGTAACACGTTGCCGCGAAAACCGGCAATAAACAGGTCTATATCATACGGATCGGCTAGTGATTTGCGCAGTTGCTGTTTGAGGTAGCTGTAATAAAATGCCTGTCGTAGCGTAAGCGCTGTAAGCTGGATTTCACCTACTTGCTCCAATCGTTGCTTTACATCATCATTCCAACCGCGACTACGAAAACCACGCCCGCGCGCAGGCCAACACTTAAACAGATTGTTTTGTAGGGTAAGTTGTTCCCTAGTGTAAAGATAATTCTGCCATCGCAGTTGATCAATATCAATATTGATTGATGAACCGATCGCTCCAGTAGCAATGACACCTATTCCGCTATCATAGAGAAATGTTGCCAAGGCCTGAAACCCTCTGTCCTTGTTCCACTTGGCAACCTCTGCAGCTAATTCTTGATCGTCGCTGTAAACTTGGGGAAGGACGAAAATAGCGTAGCGGTATTGGTAGAATTGCTTCGTGTTTGGTGAAATAATCCAAGCTCCTGAAAGATGTTTTTGCGCATTCTTTGATGAAGTTAAAAGATTTTCTAATTCAATTTCAGCAATCATGCCACGCGCCTTATTGTTTACCATCACGCGCTCTAGATATGTGATTGCGTCTTTAATTGGAAGATTGAACGGCATTTGACGATTGTCCTTGTGATGGGAGGTAATCATCTTAGTTTGCATAATTCAAACAAGGGCAGGTTGTAAGCTTGCTCGCGCTTTGGTGAAGGATGAAGTAAAGCTTTCATCATCTCTTGGGCAATGAGTTCAACAATCGGCACGACCACAGAATTGCCAAACTGCCGGTATGCACTGGTATCGCTACAGACAATCTTAAAGCTGTCTGGAAATCCCATCAAGCGCGCACATTCACGTGGTGTGAGACGGCGGGGGTTTTTGCCTTCTTGTGGGATCAAGATTTCGGAGCCGTCTTTGTAATAGCGGGCGCTCAAGGTACGGGTAACTTGATCAAGATTGGCTAGCCCAAAGCCGAACCCGTTGCCTTTGGTGCGGTGCTTTTCGGCATATTGCTGGAGGTAATTCCATAAGTGATCGGTAAGTGTGTATTTGGGATCAACATGTTCTTCAAGGATGTCGCGGAGTTTAGGCTTTCGATCAGGAATGGTGGGAAATTCAAACGCAATAGGTTCAGAAAATCCCACAATATAAATTCGTTCGCGGTGTTGTGGTACGAGCAAGCGAGCATCAATCACTTTGTAATAGACACTATATCCTAGTTCTTCAGTAAGAGTTTCATAAATGATGCGAAATGTTCTTCCTCGATCATGGCTTATCAAATTCTTGACGTTTTCCAACAAAAACGCTCGTGGGCGTTTGCGCTCAATAATCCGAGCGACATCGAAAAACAACGTTCCCTGTGTGGTATGGGCAAAGCCGTGCGCATTGCCAAGAGCATTGTGTTTTGTGACTCCGGCAATGCTGAATGGCTGGCAAGGAAAACCGGCAGTGAGTATATCATGATCCGGAATTTTTTCTGCTGGTATTTGGGTAATATCACCTTCTGGTGTGTCACCAAAATTGGCTTCGTATGTACGGCGGGCCATCTTATCCCATTCAGAAGAGAAGACACATTTTGCTCCCGCTCGTTCAAAGGCTAATCTGATGCCGCCAATGCCAGCGAATAGGTCAATGAAGGTTGGATGATAGCTCATAAATCCATGTGAAGCGCGAACTCATGTTTGAATATAGTTGATGTATACAGTATAGTGTAATGGCTGTCAAGCCCTGTGCGTGGAGTATTCTATGTCCAACTTCTCTGGCGCCTCTTCCCCCCGCCTCGTCGCCCTCGGTGGCGGCGGCGGCAGTGCGCAGGTATTGCTGGGCGCGCGGCCCTTTTTTGGCGAGCGCGCGGCAGTGATCGCCGTTACCGATTCGGGGCGGAGCACCGGCGCGGCCCGGATGATTGCTGATATTCCTGCCCCCGGCGATCTGCGCAATCTGTTGGCGACGCTGGCCGCCGAACCCGACGGCCCATTGGCTCGTTTGATGCAGTACCGGTTGCGTAGCGCGGCGCTGCCTTTGCTCGATGGCATGGCGGTGGGCAATCTGTTGTTGGGTGGTTTGGCCCAGATGGAGGGTGATTTTGCTGCAGCGGTGGCGACCGCTCGCCAGATGCTCGGTTGCCCTGAACAGGTATTGCCGGTGTCAACCGCCAATACTCGCTTGTGCGCTGAGTTGGCCGATGGTCGGATCGTGGTCGAGGAGGCGGCGGTGCGCGCGCTCGGCAAACCGCCAATTCGCCGGTTATTCCTTGATCCGCCGGCAGCGGCGTATCCGCCGGCGCTGGCGGCTATCGCTGCCGCCGATCTGGTTGTGATCGGGCCGGGGAGCTTCTACACTTCGCTTTTAGCGACCCTCTGCTTTGCGGGAGTGGTTGAGGCGTTGCGGGCCACGCCGGCCACTGTGGTTTTTGTCTGCAATACCACCGTACAGCCCGGTCAGACCGATGGCATGACAATTGCCGATCACGTGGCGCGCTTGGTGGAAGTGCTCGGTCCTGGCGTGCTCGATGTAGCGCTGATAAACGATGCTCATGCGTTGCATCCGGCGGTGGCGGCTCGCTACAGCGCTGCCGGTTTGCATCCGCTCGTGGTGACTGAGGCCGATCGGCAGGCGATCCGGGCGCTTGGCGTCGAGCCGCTTGTGCGCGAGTTGGCCGAATCCGATCCCAGCCCGCGTGAGTTGTGGAACAAGGCCGATACGATCCGCCACGATCCGCAGATGCTAGGGCTGGCGCTGTGGAAGATTGCGCTCGATCGGGCTGGCTAGCCGAGAACTGGTTTGCGATACAGCAGGCAGATTCTTCCGGGCTGCGCGTTGGCGACACGGGTGTAGAATTCCTGTGGCCCGACCCAGCCAATCTCGATCTGGCGATAGCCGGCGCTTGCCATAGCGGCCAGCGCGGCGCAGAGCAGCGCCCGGCCAAGGCCATGGCCTTGCAAGGCTTCATCAACGCCGGTTGGCCCAAAGGTGCCCCATAACCCGCTCACATCCCAGCAGGCAAATCCGCCGTACTCGCCATCGCGTTCGGCAACTAGCGCCGTAGGCGGATCGGTGGTCACTGCTTGCGCTGCTTCCCATTGCCACGCCACGCCCCAACGCTCACCGGCCCACGCGGCTAGCTCAGTCTCGCCATAACGGGCGCGCCGGATGCTCCACCGTTTGAGATTGATGCCGGCCAACCAATCCCGTCCATTGAGGTCAACCGTCATATTGAGCGTTTCCCCGGCCAATTCGTACTCTTGTTTGGCGAGCAACGCCTGCATCGCGCGATTCGTCTCCGGCACACCCGGCCAGAGATAATTGGGGGCCAGATTGCCAACCCGCAGCTCGTGAACGCCAATCGCTTGCAGCCGTTGTTCCAATTCATTCAGCAGGTATGCGCCAAGCCCTTGGCGTTGCCACGCCGGGTCAACCACCAACAAACGCGGCCCCCCTACCAACAGCTCATCATGCCGGCGCACGCTCCCTAGCGCTGCTCCCAGCAATTCCCCGTTACGCCACGCCGCTAAATGCAGCTCTGGCCGCGCATCCGGTTCGGCAGCCAACAAACGCCTGATCAACCGGTCATCGACCGGATCGCTGAGGCTACGTTGAGTCAGTGATACCAATTGAGCGCAATCAGCCGGTGATAGCTCACGGAGCTGAACATTCATTGCTTCCCACGAAACTTCTCGCCCCGCACCACCTGCACATCGGCCATGTACGCGATCACGGCAAAGTGCGGAAAGTAGGTTGCCGCCAGATGCTGCAAAATCCGCTCGGCTACGTCAGGCGCAACCAGCGTTTCAATCCGCAAGCTCTTTCCCTCCCACTCGCTAGCGTGGACACCGCGGGTCCCCTCGCCGCGCACAGCGCCGACAGTATAACCGCGTGCGCCGAGTTGGCGCAGATCGTGCAAAAGGCGCTCTTCCAGCACCGCTTCGGCGATGATAGTGACCAATTTGACCGTCGTCAATTCCATATCGTCGCCCTTTCTACGCCTATGCTCCGCCGGTTATCCACGTTGCCAACGTGTAATACAACGGCAGCCCAAGCGCAAGGTTAAACGGGAAGGTGATGCCGAGCGCCGCCGTCAAGTAGAATCCGGGATTGGCCTGCGGCAAGGCGATGCGCACTGCTGCCGGTGCGGCAATATACGAAGCGCTGGCGGCTAAGACACCCAAGATGGTGCTGCCACCGAGCGAGAGACCGGCAAGATGGCCGAACCAGACACCGAGTATGCCGTTGATAATCGGCATGATAATCGCAAAACCAAGCAGAAACAAGCCGGCAGTGGGCAGATCACGAAAACGCCGGGCTGCTACCATTCCTAGTTCAAGCAAAAAGAAGGTTAGCGCACCCTTAAACAGATCGACGAACAACGGCGCTACCTCTTTGCCGCCACGCGGGCCGGCCAGCCAACCGATCACCATGCCCCCAACGAGCAGCAAAATGCTCTTACTGGTTAGCAGTTCGCGCACCGCTTCGCGCCAGTCGCCGCCTTGTTGCCCGCCAGCCATCTGGGCGATCAAGAGCGCGATCACAATCGCCGGAACTTCCAGAATCGCTACTAGCGCCGGCATAAATCCTTCGTAGCGAATCCCAATCGTGTCAAGAAAGGTCTGCGCGGCGGCAAAAGTTACTGCCGACACCGAGCCATAGTGCGCGGCGAGCGCCGCCGCGTCGGCAACGCTTAACTTCCCTATGCGGCGGGCAATGGCATAAGCGACGAGGGGAATGATCAATCCAAGCAGGAGTGTCGCAAGCGCCGGTGCCCAGAAGGCGGCCAAACTCGTTTGGGCCAGCGCAATGCCGCCTTTGAGGCCGATCGCCAGCAGTAAGTAAATCGATAAGGTGGTGTACAGTTCATCAGGTAATTTCAGATCGCTATGCACCAATGTGGCGATAATGCCTAGCCCAAATGCCAATACCATCGGCGAAAGCAGATTGATCTGCATCAGTTCCAGAATAGCCATACCATTCCCCTGTGCAAGCGGGCTTTCCCTTGTGACTTATATCCTACCATCTCGCGTAACGGCGCCGACAGTGTTACAATACCGGTTATCGTTCGCTGTTCTGCAAATCAGGAGTTGATTCTTATGGCCGTCACGACGTCGGCATCCTCAGAGCGTCTGCCGCTCGCAACCCGTCTGGCCTTCGGCGCCGGTGATCTCGGCCCGGCCATTGCTACCATCATCGCTTCATTCTTCCAACTTTACTTTCTCACGACCATTGCCGGCCTGCCACCCGGTTTGGCCGGCACTATCCTTCTGGTGGTAAAAATTTGGGACTCAATCAACGATCCGATTATCGGTTGGCTGACCGATAAGACCCAAACCCGCTGGGGCCGGCGGCGGCCATGGCTGCTCTTCGGCGCTGCGCCGTTCGGTCTGCTCTTCTTTTTGCAGTGGGTGGTGCCGCCGTTTGATGTCACCGGCAAGTTTATTTACTACCTCGTTATTGCCCTACTCTTCGATACCGCCTTTACCGTCGTTAACGTGCCGTATACGGCGCTGACGCCCGAACTGACTCGCGATTACGATGAGCGTACCGCGCTCAATTCCTACCGCTTCGCCTTCAGTATCGGCGGCAGTTTGCTGGGCGGGATTTTACACCAGATCATCGTCGGCCAGTTTACTAATCAACAGACCGGCTATCTGGTGTCGGGCGCAGTGGTTGGGCTGCTGATCGCAGTACCTTTCCTCTGGTGCTTCTTCGGCACCCGCGAACGCTACGAGCCGGAACCCGGCGTAGAAGAACTCAGCTTGCTCGACCAAATCCGTTACGTGTTCAAGAACCGCCCGTTCTTGTTTGTGGTCGGTATCTATATGTTCTCGTGGTTGGCGGTGCAAGTGACGTCGAGCGTGTTGACCTTCTTTATCGTCTTTTGGCTCGGCAGTGTGCCGCAATTCCCGGCTACCGCCTTTGGCCTGACCTTTGCCAGCGCCAATGATCTGATCCCGATTATGCTCTTTGCCGTGCAAGGCTCGGCACTGATCTTCCTGTTTGTATGGAGCGCGGTCAGCCGACGGATCGGCAAGAAGGCGGTCTATATGATCGGCAGTCTGATCTGGATCGGCGTGCAAGCGTTTCTCTTTTTTCTCCAGCCCGAACAGATTTCACTTGCTATCGTGCTTGGTGTGATTGCCGGGGCTGGCGTTGCCACCGCTTATCTTATCCCGTGGAGCATGATGCCTGATGTGATCGAGCTAGATGAGCTAGAGACTGGCCAGCGCCGCGAAGGGATGTTTTACGGGTTTATGGTGCTGTTGCAGAAGATGGGTTTGGCGCTGGGCCTGTTTTTGGTCGGGCTGGCGCTGCAATTTGCCGGCTTTAACGAGAATCTCCAGCCCGGCCAGCAGCCGGAAAGCGCGTTGCTGGCGATTCGGCTGCTGATTGGGCCAATGCCGACGGTGATCTTAATCTGCGGGATGATTCTGACCGCTTTCTACCCAATTACCAAAGCCAGTCACGCCGAAACGCTGGCCCGGCTGGCGGCGCGCCACAAGCGAAGCTAAGGCGCGGAGAGGGAAAACGCAGAGCCGCAGAGAACGCAGAGGGCGCAGGGGGGTAAGGACGGTTCAAAAGCCCCGGCAATTGCTCAAGATCACATCCCTTCGGCATCTTTGCGCCCTTTGCGTTTACGACCTCTGCGCCTCTGCCTCACTTCACCGGCTGCGTGTGACGCCAATGCGCGGGCATACATCGCGGATCGGGCAGATGCTGCACCGTGGCGAGGTGGGATGGCAAATGTTTTGGCCCAGCGTGACCAACAGCCGGTTGATCGAGATCCAATACCGTTGGGGCAATTTGGCCCGCAGCGCCATCTCGGTTTCTTCGGGGGTGCGGGTCTGCACGTAGCCCCAGCGATTGCAGATACGGTGAACGTGAATGTCAACGCAGATGCCCGGCAACCCAAAGCCGGCTGTCACTACGAGATTAGCCGTCTTGCGGCCTACGCCGGGCAGCTTGAGCAGCTCTTCGAGATCGGATGGCACCTCGCCGCCGTATTTCTCCAACAAAATCCGGCAAATAGCGACGATCTGGCGCGCTTTGACACGGTAAAAGCCAACCGGGTAGATCAGTTCGGCAATCCGCTCTTCGCCTAATTCAAGCATGGCTGCCGGCGTATCAGCGGCGGCAAACAGGCGCGGCGCGACTACGGCAGTGAGGGTGTCTTTGGTGCGTAGACTCAAGATAGTGGCGATCAAAATGCGGAAAGGTGTCTGGCTGACCTCACCCATTTGGTCGATCAGCGGGGGCGTAAACTTAGCTAGTTCGCGTTCCAGCGTATCTAACACCTGCTCAATCGGGAACTGCGTTTCAGTCACGGAACCTCCTGTCACTACTGGCAAACTACGCCGGCGTGCCGTATGATGATACTCGAAGTTGATGCGCGCATTGCTCACCGAGCAAGACTGCTTCAGGAGCGCCTGCGCACTGACGCTGGTCGCTCTCACTAGGAGTATTCGCGTGAACAAACGCTGCTTGATATGGGGGATCGCAGCACTACTGCTCGTGTCCTGCGGCACTGCGCCACCCACGCCCGTGCCATCACCCACGGCCACACCCATCGCAGAGTTGCCAACCGCTGTCCCCACCTTACCGCCGGCCACGCCAACCGTGGTCCTTGCCGCCACTCTGCCGGCCCCAGTCTATCTGATCCAGAACGATCAGGTAATGCGGCTCGAACCTGATGGCAACCGCCTCACGCAGATCACCTACGAACTCCAGCCGGTGCGTGAGTTGAGCGTAGCCGAGAATGGCACGCTAGTTTATCTTACCGGCAATGAATTGGTTGCCCTTGACGGAGCAGGGCGGCGCGTGGTGGTCAACGAGCGCGCCATCAGCCATCCACGCATTTCGCCCGATGGCCAGCAGATTGCCTATCATCTCGATGCACCGGCCCCCGGTTTCATCATTGGTCGCGAGGATTCGCCGAGTGGCGTCTACCTCAGTCACATCAGCGCTGGAAGGCCTAGCCTGCTCATCGCCGATGACCCTGAGCCGGCAGAACCGGATTTCACCAACCCGGCGTGGCGTTACCTGCCGGTGGCGTGGTCGCCAACCGGCGCGCAGCTCTTGCTCTACGCGGTCATGCGACCAGAAATGGGCATTCCCGGTGGCGAGGCAGTGATTATTGGGCTGGGCGATATGGTGGTGCGCGCATTCAGTTGCTGCGAAGAGGAGTTATGGAGCATTGATGGCAGCGAACTGACGGTGGCTGGCGGTGGCCCCGGCCCGGATATTCGGTTTGGTCTGTACCGGATTGATGCCGGGAATGGGGTTGAGTTCCCAGTATTAGAAAGCAGTGAAACGACGATCCCATTGGTGCGGGCGCCGCAGCGGCTAGCCGATGGCGTGATCTATGCATTTGTCGAATTGGTTTCGGTACATGACTATAGCTGGGAATACCCCTTCCGCCCGCAGATGGTGCGGGTGAGCAATGATGGCGTGATCACGCCAGTGCGTCCAGAGCAATTTGACGAGCCGGCGTTGGTGTTGTGGGAGCGCCAAGGGCGGGGGGCGATGGTGCGCTTTGCCAACAGTGAAACCTTGGTCTGGCTGCCGTCCGATCCTAGGCTGCCGCTCTTAACCACCGCTGCCGCCGGTTTTGCCTTCACATGGGTTCCGGCAGCCGATTTGGCGGCGCGCGATTGCGGTCTATTTACCACGCTGGCGCCACAAATTGCAGCCGATCGCCGTTTCGATCCGGCGGTGGCTGATGCGCAAGGCCGGTTAGCAGCGCTCGGCTTCAATCCCGGCCCCATTGACGGCCTGTTCGGACCGGCCACTGCCGCCGCCGTGCGCGCATTCCGCGTCGCCGCCGGTTTGCCAGCGGATGACCGCATCGACTGTGTTACGTGGCAGGCGCTGTTGGCGCGTAGTATCGCGCCGTAAAATCTTGCACAGTTTTTGACAAAGTATTCGATAGCGCATGGAATGCGGCAGCTATGCTGCCGCGCGACAGAGCAGCGCGCGGCGAGGCTACAATGACCGTGCCAAGAGGGTACACCATGATCGTCCCACCCGATCTAGTCAAGTGCATTGCCGCCATCCATGCCGCGCCGCACCGGCTAGTGCTAGCCTTCGCCGGGGCCGGCAGCTTGGGCTTAGCGTGGCTGCATGCCATCGCTGGCTCATCGCGGACGGTGTTGGAGGCGATTGATGCCTACTCATCGCGATCGCGATTAGCGTTAACCGGCGACATTGGCGCGCCGGCAGTCAGCGCCGAAACAGCGCAAGCAATGGCAGCGTGGGCCTACCGGCGCGCGCAGGTGTTGAGTGAGGGTGAATGGCCACTGCTCGGCGTAGGTCTAACCGCAGCGATTATTACTGACCGCCAACGGCGCGGCGCCGATCATGCCTTTCTCTCCATCCAAAGCGCTGCCGGCCTACAAACCGGCCATCTCACATTAGATCGCGCCAACCAACAACGCAGCGATCAAGAAATCCTCGTCAGCCGTTGGCTCATCGGCGAAATTGCGCGGGCCTGTAATATTGCCATCAACCCGTAACGCCGAGCAGCAAGACGCCTTGGCATGAGAAAAACTCAATAAACGGATACAACAGCTCGTTCGTTCACTATGAAGATACAAGCGCTTTTTGGTTTACACCTCATCTGCTGCTGGCCTTGTGTGACTTCGTGAAGAATAACGCATTCCGGCGCAACATGACTTAATTTCTTGACAATTTGCCGAGCCTGTGGTACTGTTCAGGCATTCTGCACGTCTCCAAGATAAGCCAGTGGTGAAGATGTTGCGCAACACGAGGTTGTGCTGAGCAATGCAGGCGGGATGCATCAACGGTTGATCAACCGCTCTCTTTAGTGTACTCAATTTCCAAGCGCCATGTTGGCGCAGCCACCAATGGATGTCGAGTTGGCAACAGTGCGGGAATAAACCTCAGATAGTCTGCGGCGTTGAACAACGTTGCATCGGGTGTGAGCCAATTGCGACTGCGGCCAACTCTGGTCATCAATATGGGTGTTCGCTTTAGGAGTGAGGAGGTTCTTGTGTCGCACAAACGGCTTTGGGCATGGATGACCCTAATGGCAGTGGCGGCAATCATTTTGGCGGCCTGCGGTGCGCAGCAGCAAGCGCAACCAACTGCTGCGCCGCAACCGACTGCTGCGCCGCAGCCAACTGCTGAACCGGCCCCAACTACGCCGCCGGCTGCGCAGAAGGGTGGTAAGTTGACGATTCTCTACTGGCAGGCGGTGACGACGCTCAACCCGCATCTAGCCACCGGTACCAAGGACTTCGATGGCGCAACCGTCATCCTTGAGCCGCTGGCCCGCTACAACGAGAAGGATGAGCTAGTTCCCTTCCTTGCTGCCGAAATTCCGACGGTCGAGAATGGCGGCGTAGCGCCCGATGGCACTAGTGTGACGTGGAAGATCAAGCCGGGCCTCAAGTGGTCGGATGGCACCGATTTTACGGTTGATGATGTGATCTTTACGTGGCAGTACTGTGCCGATCCAGCGACTGCTTGTACCACCAAGGCGTCGTTCGATCCGATCGCGAATATCGAAAAGATCGACGATACGACCCTCAAGATTACGTGGAAAGAGCCGACGGCTGCGCCGTACATCTCGTTCGTTGGCCCGCAGGGTATGATTCTGCAAAAGAAGCAGTTTGAGAACTGCATCGGCGCGGCAGCCAGCACCAGCGCCGAGTGCCAAGCGGCGAATCTTGCGCCAATTGGCACTAACGCATGGAAGCTGCGCGAGTTCCGCCCCGGCGACACGGTGATCTACGAGCGCAACCCCTTCTTCCGCGATGCCGACAAGGTCTTCTTCGACGAAGTTGAGATCAAGGGTGGCGGCGATGCGACCTCAGCGGCGCGCGCAGTCTGCGAGACGGGCGAAGTTGATTTCGCGTGGAACTTGCAGATCCCGAAGGCTGTGCTTGAGCCAATTTTGGCCAGCGGCAAGTGTGATGCCATCGCCGGTGGTTCGTTCGGCGTTGAGCGTATCGTGGTGAACTTCTCCAACCCCGATCCGGCGTTAGGCGACAAGCGCAGCGAGCCGGATCAGCCACATCCGTTCCTGACCGATCCGGCCGTGCGGCGCGCAATTTCGCTGGCGATCGACCGCAAGGCGATTGATGATCAGCTTTATGGCCCGACTGGCGAGCCGACCTGCAACGTGCTGGTGGTGCCGGCGAGCGTCAATTCGCCCAACACCAAGTGCGATCGCAATGTCGAGGAAGCTAAGCGCATCTTGGAAGAGGCCGGTTGGAAGCTTAACGGTTCGGTGCGCGAGAAGAATGGCGTTAAATTGATCGTCACCTTCCAGACCAGCATCAACACGCTGCGTCAAAGCTCGCAGGCGATTATTAAGTCTAACCTCGCTGAGATCGGTATTCAGGTCAACGTCAAGGCAATTGACGCGGCCGTCTTCTTCAGCGGTGATCCGGGCAACCCCGACACGCTGAACAAGTTCTACGCCGATCTGCAAATGTACACGAATGGTCCTTCCTCGACCGATCCGCAGCAATATTTGCAGGGTTGGACCTGCGCTGAGCGGGCTTCGTCGGCTAACCAGTGGAATGGCAACAATGATGGCCGCTACTGCAACCCCGAATACGATGCGCTCTTCGAGCAGTTGAAGGTTGAACTGGATCCGGCGCGCCGCGCTGAACTGGCGATCAAGATGAATGATCTGTTGGTGAATGACGGTGCGATCATCCCGCTAATCAACCGCCGCACACCCAATGCTAAACTGAAGAACCTCGAAGGCCCGACCTTCAATACGTTTGACAGCAGCATTTGGAACATTGCGACGTGGCGGCGCGTGCCGTAAGAGTGGGGGTGGCGTCGGTGGCGGCACACCGCCACCGACGCCGCGATGTGGGGATTATCTGTTATGTTGCAATACATTATCAGGCGTATTTTGATCGCTATTCCAACCCTCCTGATCATCAGCTTTGTGATTTTTGCCGTACTGGCTCTTGCCCCCGGCGACCCCTTGGCGCAGTTTGCCCTTAATCCGGCCATTCCCGAATCGACTCGGGAACTAATCCGGATTCAGTTTGGTCTCGATCAACCATGGCCGGTGCGGTATGTGCGCTGGCTGACGTCGCTGATGCGCGGCGATTGGGGTTTTTCATTCGGCACTCGTGGGCCGGTGATTGATCTGATCTGGCAGCGGTTGCCACAAACGTTGACGGTCGTTGGGACGGCCTATTTAATCGCGGTGGTGTTGGCCATTCCAATTGGTATCATTTCAGCCGTCAAACAATATTCGATTTTTGATAATGTTGCCACCTTTTTTGCCTTTGTTGGATTTTCAGTGCCATCCTTCTTTACCGGCCTTGTCTTAATGCTGGTGTTTGCGATTAATCTGAAGTGGTTCCCGATTGTTTACAATACTACCTTGCAAGTTGTTGACTGGGATACATTTACCCAGCAGGTTCGCCAAATGACCTTGCCAGTGACGGTGCTGGTGGTGCAACAGACGGCGGCGCTGACCCGATTCATGCGCTCATCAATGCTCGATAACCTGAATCTTGATTATGTGCGCACGGCGCGGGCCAAGGGTCTCAGTGACCGCATGGTCGTGTTGCGCCATGTGTTGGTCAATAGTTTGATCCCAGTGGTAACGCTGATCGCCCTTGGCATTCCCACTATTTTCGCTGGCGCAATCATTACCGAAAATCTGTTCCGGGTGAATGGGTTGGGTGCGCTGTTGATTACCTCGATCAACAATTCTGATACGCCGGTAGTGATGGCTTTAACCTTCATTTTTGCCATCCTGACAGTGGTGTTTAATCTGATTGCCGATATTCTCTACGGCGTGCTCGATCCGCGGGTGCGTTATTCGTAATGTTCTAAAGCGCGTTTGATGAGAATTCTGCCACCTAATGGGTCGTCAGCGGAAAGGGTATCGCTCGATGTCTGAAATAGAACTCAATGGCGCGGTTGGCCTTTCGCCGAGCGCGCGGGCGCAGCAGATGACTAGCCGCTTGCCGGCTAAGCCACGCACTCTGCTGAGCGATGCGTGGCGACGGTTTCGCAAGCACCGGCTGGCAATGTTGGGAATGTTTGTCTTGCTGACGCTCGCCTTAGTGTCGTTTGTTGGCCCTTACTTTTACATTCCGCGCTTGGCGGCTCAACTTGAGGCAATAGGGTCGCCATTTATTCAAGAGCGGGTTGATCTGCAAACCGCGATCGATCATCTCGACTTCATGAATATCCTCTCCGGCCCTACTGCGATTCATCCCTTTGGCACCGATGATCTTGGCCGCGATCTACTGGCGCGCGCGCTTTACGGCGGGCGGGTGTCGCTGTTGGTTGGCTTGACTGCGATGGCGATTGCCATTTCGCTTGGCACGATTATCGGCGCAACGGCAGGGTTTTTTGGCGGGGTCGTTGATCAAATCTTGATGCGTATTACCGATCTCTTCCTTTCATTGCCGGTGATCCCGCTAACTCTTCTGGTGGTCTATCTGTTTCGTGATCCGGTAATTAAGGCGATGGGGTCGCCGGAAGCTGGTATCTTTACGATTGTAGTGACGGTGATCGGTTGTCTAGCTTGGATGAGCACGGCTCGGATCGTGCGCGCATCGTTTCTGTCGCTGAAAGAGAAGGAATTTGTCGAGGCAGCGACGGCGCTCGGCGTGAGCCGGCCGGCGATTATGTTTCGCCACATCTTGCCCAATGCGATTGGCCCGATCATCGTCGCAGCCACGCTCGAAGTCGGGAGCGCAATTATCACCGAATCAACCCTCTCGTTCCTCGGCGTTGGCTTCCCCCCCGACACGCCGACGTGGGGCCGTTTGGTGACCGATGGGAGCCAATACCTGCAAGCCGCACCGTGGCTGGCTCTCTTCCCCGGCGCGTTGATCTTTCTGACCGTGCTGAGCATTAATTTCGTCGGTGATGGGTTGCGCGATGCGCTCGATCCACGATCGCGGTTGTGATGTACAATCATGGCGATGGAGGGCCGTCCGGTAGAGCCGTGCGGCAGCGCGGCCTACTAGCGTGGTGTGTTTGTGATTGGAACCCAGCTATGACTCATCACCTGACTCCGCTGCAACAATTAGCGGTTGAGGCCATTCAAGAGGATGAACGGCTAATGTCCGGCCTAACCGACGAGCAAGCCGGTAGCCTATTGCGTTGGGCGACGGCGCGAGCCGCCGAACTTGCCCGCGACGCCACCGATGAAGCAGCCGCTGAAGCGGTGGCGCAGGCAATTCGCAGTGCAGTGCGGGCGGCGGCGCGGGCCGATGGCGCTATCGCGACTGCCGAACAGGCGCTGGCAAAAGCGCTGCCAGCGGCAGCCGTGGCTGCGCCGCCGCCTACCACGTTTACCCTTGGCAGCGTCGAGCCGGCAGCCTCACTCATTACCGATACGGAAACGGCAGACGCTTCATTACCTGTCACCGGTGACGCGCCGGATGTGCCGCCATCTCTTTCCCGTCCGGTTACATTCCCACGGCGCTGGCCAGAAGCGTTGCCACTCAGTTTACTGGCGCACCTTGGCCGTCGTTGATAGGTGAACCCAGCCCGTTGCGATATGCTATTCCTTGCCGTAGTTTGCCGATAGTTGAAAAAATGTATTACGCAAAACGCCGGTCACTCTACTCGGCCCACTGGTAGTGACGCTTTCTAGCTTTTTGTTGTTGCCGCCACTGCCATTCGCGTGCTATTGCAAG
>JANWYE010000089.1 GCA_025057175.1 Chloroflexus sp. | reverse complement strand
CGCAGTTGATAGCGCGCAAGGATGCCTTCAGCGGCGCCGCAGAGGCGCGCCGCGCGCTGGCGATCGCCATTGCGATTTAGGTACGCAAGCCCAATCAAAGCTGCCGAAAGTTCTTCCGGTAAGTATCCCGCGCAAGCCTCTTGCTGCGCCATGTTCAGATCGGCAAGCGCTGCCCCATCCCTGCCGGTGGCAATCGCCAGATAGCCTTGCTGGCGCAGCACACTCACCCGCCCATAGGGAATGCTCATCTCGGCAATGAATGTGCCGGCAGCGGCAAGATTGCGCGCTGAGGACGCGAGCGCTCCCTCTTCCAAATCAATGCTAGCCAAGCGCAGATGCGCCTCCCATAGCGCCATCGCATCGCCACCGCCGGCCAATGCCGCAATGATCGCGGTAAACATGCGGCGCGCCGGCGCGAGGTCGCCACGCGAGCGCAATGCCTCAGCGAGATCACACCGATAGCGATGAACCATAATCTGATCACTCTGCGCTACCAAATCGACGGCTTCGCGCAACAGCGGCAGCGCCTCGTGGTAACGCCCGTGGGTACAGTGACCAACACCAAGTTGGTTCATCGCATAGGCTAAAATTGCCGGCGCTTCAATACGCCGAGCAATAGCAATCGCTTCCTTGAGCATGGCCGTGTAGACTTCTTGGTTGCCGGGATAGCGGTTGAGCATGCCTTGGTAGGCCAATCCCTGCGCGACATCGGCCATATTCCCCGCTTGGCGGGCCAGCTCAATTCCTTGGGCGAGGAGATTGCCGGCTTGCACTGCACCCTGCTGCGACGAGATGTAGCCAACCGTGATCAGCGCACTCCCACGTAGCTCAAGAGGAATAGCCTGCGCTTGCGGCGACGCTAACAATGGCTCGATCAAGCGCCCCTCGTAGACTGCCCGCCGGCTTAGCCAATAGACGCGCAGCGCTGCGGTGATTCGCGCCGCAATCACCCCGCCGTCGGCGGCCAGCGACCAACGGATTGCGGCGCGCAGATTGGGCAAGCTGGCATCGAGCTGCGCGAGCGCCGTTGCCGCAGCCGCGCTGTCAAGCTGCAGGCAGGCAGTTTCGGCGAGGGCGGCATAATACATAGCGTGACTCGCACGGATACGATCGGCATCACGATGCGCCTGTAGACGAGCAACAGCGATGGCTCGAATTGTCTCAAGCAAGTGAAACCACCCATTCTCGTCACACTGCACAAGCCCCGCGTCAACCAGTTGATCAAGGTCATCCACTCCTAATGCCGCCGCGGCTGTTGCATCAAAAGCGCCCTGAAATACCCCCAACCGGGCAAACCCATCGCGCGTAGCCGGCGCCAGTAATTGCTCACTCCACGCAATCGTGGCTTGCAGCGAACGCTGATGGGCCGGTAGATCGGCAAAACCGCCGGCCAACTCGGCTAATCCAGCATCGAGACTGGCAAGCAGCGCAGCCGGTTCAAGCATATCAGCGCGGGCTGCGGCCAACTCAATCGCCAGCGGTAGCCCATCAAGCCGCTGGCAGAGCGCAGCAATCGTCGTGGCATTCGCCGCATTGAGGGTAAACGCAGGGTTTACTGCCACCGCGCGCTCGCAAAACAGCCGGGTCGCTGGCGCTGTCGCCACCGCGCTCACGCGCCGGTTGGCCGGCAAGGCCAGCGGTTTAACCGGGAAGCGCGTTTCGGCACGCAATCGTAGCGGCACACGGCTGGTGACGAGAATAGCCAGTCGCGGCGCAGCAGCCAGCAACCGGGCAACAAGCGGCGCTGCCGGCAAGAGTTGCTCGAAATTGTCGAGCACGAGCAGGAACGAACGCTGGGCAAGGAAAGCAAGCAACGCCGCTTCCACATGATCTCCCTGCGCGCCAAGACGAGCGGCAATTAAGGGGGCAAGTTCCGCCGGCTCATCGAGCGCAGCCAATTCCATGAACAATACGCCATCAGGAAAGAATGGCTGCAAGACGGCGGCGGCAGCTAGTGCCAAACGCGACTTACCTACTCCCGGCGAACCGATCAGTGTCACAAGGCGTGCCGGGCCATCACGCAGCAGCCGGGTGAGCTGAGCTAACTCGGCCTCACGCCCTAACAAGGGGGTTGGCGCAGCCGGCAAGTGAAACGGCACAACTCGCTTGACCGCCGACTCGTGATCAGCCGGAGCTTTAGGCAGCGAAGGTAGCCGGGCAGCGAGAAAGGCGCTTCGTTCTTCGCCAGCCAATCCTAGTGCATCTGCCAATTGCATCGCCGTTGCAACTGGCGGCACTCGCGCGCCGGACTCGTATTTCCGCAAGAGCGATATCGAAATACCGGCCCGTAATGCCAGTTGGGTTTGCGTTAAACCAAGTTCAATGCGGCATTGTTTGATGAATACAGGAAATGTGATGGCACTCGGCAAGCGCTTGTCATCCTTACTCAATGCTTGACCTGCTTTACCTCGGCTAGCGTTGCGTCATCGCTCAGCTTGCTGAGAAAGAGAGCAGCGTTGTGTCACTCTTGTGTCACTTCATTGTACTATCCCTCACTTGTATCAGGTTGACGGTTTTGTTACAACTAGAGCACTGACTGATAAATCTTTCGTTAGTGGAAGGAGTGTGCAGCGCACAGGTGGCCAGCCTTCAGGGCCGGCATCGCCGGTTGTTCAGTTTCTTTGTTGGACGCTCGAGGAAGTGCGCGCGCAGCAGGGATTGTGGCGCGGGCTATGCCGCGCGCAATAACCGGGGAGCGAGAGCGACGTGTCTAACGTGTGCAGACTATATCAACGCCGGAGAGTCTATGATCCATTTTACTTCGCTCATTCAAGCAGCCGGATTAACGCCAGCCCTATCGGCTTATCCGTTTACCAGCGTGTTGGCCCTCTTGTTGATCGGTGGTCTTGTGCAACAACACATGCTCAACCCCGAACAGATCGCGCGCGATACGATGGGATTTTCCACGTTTCTTACCGGTCAAATAGCCGGAGTCGACCTGCCGGCGTGGGCATTTGAAGGGCCTTTTTTATTTCTGATCATGCTTGGGGTGATCTACGAGTGGTCGAGTGAACGCAGCGCCACTGCGCAAGAGATGATGGGATTCATTAACCGCCTGATCAAGACCGGGGCCGGCTTTGGGGTGCAGTACCAAATGGTGAATAGCCAAATGGATCAAATCCTCGATCTGCTAGCGCAGACGTTGCCACCCGATGTGGTGGCCGCTCTTAGCACCGGCGTGGCAGTTGCCGCAGTCGCACCGATAGCAGCGCAGCCAGCCGATGGCTTGGCATGGCTGGCGCAACCGATTGCGGTTGTCTGGTCAAGCATCGTTACGGTTGCAATTTGGATTATCTCGGGCATTCGCGCTGCGATTATCGGCCTGATTTCACTGATGGATCCCGGCGGCCATCTCGGTTTGCTGAAGCTCTTTTCGTGGGGCGATGGCGGGTGGGCGATTACGACTACCATTGTGCTGATCTTCTTCCCCTTATTAGCATTGCTGTTAGCCGGAATTACCGTGCTTGGTCTCTGGCTCATCCGGCGCTACTTCGAGCTGCGCGAGCGCAAGATGATGATTGCTTGCGCCAGTTGCGGCGGTCAGATGCATCCCTCGGCGCTAGAGTGCCCAGCGTGCCGCCAGCCCAATCAGCAGCCGCGCATGGTGGGCTGGATTGGCCAACCCCGTCCAGAACCGGTCACCGATCCAGCGGCGCATCGAGTTGCGCTGATCAAGCATCGCCGTTGCCCAAGCTGCGCTACCCGCCTCAAGAAGCGCGCGGTGCAACAGCCGTGCCCCGCTTGCGCGACCGTCACCTTTGCCGATGTGGCGCAGGTCAACTCGTTCTTGCGTGTCCTTGACCGGCAATTGCCGCGCACACTGCTCATCAGCGGCTTGCTCGGTTTGGTGCCAATCATTGGGGTGGTGCCGGCGATCATCTACTACCGGTTGAGCCTCATCGCCAGCTTGCAGAGTTATGTGCCGGCAGGCATTGGCTGCTTCACCAACTGGATCTTGCGGATCGTGGCGATCTTCCTGATTGGAATGCAGTCGATACCGGGCATCGGCGCATTTGCGATTCCGGCGCTGTGCTTGATCAACTACACGGTGCATCGCCAGCTTGTTTATGGGCAGGCGGCATCCAAGATCCGATCTGCCGGGGTATTGGCCGCGCCGGATGGGAAGCCGGTCTCGTCGTGAGGGGGTCGGGGTTACACGGGCGCTGCCCAAGGGATAGAGTGCGGCAGCCAAACTGCCGCACTCTCCTGTCAACCGGTCAATGGGCGATATTCGGGCAACCTGCCGCTACTTACGCTGACTTGCGGGTTTTGCCGCCCGATTTACGCGCCGGCGCGACCGGTTTTTCCGCAGCAGGCGGTTTGGCCGGCGCTGCCTCGACCACGACGCCGGCCTGCGCCTCATCAAGTTCGTTGGCGATGTAGTCGCACTTGGGGTAGCGCGAGCAACCGTAGAACGGGCGGCCAAATTTGCCCCGCCGGCGCAGCAATTCACCCTCGTGGCACTTCGGGCAAGGCACGCCGGTCGGTTCGGGCAGCGGAGCCGGTTTGCCGTCACGTCCGATCCGGCGCGTGTTGGTGCATTCGGGGTAGCCTGAACAGCCAAGGAAGGGGCCGAAGCGGCTCTTCTTGATGACCATCGGCCGCCCGCAAACGTTGCACAACACATCGCTCGTTTCAGGCGCGCTAGCTTTGTCGAGAATGATCTGGCCATTCTCATCACGGTGGAAATCGCTGGTGAAATCGCACGAATCGCCCTCATCCTCGCGGTTGTAACGCGAACAGGCGAGAAACTCACCGTTGCGGCCAAACTTGATCACCAGCTTGCCTTGACCACACTTCGGGCAGTCGAGATCGGTGGCAATCTCTTCGCGCTTGACGTTGCGCATCTGGCGTTGCGCCGTTTCGAGCGTCGAGCGGAAGGGGCCATAGAACTCGCGCAGTACCGGCACCCACTGCTTAGAACCTTCGGCAATATCGTCGAGCTGCTGTTCCAACGACGAAGTAAAGTCGTAATCAACAATATTGCCAAAATGCTCGACGAGCAGGTCGGTAACAACGCGCCCAAGCGTGGTTGGGATGAGTTTTTTATCAACCATCTCGACGTACTCACGCTCTTGGATCGTCGAGAGGATGGTGGCGTAGGTGCTCGGCCGGCCAATGCCTAGCCGTTCCAACTCTTTCACCAGACTCGCCTCGGTATAGCGCGGTGGCGGTTCGGTGAAGTGTTGCACCGGCAACAACTCAACCAACTGCAAATCCTCGCCTTCAGCCAGCGGCGGCAACCGGCGTTCGCTGTCTTCGTCTTCTTCGCCTTCATCAAGACTCACATTATAGACGGCGAGGAAGCCGGGGAACTTGAGCACCGAACCGGTGGCGCGGAAGAGGTAGGGCGGCGCGCCGGCCACGCTGGGCTGGGCAGCAATATCAACTGTGGTGCTGTCAAAGACGGCTGGCGCCATTTGCGAAGCGATAAACCGCTTCCAGATCAGATCATAGAGCCGCCACAGATCGCGCTCGAGCCGCTCGCTCAACTGCTCAGGCGTGCGGGCGCTGCTGGTGGGCCGGATCGCCTCGTGTGCCTCTTGCGCGCCTTTAGCTTTCGTCTTATAGACCGGCGGCTGGTCAGGCAAATAATCGCTGCCAAAGCGCTTGCCGATCACCTCGCGCGCCTCGGCTTGCGCCTCTGCCGCGACCTGCACGCTGTCGGTGCGCATATAGGTAATCAGACCAACCGTACCCTCCTCGCCGCCAATATCAACCCCCTCGTAGAGGCGCTGAGCCAGCGTCATCGTCTTCTTGGCGCTAAAACCCAGCTTGCGAGCCGCTTCTTGCTGCAAGGTACTGGTGGTGAATGGCGGCGGCGGCGAACGGCGCTTGTCGCGCCGGGTCACTTTCGCAACGGTGTAGGTCGCGCCTTGCAGATCGGCCACGATCGCCTCGGCCTGCTCGCGCCGCTCGATGGAAAACTTCTCCAGCTTCTTGCCATCGCGCTCGATCAGGGTAGCGCGGAAGAGATCGCGCGGCGCGACCCCGTTCTCTTTTAACAGATCGGCCTCGATCGTCCAATACTCTTGCGGCTGAAACTGCTCGATCTCGCGCTCGCGCTCGACGATCAGCCGCACCGCTACCGACTGCACCCGCCCGGCGCTCAAACCGCGCTTGACTTTATCCCACAACAGCGGGCTGAGCTGATAACCCACCAACCGGTCGAGCACCCGCCGCGCCTGTTGGGCGTCAACCAAATTTTGGTCGATCTGGCGCGGCTGCTGCAATGCCTGCTGCACCGCATTGCGCGTAATCTCTTGAAAAACCACGCGATAGATCGGTGTCTTTTTTGGCGTCTTGACCGCCTGTGTAATATGCCACGCAATCGCCTCGCCCTCGCGATCAGGGTCGGTCGCCAGATAGATGGCATCGGCATTGCGGATCGCTTGGCTCAACTCACTGACGACCTTCGGCTTGACGATTTCGTACGAAGGGGCAAAATCGTGCTCGATATCGATCGCCAGCCCGTTCTTGGGCAAATCGCGCACATGGCCCATGCTAGAGGTAACTTTGTAGCCTTTGCCCAAATATTTTTGAATCGTCCGCGCTTTGGCCGGCGACTCAACGATCACAACTTTTTCGCCCATGTAGCAATTCCCATGAATAACGCTAAAAGTCTACTCGATCAGGTTTTTGCTATCGTCATCGCACTATACGCGGCGCTGGCGCGATTGTCAAGAGCGAGGGTTCCCAATTTTCGCGCATGAAAGCCAGTACTAGTAATGGTGCTGTACGGCTCCCCACTAATTACGCATGGAGTGCGGCAGTGTACTGCCGCCCTCCATATCGGGCAGTGCGCCGGCTAGGTTGTTGAACTGTAACTCGCTTCCCTAAAATGAGCCATTGACAAGCAGCATCAATCAGATACCCTGTGGTTAAGGAAACCGATTTTTCACCTGTCAACGACTTGGACAACCACACCCGTTTTTCCCTCGATCTGCTGGTATACTAACGGTATCGAGGGTTTGGTATGGGCTGCCGGCAAGGAGTTTTGCCATGCCTCCAGAGACGCAGGAGACGGCGCAGCGCGCCCCGCTGTTCGATATGTTTGCGCCCGCAACCTACGAGGAGTGGCGGGCTGCGGCTGAAAAGACGCTGAAGGGAGTCCCGTTTGAGAAGCGCCTTGTCACCAAAACCTACGAACAGATTCTGTTGCAACCGATTTATAACGCCGCCGATATTGCCGAGTTGCCCTACACCAACTCGCTACCCGGCTTTGCCCCCTTTGTGCGCGATACGCGCGTGTTGGGGCCAGTGTTGGAACGCTGGCAGGTGGCACAAGAGCTGCCCTACCCTACGGCAGCCGAGGTCAATCAGGCGGCGCAGGCCGATGTGCCGCGTGGCTTGACAACGCTCAATGTGCCGCTCGATCAGGCTACGCTGCATGGTCTCGACCCCGATGCCGCTGCGCCGGCACAGGTAGGAACCGGCGGGCTGTCGTTGGCGACCTTGGCCGATGCCCGGCGCTTGTTTGCGCAACTTGACCTGACCAATCTTGCTCTCTTGGTCAATGCTGGCGCGCAAGCAGCGCCGGTGGCGGCGCTACTGGTCACTGCGGCTGAAGAGCAAGGCATTTCCTCCAACCAGTTGCAAGGCTGTCTCGGCGCTGACCCGCTCGGCGCGCTGGCGGCCAACGGCACTCTGCCGGCGTCGCTCGACCGCTGCTACGACGTGCTGGCTGAATGGACGCGATGGGCGATCACGCATGCGCCCAAGCTGCGCACGATCATAGTCAGCACGCACGTCTACCACAATAGCGGCGCGCACGCTGCCCAAGAGCTGGGCTGCGCTTTGGCCACTGGCGTGGCTTACCTCCGCGCTATGCAAGCGCGCGGGCTGAGCGTGAACGAAGTTGCCCCCCGCATACAGTTTGCCTGCTCGGTGGGATCGCAGTTCTTCCTCGAAGTGGCCCGCTTGCGCGCCGCCCGCATGCTCTGGGCGCGCGTGGTGTCGGCGTTTGATGGCGATGAAACCGCCCAGCAGATGCAGTTGCACGCCCGCACTTCGGCGTGGACGAAGACGCGCTACGATGTCTACAACAATATGCTGCGCGCGACCGGCGAGGCGATGGCGGCGGTGATGGGTGGCGCGCACAGCATCCACATCAGCCATTTTGATGAAGCGTGGGGTTTGCCCGATGAGTTCTCACGCCGGATCGCCCGCAATCTGCATGTGATTTTGCAAGAGGAGTGCAATTTCTTCCGCCTGATCGATCCGCCCGGCGGGTCGTGGGCGGTTGAGAAGCTGACCGATGAAATTGCGGCGAAGGCGTGGGCGTTCTTCCAAGAGATTGAGCGACAGGGCGGGATGGCCGCAGCGTTGCAGGCGGGAATGCCGCAAGCCGCCATCGCTGCGACTCGCAGCGAACGCTTCGCCGCCATTGCCCAGCGCCGCGAGGTGATCGTTGGCGTCAATATGTACCCTAATCTCAACGAGAAGCTGCCGGAGGTGCGCCAGATCGATCATGTGCAGTTGCACGCCGCCCGCGCCGTTGATTTGCGCCATGCCCGCGAGACGCGCGCGGAGGAAGCTTGCCGAGCAGCGTTGCTCGAACTTGCGCAACAACGCACTGTAGCGGCGACACTGGCCGCCGTGGCGGCTGGGGCAACGCTCGGTGAATTGAGCTGCGCATTAGCCGCTGCCGACAGCGCCGCGCCACAGATCACGCCCTTACCGGCTCACCGCGCCGCCGAACAGTTCGAGGCTTTACGCGCCGCTGCCGATGCGTATACTGCCCGCACCGGTCGCCGTCCGGCAGTCTTCCTCGCCAATATGGGGCCGATCAGCCAGCACAAGGCGCGGGCCGACTTTGCCACCGGTTTCTTCGCCGCCGGCGGCTTTGCCGTGCTCGGCAACGATGGCTTTGCCACGATTGAAGACGCCGCCGCGGCTGCGTTGGCGTCTGGCGCCGAGATTGTCACCATTTGCTCGACTGACGAAACCTATCCTGATATTGTGCCGGCGCTGACCCACGCGATCAAGTCGCAGCGGCCTGAGGTCACGGTCGTGCTGGCCGGTTATCCCACCGATCTGATCGATATGTATCGCGCTGCCGGGATTGATGAGTTCATCCACTTGCGCGCCAACTGCTATGAAACGCTGGCCCGGCTGCAACGTCTGAAAGGAGTGGCTGCGTGAAGAACCCCGATTTCACGACGCTGTCATACCGTGATGAACGGCCTGCCCCCGATCTGGCCGAATGGCAAGCGCGGGCCGAACAAGTGGCCGGCAAACCACTGAGCGAGTTGGTCTGGCGCACGATGGAGCAGATCGAGGTGCGGCCACTTTATACGGCTGCCGATTTGGCCGGCCTTGAACACCTTGGCTTTACTGCCGGCATTCCACCCTACCTGCGCGGCCCCTACCCAACCATGTACGTAACCCAGCCGTGGACGATCCGCCAGTATGCAGGTTTTTCCACCGCCGAAGCCAGTAATGCCTTCTACCGGCGCAATCTTGCCGCCGGCCAGAAAGGGCTATCGGTGGCTTTCGATCTGGCCACTCACCGCGGCTACGACTCTGACCACCCGCGCGTGGTTGGCGATGTCGGCAAGGCCGGTGTTGCCATCGACTCGATCCTCGATATGAAGATCCTGTTCGACGGTATTCCGCTCGATCAGATGTCGGTCTCGATGACGATGAACGGCGCGGTGATTCCGATCATGGCCTTCTACATTGTTGCCGCCGAAGAGCAGGGTGTGCGCCCTGAACAACTCACCGGCACCATCCAGAACGACATCTTGAAAGAGTACATGGTGCGTAACACCTATATCTATCCGCCTGAGCCATCAATGCGCATCATTGCCGACATCTTCGCCTACACGGCCCAGCACATGCCCAAGTTCAACAGCATCAGCATTTCGGGCTACCACATGCAAGAGGCCGGCGCTACCGCCGACCTTGAGCTGGGCTACACGCTGGCCGATGGACTGGAATATGTGCGCGCTGGACTAAAGGCCGGGCTGACGATAGACACCTTCGCGCCGCGTCTCTCGTTCTTCTGGGCGATCGGTATGAACTACTTTATGGAGATCGCCAAGATGCGGGCCGCTCGTCTGCTTTGGGCCAAGATTATCAAGCAGTTTAACCCGCAAGACCCCCGTTCGCTGGCGTTGCGCACCCACTGCCAGACATCGGGTTGGAGCCTTACCGAGCAGGATCCGTTCAACAACGTGGCGCGCACTTGCATCGAGGCTATGGCTGCCGCGTTGGGCCATACCCAATCGCTGCACACCAACTCGCTTGATGAGGCGATCGCGCTGCCAACTGATTTCTCGGCCCGCATTGCTCGCAACACCCAGTTGTACCTGCAAGAAGAGACCGGCATCTGTAAAATCGTCGATCCATGGGGCGGTTCATACTACCTCGAATGGCTGACCGACGCGCTGGCCCGCCGTGCGTGGGCGCATATCCAAGAGGTGGAAGAGCTGGGTGGCATGGCTAAAGCGATCGAGGCCGGGCTGCCCAAGCTGCGGATCGAAGAGGCTGCTGCGCGCCGGCAAGCGCACATCGATTCGGGCCGCGAGACGATCGTCGGCGTAAACAAGTACCGGCTTGAGTACGAAGCGCCGATTGAAATCCTCGAAGTTGATAACACTGCCGTGCGTCAGAAACAGATCGAGCGGCTGCAAAAGCTGCGCGCCGAGCGCGACGAGACCAAAGTGCAGGCGGCGCTGAATGAGCTAACCCGCGTGGCAGCTACCGGCGAGGGTAATCTGCTGGCGGCGGCCATCGAAGCGGCGCGGGCGCGGGCGACCCTCGGCGAAATCTCGCTGGCGATGGAAAAGGTCTTTGGCCGCTTCAAAGCCGAGATTCGCTCGGTGGCCGGCATTTACGGCAGCGAGTACAGTGACGCCGAACAGATTCAACACGTGCGCGCAATGGCCGATGCCTTTGCCGCCCTTGAAGGCCGCCGGCCCCGGATCTTGGTCGCCAAGATCGGGCAAGATGGCCATGACCGCGGCGCGAAGGTCGTGGCGACAGCGTTTGCCGACCTTGGCTTTGATGTTGACATCGGCTCGCTCTTCCAGACACCGGAAGAGGTGGCCCGGCAGGCGGTCGAAAACGACGTGCATGTGGTTGGGATCAGCTCGCTGGCCGGCGGCCACAAGACGCTTTTGCCGCAACTGGTTGAAGAGTTGCGCAAACTGGGCCGCGAGGACATCATGGTTGTGATTGGCGGTATCATTCCGCCGCAAGACTATGAGTTCTTGCGCGCGCACGGCGCGGCGCTGATCTTCGGCCCCGGCACCATTTTGCCGGTCGCCGCCGAGAAGTTGCTGCGCGAACTGCAACAGCGGCTGCATGGCGATAGCGTGGCTGCGCCAGCGTTGTAAGGCCGCCTGATAAAATTGTCTTGCATCCTATGGAACGCCTCGCTCCCCACCAGCGGGGAGCGAGGCCGGGGGCGAGGGACAGCCAAGGCTACACCCTCATTCCACCAATGCATCAATATAGCAACACGTATGACCAATAACCAGCCAACTGCCGAAGAGATGCCTTTTGCGCTGTCCGTACTGGCCGGGATCGCCAGCCGTCATGATGGATTGCCCGGCAGCGCGCCCACGCCTGCGGCCCCGCCATCTGGCCCGCGCCGCCGGCAATTGACAGTGGATGAGTACGTTGAGGGGGTGCGCAACGGCGATCGCGCCATTCTTGCCCGCGCCATCACCTTGATCGAGAGCAACGCCCCAGCCCATGTCGCCCAAGCGCAAGAGGTGCTCCGCCACCTCTTGCCATCTACCGGCGGCGCGTTGCGGGTCGGCATCACCGGCGTGCCCGGCGTCGGCAAGAGCACCTTCATCGAGGCGCTCGGCACCATGCTCTGCGAACAAGGCCACCGCGTCGCAGTGTTGGCCATCGATCCCTCAAGCAGCATCTCGCGCGGCAGCATTCTCGGCGACAAAACGCGCATGGAACGGCTCGCCCGCCACCCCAACGCCTACATTCGCCCCTCGCCATCGGGCGGGAGCTTGGGCGGCGTAGCCCGCAAAACCCGCGAGACGCTACTGATCTGCGAGGCAGCCGGCTTTGATGTCGTGCTGATTGAGACGGTCGGCGTCGGCCAGAGCGAGACCGCCGTGCGCGGGATGGTTGACTTTTTCCTGTTGTTGATGCTGGCCGGGGCCGGTGATGAGCTGCAAGGGATCAAGAAGGGCGTGATCGAGCTAGCCGATGCGCTGGTGATTACCAAAGCCGACGGCGACAACAAAGCGCGGGCGCTGGCAGCGCAAGCCGAGTACCGGCACGCCTTGCGCTATCTCACCCCGGCCACACCGGGCTGGAAACCGCCGGTGCGCACCTGTTCGGCCCTCACCGGCGACGGCATCGCCGCCGTCTGGCACGAGATTGAACGCTTCCGCGCCGAGATGACGGCGAGCGGCGTACTAGCTGCTCGCCGTCGCGAGCAGGCCCGCGACTGGCTCTACCAATTGATTGACGAACAGTTGCGGACGCTCTTCTTCGCCCACCCAGCCGTGCGCGAACGGTTGCCCGCAATCGAGCAGGCGGTGGTAGAGGGTAATCTGCCGGTAGTGAGCGCGGTGCAAGAGTTGATCGCAGCGTTGGGGCGGTTGTAAACCGCCCCTTATCCATCTTCGCGCAAGATATACCCCACGCTACGCACGGTATGGATCAGGCGTGGCTCGCCGTTGGCTTCGAGCTTCTGGCGCAGATAGCGCACATACACCTCAATAATATTGCTCTCGCCGCCGAAATCGTAATTCCACACCCGATCGTAAATGATGTCGCGGGTCAGCACCTGATTGGGATGGCGCATAAAGAGTTCGAGCAGATCGTACTCCTTGGCCGTCAACTCAACCCGGCGCTCACCAACGCGCAACTCGCGCGAACGGGTATCAAGCGTGAGATTGGCAAAACGCAGCACCTCTTGATGCTGGCCGGCTTGCTGGCGGCGCAATTGGGCGCGAATACGGGCCAATAACTCTTCAAACGCAAACGGCTTAACCAAATAGTCATCAGCGCCGGCTTCCAACCCGGCCACCCGATCGCGCACCGCATCGCGGGCCGTCAACATAATAATTGGAACACTCGATTCAGCCCGCAGCCGGCGAGCAACCTCAAGCCCATCCACCCCCGGCAGCATCAGATCGAGCACTACCAGATCGTAGTTACTGGCCGCAGCCATCTCTAGACCGCGCAAACCATCGTAGGCAACATCAACCTGATAGCCTTCGAGGTGGAGGCCACGCCGCAGGTAAGAGGCAATCTCTGTTTCGTCTTCAATAATCAAAATGCGCGCCATGCCTGTAGTATACGAAGAGGCGGCCCACTCGTCAATCCGGTGTCTCTAATGCGGCTCGCTATCGAGTTCGTTGAGAAAATCTTCGGGATGCTGGCGAATCTCAAGGCTGCGCTGCTCGATCTCGCGGCGCAATTCACGGCGCAAACGAGCTGCCATCCAGCGCCGGCGCTGCTCGGCAGTCTCGATCCGCACCGGCGGCACCGGGCACGGACGAAAATGCTCATCAACCGCCACCATCGTAAAGTAACAGGTCATGACGTGGCGTTGTGTGCGGGCAGTGATATTCTCAGCTACCACCCGAATACCTACCTCCATCGAGGTATTGCCGGTATAGTTGATTGAGGCTAAAAAGGTTACTAATTCACCAACATGAATGCGGGCGCGAAAGATGACCTGATCAACCGAAACCGTCACCACGTAGCGTCCAGAGTAGCGTGACGCGCAGGCAAACGCCACCTGATCGAGCAGTTTCAAAATGTGACCGCCGTGAACATTGCCGGCAAAATTGGCCATATCGGGCGTCATCAACACGGTCATTTGCAAGGTGCGAAACTGCTCTGGCTGTTGCGTTCCACCGTTGGTTTCCATAGTTCAACTCCGCGAGATCGGCGCCACAAGATGCTGCTTTGTCAAGTATACTCGCGAGAGATACGCACGTCTGCCGCAACCGGAAGCCAACCA
>JANWYE010000088.1 GCA_025057175.1 Chloroflexus sp. | reverse complement strand
CCGATAGCAGAGGCCGGTGGTGCGCCCGCCCTCGCAGGGGGCCACGGGGGAGGCGGCGTCGCGGATGACGCGGGAAGCGGCGATGATCGATTGGTCAAAGGTGCCGGGGACGCCGGAAGGGCGGAGGACGGCGTTGCCGGCGAGGGGGCCGGGGATGCGGGTCCAAGTGACGCCATCGGGGGAGGAGGCAAGGCCGATGGCGAAGGTGCTGCCGTTGCCGCCGGTGTACCACATCAGATAGCCGGTAGCAGTGCGGATGACGGAAGGGAAGGAGACGTTGGCGCTATCAAAATTGCCAGCCGGGCCGGGGCCGAGGACGCTGCCGCTGGGGCCGGGGCCGACGACGCGGGTCCACGTAATGCCGTCAGGAGAGAGGGCAAGGCCGATGCGACGGACGCCGCCGCTATCGAAGCCGGAGTACCACATGCGATAGCAGAGGCCGGTGGTGCGGCCACCTTCGCAGGGGGCGGCGGGTGAGGCGGCATCGCGGATGAGGCTATGGCCGTAGACTTGGGTAGTGTCGAAGCTGGTGCCGCTGCCGCCGCAACTATCGCCGGCAAGGCCGAAGACCGCCCCTTCGAGGGCTGGCGGGCAGGTGCCCGGTTGATGCACCCACGGCTGCCGGTTCGGAATCGTCGCTGAAACCGGTGTTGGTGGCACTAAGCTGCTGATCAGCCAAAGGAGCGCTATCGTACCAATCAGCGAACCGGTGCATCGGACGAAGTGTGAAGAGATGCGCCCTAGCTGCACGATTTTCCCCTCCCCTACACAAGTGACAAGAAGAGTGTAAGAGAAAGAGTTTAACGACTTTTGAAACTTTTGCGCGTGAGGGTGAAGATTATGTAATAGTTAAGACATGATCTATGGTTGATTTGGGGCTAGTGCCACAATGGCGCCGTCGACGCTGCGCCAGTACAATACACCGTTGTCGAAGATCGGGCCGCGCACTGGCGGGTGCCAGAATTGATCGTACACATTCTTGTTGTGATAGTACAGGTAGAATCCCGGCTCAAGCAGATAGGTGTCCTCTGGCGCTTGATGCGCTTCTGGGCAGTAGCGGAGCGCGCTATTCCGGGTTGGGCACTGACCTTGGGCAAGCGTATTCGTCATCAAAAGATACTCAGTTGTGGGAATGGGGTTGGCGAAGGTTGCCCCGCCAATGGTGCGATCGGTAATCCGCAGCGCTGCTAATGCCATCCAGTGCGAGTGAAACAAGACATTGCCCACCATTGTCAGCGCGCTTTGCTCGTCGGTAGGCAACCGGATCATTCCCTCGTCCTTATGATCTTGTACATATCGAATGTTCCCTGTCGATAGATTCATCTCGCCAAAGGTTGTGTCATCAAGGCCAACACAGTTGGCTGGCGAGCATGCAGATCGGTTCCTCCATAGCAGATAGGCGACTTCGCTGCCATCAGGCAAGCGTTTCACCACAACTGCTGGCGGTGACGAGTAGAAATAGCCGCCATTGCCAATCCCGCCGCCGAAAACCGGCGCGGTGAACTTGCGGGCGCCATCGTCAAGATCGAGCACAAACAGCGACTGATGATTCGGGTTCTGCTCGAGGAACTGCCGGATTTCATTTTGATCAACTGGCGCTCCCTCTCTAATCGTCCATTGGAGATGCCAATCAAAATACGAGCGCACAATGACAGCATCGGCTTGCTCGGCTACTACCGGATAGACATCGGGAAAACGCCGTTCCGGACGCTCAGGGGTTGTTGGTAATGCTGGCCGGTACGGACGGAGCGCTGCGTTCACCGCTACCCGCCACGCTCGCTGGCCATCGGTTGCCCGCACGGCATGAACAAATCCATCTTCCGAGGGAAAGATGATCAAGCCGCCGTTTTTGCTCGCATAAGCAGCCGAAGCGCTGATGGCAGCGCCGGCATTGTACATCCAACGTTGCTGCAACGTTCGGCTATCGAGCGCATATAGCCGACCATTCATGTTGCCTATGTAGACCGTATCGTTGACAAGCAGTACGGCCTGCTCGATAGGACCGCCAGTGTCAAATTGATTGAGAATTTCGCCGGTGGCGGCCCGCAACCTTGCTATGCGGCCATTGGTTGAGGCAAAAAAGACGGTGTCAGTAAGCGGATCATACGCGCCGGTATCGCGGATGACCCCACCGATTGTCGCGCTCCATACCACTTGGCCATTGGCAGTATCGATGGCTCGCACAATACCATCGCTATGGCCAACGTACAGCCGTCCACTACCGGCTACCGGCGCTACCCCATCAGGGAGGCTGAGATGATTTGCGGTTGCGCCGCTATCGCCATTCGGCCCATTCCAAATCCAGCGGATACGCCAATCTTGATACATTGCCCCCTGCCGTGGCGGCAAGGTTGCCTCTACATAGCCAGTGCGCTGTGGATTGCCGCCAAGCTGGTGCCAGCCGCCGGTGCGCAGCGGGCTAAAGATAAGCGGGATATTGACCACCGCCGTTGGCGCTGCCGGTATAGCGACAACGGTAGGCGTTGGTGAAGGGATGACAAGCACAGCCGGTGCGGTGGTTCCTAAACTACAAGCGCCGCTTATGACGGCCAAAGCGATCAGCAAACTCAACGTTCGCTTCATGGACGTTCTCCTATTGCGTAATATCATTGCCGCGTTCGATCCTTATGGTTCAAACCGGTAATGCGTCTGATCCAGCCACTCCAGCAGACTCGCCATCGCCCCGCGATGGTACCGTCGCACCCAGCTTGGGTTGCTCCAATCGATTGGACCAGCGCGAATATCGAAGAGGGTGTGCTCGGCGCCTTTAGCAACATATAGGCTGGCCCCGTATGGCCAGCGCGCGTTGTGGGCAGCGACCGCATCGGGGCCGATCCGTTGCAGGTCAGGTTCGCTATCGGCCACAATGACATGCACAGGCGCAGCAATAGCGATAATCTCATCAGGCCCAAGCAAGTTTGAAAGCAAGGCTACGCCGCAAGGGGGTGTCGCTGCGACATACTCGGCGAACGAGGCGGCGACATAGCGCGTGCCAATACTCTGGGCCACAATGAACACGCGCTGCGGATCAATGCCGGGTTGGGCAACAGCCGCCCGATAGGCGGCCAGCGCGTCTGCCGCTTCACAACAACCATACTCACCACCGCTTGCGCCAGTGCCGCGTTTATCGAAGCGAAAGACGGCATAGCCGCGCGCCACCAGCAGCTCGGCCAGATAGCCGTAAGTGTCGCGATCGACTGGCCCGGAATGGTGAATAATCACCGCCAATGGCGGCAGGGCAGGCTGGCGCGGCAGCGTCAACTCGCCGGCAAGAGTTACGCCATCATCGGCAGGAAAGCGCACTTCGCGCCGCTCGGCGCTGATCGGGTCGAGGTTAGGGGTTGGCCGCGCCTCCGGCAGTGCTTCGGGGGCGCAACCGGTTGCGATCAGCAAGGCGATGAGCCACAAGGCGGCGCTACGGAATGGTTGCGCTCTGCGGAGCCAAAGCGATAATTGCGCCATCAACACTCTTCCAATAGATTACGCCATTCTCGTCGATCGCCGGGCCGAAGACGGGCGGGGTGAAGAAAAGGTCATACACTTTATCGGTTGTGTAATAGATGTAAAATCCCGGATCAAGCATATAACCGCCACCATATTCAGAATGAACCGTTGGACAATAGTGCTGCACACTATCACGCTGATCGCATGTGCCTACCCCAAGTGAATTTGTGACCGCCGTAAGTTTTGTGGTTTGAATCGGATTACTTGCGCTACTACCACGACTCGGCAATCGATCAGTGATCTTCACCGCCGCCATTGACATCCAATGTGAATAAAACAGCGCATCGCCAGCCATCGTCATCGATCCGAGTTCATCAACTGGCATGCGCCATTGCCAGCCGTTTTTGTTTCAATCCCCTCACGGGGATTTTGGTTTTTTGAAGAGATCACTCTCGTGAGCATGCTAAGCCGACATACGATGAGGAGTTTCAATCCCCTCACGGGGATTTTGGTTTTTTGAAGAGGTTGGTGATGGTGATGCCGACGATGATGCCGGTGATGATACGTTTCAATCCCCTCACGGGGATTTTGGTTTTTTGAACCACTATCTGGTAGTAATTGTAGGCGAAGTGCAGGTCATTTTGTGTCAATCCCCTCACGGGGATTTTGGTTTTTTGAACTTACGAACCGTTTCTCGGTAGCGGCGCAATCTTTTTTGAAGTGTCAATCCCCTCACGGGGATTTTGGTTTTTTGAAGGCGATGGCGCGCGCGGCGTGTGCCCCCTCGCCCCACCGAGTTTCAATCCCCTCACGGGGATTTTGGTTTTTTGAAGCTCTCGAAATGCCGCGTTCTCAGCTTATTGCCCGATTTGTGTTTCAATCCCCTCACGGGGATTTTGGTTTTTTGAAGACGCAAGACGGCTTAGTGTGGGAGACAGACTGGTACGAGGCGTTTCAATCCCCTCACGGGGATTTTGGTTTTTTGAAGGGAAGAGCTTGTTGCTAAGCTTATCGCATTTTAGTCTGTTTCAATCCCCTCACGGGGATTTTGGTTTTTTGAAGCCTTCACGCAGCAATTCTAAGAAACTGTCAAGCGTTTTCGTTTCAATCCCCTCACGGGGATTTTGGTTTTTTGAAGTGGGCGACGGGCGGTCAAGTACGCATTGCCGTCCGTCACGTTTCAATCCCCTCACGGGGATTTTGGTTTTTTGAAGTTAGCGGTTACTCATTGTATGTAACAAGGTAATCCTCAGGTTTCAATCCCCTCACGGGGATTTTGGTTTTTTGAAGACATACGCCGGCACTTGATCACGGCGCTTGACCGTAGGAAGTTTCAATCCCCTCACGGGGATTTTGGTTTTTTGAAGGTTATCAAGCGCAAGTATTTTTATTGCCCGTTTGATTTCGTTTCAATCCCCTCACGGGGATTTTGGTTTTTTGAACACAATAAGTGCGCATTTATAGTCGTTAATCCACCACACAGGTTTCAATCCCCTCACGGGGATTTTGGTTTTTTGAAGCCGAACAGTCGAACGGTCAAGCAGAATACTTCAGGAAGTTTCAATCCCCTCACGGGGATTTTGGTTTTTTGAAGGTGTATTACTGTGCATCGTAGGCGGAGGAGACGGTACATGCGTTTCAATCCCCTCACGGGGATTTTGGTTTTTTGAAGGCAGGCTGACCAAGCTTGGCAACATGCTTGTGAATACGCGTTTCAATCCCCTCACGGGGATTTTGGTTTTTTGAAGCGCCTAGCGGATTTGCTCGCCAGCAGGGAGCCGGCTCGGTTAAGTTTCAATCCCCTCACGGGGATTTTGGTTTTTTGAAGGAAAAAGAGCTTCGGCGCTCTCTGAAAAAGCACACTAGGAAGTTTCAATCCCCTCACGGGGATTTTGGTTTTTTGAACTCATTGCCGCTGCGCAACGCCACGGCTACGCCACGTATTTTGTTTCAATCCCCTCACGGGGATTTTGGTTTTTTGAACCCAATTCGGCCAATGCGTTCAACTCGTCAACCAATGCGTTTCAATCCCCTCACGGGGATTTTGGTTTTTTGAACGCATCGAACAGTCGAACGGTCAGGCAGAATACTTCAGGGTTTCAATCCCCTCACGGGGATTTTGGTTTTTTGAACCTTGCGCACACGCTTGCTTTGCGTGGCGTGGCTCTTGGCGGAAGGTTTCAATCCCCTCACGGGGATTTTGGTTTTTTGAACGCGAGCAAAGGAGGAGCGTATGATTGTCCATAAGTCTGAGTTTCAATCCCCTCACGGGGATTTTGGTTTTTTGAACGGGGACATCAAATTGTTGTGGGCCGCGACGCTCAATCTGGTCGTTTCAATCCCCTCACGGGGATTTTGGTTTTTTGAACGCTCGTTGTGGTCATGAAGCGCAGCGGGCAGGGGTTGCAGTTTCAATCCCCTCACGGGGATTTTGGTTTTTTGAACAGAAAGTAAAAATGTATTATCAGTTCCGTGAAGGGCGATTTAGTTTCAATCCCCTCACGGGGATTTTGGTTTTTTGAACCCACGTCCGGGCGCTGGCCGACGCCGCTGATGCGCTTGAGTTTCAATCCCCTCACGGGGATTTTGGTTTTTTGAACTCCACTTCTCGGTAAAGTTCAAAGCCGTCAACGCTGACGTTTCAATCCCCTCACGGGGATTTTGGTTTTTTGAACGCGACTGAAAGGAGGAAGCAATGGTCTTGCACATGTCCGTTTCAATCCCCTCACGGGGATTTTGGTTTTTTGAACCAATGGCCCTTAAGACTTTTGCAAACTTGGTTGCAAACTTGGCGGTTTCAATCCCCTCACGGGGATTTTGGTTTTTTGAACCTTAATGATGTTCATCTCGCGTCTCCTTTCTTTCTCGGCCGTTTCAATCCCCTCACGGGGATTTTGGTTTTTTGAACAGCAAAAAAACGCCGACATTCCGCACCGTGAGGTTGCCGGAGTTTCAATCCCCTCACGGGGATTTTGGTTTTTTGAACCTTACAGACTTCGAGGCGACGTTCGTGATGAGGGCCTTGGGGGTTTCAATCCCCTCACGGGGATTTTGGTTTTTTGAACACGATCTCGACGGCCTGCTTGTCAATTTCTTTCGCTCTGTGTTTCAATCCCCTCACGGGGATTTTGGTTTTTTGAACGTGATTGTGGTTGGCGGCAATCGAACAGAGGTAAAGACAGTTTCAATCCCCTCACGGGGATTTTGGTTTTTTGAACACTTTAGCGAAGGTCTTGCTGCATGGCGGCGAACTTGTCTGGGTTTCAATCCCCTCACGGGGATTTTGGTTTTTTGAACAACGTATGGGTATATCGAAGTTCGCTACGACGATCGCGTTGTGTTTCAATCCCCTCACGGGGATTTTGGTTTTTTGAACCCAGCAAGTATGGCCGGAGCCGCCGAGAGAGATCGCACAAGCGGTTTCAATCCCCTCACGGGGATTTTGGTTTTTTGAACGCGGGTTTGCTCGCCGTCAAGGAGCCGGCAGTGTTAATGTTTCAATCCCCTCACGGGGATTTTGGTTTTTTGAACCGAGGGCGGCGTCCGGGGCCGCGACCGCCGCTAGCGATTCGGTTTCAATCCCCTCACGGGGATTTTGGTTTTTTGAACCGAAGCCTTCCGGGCCGGACTCGCCGGCCTGCTCGGCTCGGGTTTCAATCCCCTCACGGGGATTTTGGTTTTTTGAACGGCAGGCGATCTATGACTGGCTGGTCGACCACGGCCTCGCGTTTCAATCCCCTCACGGGGATTTTGGTTTTTTGAACGTAGAATGGCCGCGATAAGCAAAGCGTCTACAGATTTAGTAGGTTTCAATCCCCTCACGGGGATTTTGGTTTTTTGAACCTGGCGTTATGGCCAAGCGCAACGCCGCCAATCGGCATCATGTTTCAATCCCCTCACGGGGATTTTGGTTTTTTGAAGCAGTTTATCGAAGGGCGATTTATCGTCCTTCACTTGAACGGGTTTCAATCCCCTCACGGGGATTTTGGTTTTTTGAAGATCGAACTCGCCACTTTCCTATGGAAGTGGCATTGTGAGAAGTTTCAATCCCCTCACGGGGATTTTGGTTTTTTGAAGACATACACAGCGGAAGTTTCTGAGTTACCAGACTATTTCTGGTTTCAATCCCCTCACGGGGATTTTGGTTTTTTGAAGCGAACACGCCTTTTTGGCGCAACGCACGCCGCATTTCGCGAGTTTCAATCCCCTCACGGGGATTTTGGTTTTTTGAAGTCGGCAGTCGTTGCGCGTGAACGCCTTGGTGATGGAGCGAGTGTTTCAATCCCCTCACGGGGATTTTGGTTTTTTGAAGTGATGTCGAAGGCATGGAACACGAGATTCTAGCGCATTCGGATGTTTCAATCCCCTCACGGGGATTTTGGTTTTTTGAAGCCATACTTCATTGCTTTCAATTGGCGGAATTTCTGCCAGTTCTGGTTTCAATCCCCTCACGGGGATTTTGGTTTTTTGAAGGCGCTGTTGGAGTTGATTCGTCAAGTTTAACGCCGGTATTTGTTTCAATCCCCTCACGGGGATTTTGGTTTTTTGAAGCAACCGCTGAGTACGATCGGCAGTGCTACCGGAATGATCCGAGTTTCAATCCCCTCACGGGGATTTTGGTTTTTTGAAGCCAACAGATCCACGTCAATACCAATCGAGTCAAGTAGAGCAAGGTTTCAATCCCCTCACGGGGATTTTGGTTTTTTGAAGGAAAGTACAATCGCGGCCTGTCATTCGAAGTGAGTAATGAGTTTCAATCCCCTCACGGGGATTTTGGTTTTTTGAAGATACCGAAAGGAGGTTGAGTAATGCAATCGTACACGTTGGGTTTCAATCCCCTCACGGGGATTTTGGTTTTTTGAAGTGCAATCGCCGATTGGCGCAAAAACGATGCTTTCATGGGGTTTCAATCCCCTCACGGGGATTTTGGTTTTTTGAAGCAAACGCAAATGGTGGCGCAATCGCGGGTTTATCAATCACGTTTCAATCCCCTCACGGGGATTTTGGTTTTTTGAAGCCAAAGAGGACTGGAACGAATTGCTACGCCTGATTGACGAGGGTTTCAATCCCCTCACGGGGATTTTGGTTTTTTGAAGACTTGAAAGGATTTTTCGCAAGCGACAAGCGCAAACGAACTGGTTTCAATCCCCTCACGGGGATTTTGGTTTTTTGAAGAAAAACAAAAACGTTTGATTGGCATTGGATTGAAAAAAGGAGGTTTCAATCCCCTCACGGGGATTTTGGTTTTTTGAAGAGCAAGCATACCAGTTATTTCGACAGGGTTTTCCAACAGAGTTTCAATCCCCTCACGGGGATTTTGGTTTTTTGAAGGACGATCTGTACACTGCCATCGAAAGCGGAACTGTTCAGTTTGTTTCAATCCCCTCACGGGGATTTTGGTTTTTTGAAGACATTTGTCATGAGAGCTTTGGGGCGAGACAATCCGGTTTGTTTCAATCCCCTCACGGGGATTTTGGTTTTTTGAAGTTAAGATCGCAACCAATCTGGCGCGTATGCTCAAAATCATCGCCGTTTCAATCCCCTCACGGGGATTTTGGTTTTTTGAAGTATAGTAGTGTCAGGTTAAGTAATCAATAGTAACAAGGAGGGTTTCAATCCCCTCACGGGGATTTTGGTTTTTTGAAGTGGCAAAAGTTATATTGTTCGGCGGCGAGCTTGTCTGGCTGGTTTCAATCCCCTCACGGGGATTTTGGTTTTTTGAAGACAAACTCTCATTCTTGCACCGGTTGCCTAACCCCCTCTGTTTCAATCCCCTCACGGGGATTTTGGTTTTTTGAAGGCATAATGACGGCGAGATGTCAGCAACGCATTTTTATAACTGTTTCAATCCCCTCACGGGGATTTTGGTTTTTTGAAGAGATAGGTAAGTACTATAGTAACAAAGGAGGCAACAATGAAGTTTCAATCCCCTCACGGGGATTTTGGTTTTTTGAAGGGATTATGGAGCGGAACAAGATCACGGGCCTAACCGATTTTGAGTTTCAATCCCCTCACGGGGATTTTGGTTTTTTGAAGACATCATCGCCGCCATTCGGGGAGATGGAGAGGCGTGGGTTTCAATCCCCTCACGGGGATTTTGGTTTTTTGAAGTAGAATTGGCAGTAAGCGTTGGCCCGGCATAATGAACTGTTTCAATCCCCTCACGGGGATTTTGGTTTTTTGAAGCGGGCAGTATCGGAAAAAGACTTGAAAACGCGCTTGCTTTGGTTTCAATCCCCTCACGGGGATTTTGGTTTTTTGAAGTCATGAGAGCCTTAGGGCGAGACAATCCAGTTTTGCCTATCAAGTTTCAATCCCCTCACGGGGATTTTGGTTTTTTGAAGGGGTTGCTCATCATTCGTTCGACATGCCCCGCTGGATACGTTTCAATCCCCTCACGGGGATTTTGGTTTTTTGAAGGTCGGCAGCCAGACTTCTTGGTCGGCGCTCTTCTTAAAAGTTTCAATCCCCTCACGGGGATTTTGGTTTTTTGAAGTGCGGCGAGTAGCTGCTTTATAATGAGCGCCGTCAATAAGGTTTCAATCCCCTCACGGGGATTTTGGTTTTTTGAAGTAGCAAGGAAGCCATCGCGGATAGGCTTCGCTGGTATTGCCCGTTTCAATCCCCTCACGGGGATTTTGGTTTTTTGAAGTCGCTATGAAACCATACGTCATCGTGGTGCGGCGCACCCCCGTTTCAATCCCCTCACGGGGATTTTGGTTTTTTGAAGGACAGTAGTGGCGGTAAGGGTAGGGTAACGGTAAGGAAGGTTTCAATCCCCTCACGGGGATTTTGGTTTTTTGAAGGAAAAAATACGGCAAAGATGTGTTAATGTTGCCAGATACTACAGTTTCAATCCCCTCACGGGGATTTTGGTTTTTTGAAGTCGCTATGCGCACGTTGCCTCCGTTGGCGCTGCTTGGCCAATTGGTTTCAATCCCCTCACGGGGATTTTGGTTTTTTGAAGGACATCGCCGCTGGGAACATGCCCGCGACCGCTACCAACGCGTTTCAATCCCCTCACGGGGATTTTGGTTTTTTGAAGCTCATTGCTCGTCGCAGTGAGCGAGTAGAGTATTGGGTAAGTTTCAATCCCCTCACGGGGATTTTGGTTTTTTGAAGCCAATTGAAATCGATTTTACCGTGTCTGTTGTCAGACTACCGTTTCAATCCCCTCACGGGGATTTTGGTTTTTTGAAGAATAACAGCAAGTACAACAGCGCGTAATGGAGATTGAGGTTTCAATCCCCTCACGGGGATTTTGGTTTTTTGAAGCCGTGAATATGCACGGATTGAGAAGATGCGTCATAGTAGACTGTTTCAATCCCCTCACGGGGATTTTGGTTTTTTGAAGGCTGTATCTATCAGCGCTGTATACATCAGCGCTAGAATTGTTTCAATCCCCTCACGGGGATTTTGGTTTTTTGAAGTGAATACGCTTTGCGCGCAACAATGGTCTCGGTTTTACGTTTCAATCCCCTCACGGGGATTTTGGTTTTTTGAAGAAGAATCGCCGTCTCACGTTGTGGCGAGCGCCACAAAAAGGTTTCAATCCCCTCACGGGGATTTTGGTTTTTTGAAGCTTGGACGCTGCAAATCGCGCAAAGTACGAATACTTTCGCGAGTTTCAATCCCCTCACGGGGATTTTGGTTTTTTGAAGATGGCGACTATATGGTGCCGGCAGAGTATATCTTTGATCGGTGTTTCAATCCCCTCACGGGGATTTTGGTTTTTTGAAGGATTTGTTCCGTCTCCCATTCATTGCACGCTCGTAACAGGTTTCAATCCCCTCACGGGGATTTTGGTTTTTTGAAGGCGCAAAGCAGTCTTATACGCAAGCAACTGCGGATACGGTTTCAATCCCCTCACGGGGATTTTGGTTTTTTGAAGCTGCCCAACAAGGACAAAGCGTTGTGATATGAATACTGTCGTTTCAATCCCCTCACGGGGATTTTGGTTTTTTGAAGGAACAAACATTCGCGTAATCGATGATGACGCATTCAGTTTCAATCCCCTCACGGGGATTTTGGTTTTTTGAAGGCGTTCGCAAGATGTCTTCTTCATTCGCCATATTCTTCTGTTTCAATCCCCTCACGGGGATTTTGGTTTTTTGAAGGCGCCACAAAAAGCAACAAGCCCGCCGGCAACGTTGCCGGCGTTTCAATCCCCTCACGGGGATTTTGGTTTTTTGAAGGTGTACGTGTACGTACTGGCGCTGGGCCTCGTAATACACTGTTTCAATCCCCTCACGGGGATTTTGGTTTTTTGAAGAGGTGCAAGTGCGAGGGGAGTGGGTCAGGGTCAAAGATCTGTTTCAATCCCCTCACGGGGATTTTGGTTTTTTGAAGGCGCAAACTCGAGACCTTTTGGATCCTCCCGTCCGTCATGTTTCAATCCCCTCACGGGGATTTTGGTTTTTTGAAGGGGCAGCCTTGCTCACCGAGCGGGCTTGCCCGTCAAAGAGGGTTTCAATCCCCTCACGGGGATTTTGGTTTTTTGAAGGCATCGCGGATAACTTTTTTGATATCATCGCCGCTGTCAATGGTGTTTCAATCCCCTCACGGGGATTTTGGTTTTTTGAAGCGTTGTCAATCGCAATCGCCGCGAGATCGCTCGCTCGTTTAGGTTTCAATCCCCTCACGGGGATTTTGGTTTTTTGAAGGCAGGTGGTCACGTCTGATGACGGCGGCTACGTTCATGCTCGGTGTCAATCCCCTCACGGGGATTTTGGTTTTTTGAAGGTCCACGGCAAGACGCCGTGGATAACGACGACTTGAAACTCCATGTGTCAATCCCCTCACGGGGATTTTGGTTTTTTGAAGAAAGGAGATAAGGCTTTGAAGGGATTCTTTGCAAGCGATAAGGTGTCAATCCCCTCACGGGGATTTTGGTTTTTTGAAGCTTGACCAGCCGCAGGTTGGCTGTCTTTACAGAAGGCCAGTGTCAATCCCCTCACGGGGATTTTGGTTTTTTGAAGCTCGCGGAAACCGCGCAATCCATCGCGTCCTTCAAGAACTGTGTCAATCCCCTCACGGGGATTTTGGTTTTTTGAACTCATTGCGCCGCATTGCGTCGGCAAGCGCATTCGTGCCGTGTCAATCCCCTCACGGGGATTTTGGTTTTTTGAAGGCCGTTTCTCGGCAATCGTTGCGCGTGAACGCCTTGGTGATGTGTCAATCCCCTCACGGGGATTTTGGTTTTTTGAAGTCGGCGATGCAATGGCGGGCTGCATGCGCTCAAACAGGTCAGTGTCAATCCCCTCACGGGGATTTTGGTTTTTTGAAGTCAAAAAACCGATCTTTCTTGACTTCACTTGCCCATTCTTGGTGTCAATCCCCTCACGGGGATTTTGGTTTTTTGAAGGTGAATAGTTGCGGAATGCGTGGCCGGCAGATCAACCGAAAGTGTCAATCCCCTCACGGGGATTTTGGTTTTTTGAAGTTAACTCCATGGCTCCTCCTTTGCCCGCCCCGCCGATTGGTGAGTGTCAATCCCCTCACGGGGATTTTGGTTTTTTGAAGAGGATGTAGCGCAACGTTGGGCGAATGAGGTTCGAAAAGGTGTCAATCCCCTCACGGGGATTTTGGTTTTTTGAAGTTCACATTGGGTGCGCACGTCCAAGGGATGGATACGCGGGTGTCAATCCCCTCACGGGGATTTTGGTTTTTTGAAGCCGCCTCCTCCGGCATGGCCGGCACGGCCATGAGCGGCAGGTGTCAATCCCCTCACGGGGATTTTGGTTTTTTGAAGTGAGCGTCGCGGACGTGCTGCCCAACCTGCTCGCCATTGGTGTCAATCCCCTCACGGGGATTTTGGTTTTTTGAAGCGACGCCGACGCCCGATGTCGCCGTCTTGATGGATCAGCTTGGTGTCAATCCCCTCACGGGGATTTTGGTTTTTTGAAGTGGAGCGCGTCATTGGCGTGCTTGTTTGCGCGCAGGTCGGGTGTCAATCCCCTCACGGGGATTTTGGTTTTTTGAAGAGTATCTCAGCGAGCCTGAACAGGCTCTTCAGCAGAGGTGTCAATCCCCTCACGGGGATTTTGGTTTTTTGAAGTGGTATGATACGTGACAGATAGGTAAGCTAATCAATCAAGTGTCAATCCCCTCACGGGGATTTTGGTTTTTTGAAGCGCCTTGCATGCTTGGCGTCTTCGCCGCCGCCGTCGCGGTGTCAATCCCCTCACGGGGATTTTGGTTTTTTGAAGGTCGCTAGGAGGTGTTGGGATGGATTGGGACGCGCTGATGTGTCAATCCCCTCACGGGGATTTTGGTTTTTTGAAGGTATGTCTTCAACCGAGTATATTCGATGAACTTGCGCTCGGTGTCAATCCCCTCACGGGGATTTTGGTTTTTTGAAGGTATGAGAAGCCGCTTCGCCTTGCGGCGACAGAGGCGCGAAGTGTCAATCCCCTCACGGGGATTTTGGTTTTTTGAAGTTATCTAATCATTCTTTCCCCTACCCCCGCGCTACCAGTGGTGTCAATCCCCTCACGGGGATTTTGGTTTTTTGAAGATGTATATGCGCAAGGACGGAGCGATATCGCTCATGCGCGTGTCAATCCCCTCACGGGGATTTTGGTTTTTTGAAGGCACGGGCCGATGCCGCGTTGCGAGAAAATCGGCGGTGGGGTGTCAATCCCCTCACGGGGAGGGTGGTGTGTTGAAGGCCCGCGGC
>JANWYE010000087.1 GCA_025057175.1 Chloroflexus sp. | reverse complement strand
CGCCAACAGCAGGGGTAGTTGTTCGTGCGGCACTGCGCCGGTGAAGGTGAAGCGGTGTGTGTATGGCGCTGCCAACGCTTCGGCAGTGGCTCGTTCTGGGCCGTCGCCGATCAGGGTGAAACGGTAGTCATGCCCGCGCTCGATCAGCAACCGCGCCGCGCGCACGAAATCACTTACGCCATGCCACGCCCGGAATGAACCCATAAACACGATGTTTGGCGGGCCGGGAGGCGGCGTTGCCGGTGGCGTGAAGGTTTCGACGTTCGCCCCCCATGGCAGTTCGATGATCTTTGGGCGTGGGATGCTGGCCGGTACAGTGGTGTGCAGTGGCGTGATAATGGCGTTTGCCCAGTGGCATTGTTGCTCGGCCCAGCGCCGGAATGGCCCCCCCAGTGCATCGTCGAGCCGGCGCTTGAGAATCTCCGGTGGATCGACTATCAAGGCATTTACTTCGAGCATAGCCGGAATGCCGAGCCGCCGCGCGGCGATGATTCCAGCGCCGGCAAAATTGTAATACCGCTCGATCACCAGTTCGGGACGCAAATGGCGAGCTAACCGGATAATTGCTGCTGTGCCGAGCAGGCTGAGCAGCTTGGGCAGGTCTTGATGGTACAGCGTGAACCCGCTGTATGGCTGCGCCGCCAGCCGTAGCATTGGTCGCAGACGCACATGGCTGAGCGGCAGCTCGCGGCTGGCTGCCACTACATGCACGTCATGGCCGCGTTGGGCCAGCCCGCGCGCGACTTCCAGCGTGTGAATGCTGCCGCCCAATGTGCCCGGTACCGGGATGCCGGAGGCAATGTAGAGAATGCGCACAGGAACCTACAACCGCTCGTAGCGTTCAAGATCCATCGTGATTGCCAGTGTTCCCGGCGCTGCCCGTTGCATAATCTCGTGCGCGCGATCGACCTGCGCATCTTCAACGCCGACGAGCAGCGTCGTGTTCCCCCGGCGCAAAAAGCCGCCAGTCGTCGCTAATCGCGTTACCCGAAATCCGGCGGCGACTAGCGCGTCAACGCCGGCATCGGCATGCGCATCCTCGACCACGAAGACAATCAATTTCATACCCGCCCTTTCGTGCTTTAGCGCCTGTTGCTGCCGAGATTATACGGAGAGGCGGCGTTGCCGTCAATCTTTTTGCTATTGTTGGGCAGAGCTGCGTGTGCTATGATCGAGATAAGCGGTTCGCCCTTGATAATCGAAAGGGGGTGTTCGCTATGCCGGCGCCGGTTATTCCCCATCGCTTCCCCGATCGGCGCGCTGCTGGGCGGGCTTTGGCTTGGGCGTTGAGCCATTATGCCGATCGGCCCAATCTGCAAGTGCTGGCCCTGCCGCGGGGTGGCGTTCCGGTCGCTTACGAAGTGGCACAGGCCCTTGCCGCGCCGCTCGATGTGTTGCTGGTGCGCAAGCTGGGTGTGCCCGGTCAGGTAGAATTGGCTATGGGCGCAATTGCCGAACAGGGGGCGCGGGTGCTTAATGATGATATTATCGCTGAATTAGGCATCCCTTCGCGCGTGATCGACGAGATAACTGAGCTTGAGCAGGCCGAGATTGCTCGTCGCGCCCGCGCTTATCGCGGTCAGCGTCCACCGCCGGAGTTGCGCGATAAGACGGTGATTATTGTCGATGATGGCTTGGCTACCGGCGCTACCATGCACGCAGCCGTGAATTGTGTGCGTTTGCAGCAGCCGCGTTGGATTACCGTCGCCGTGCCGGTGGCCAGTGTTGAGGGTGCGCGCCATTTGCGCAGAGTGGCCGATGATGTGGTTGCTGTGTTAACGGTTCAGCCGTTCTACGCGCTGAGCTATTGGTATGATGATTTTCGCCAGACGAGCGATGATGAGGTGCGGCGTCTGTTACAAGCCGCCTTGCCGGCAAGCGCCGTGCCTAGTGAAGAGGGTGCATGATTGTTGTCCGGCTTTTTGGCTCGCCTCTTATTCTGCGCAACGATCAGCCGGTGATGCTGGCGCGCCGGCGGAACCGCGCATTACTCTACTACCTCGCCGCTCATCCGCAGCCGGTGCGGCGCGAGCAGGTGTTGGCGCTCTTTTGGCCTGATTATGAACGCGGCGCGGCTCAGCAACTCCTGCGCTCGACCCTGTATACCATCCGTCGCGCGGTGGGCGAGGCGCTGGTGGCCGATGATGAGTGGCTATCGTTGGCGGCTAGCGTTGATCTGCGTGCCCTACATACCGTCGTGGCCGATCCGCAAGCTAGCCCTGTCGCTTTGGCGGCTGCCTTGCCTAAGGAAGCGGCGGAACTGCTGGCCGGTTTTGAGCTGCCTGATTGTGAACCGTTCCAGTTCTGGTTGGAGGGTGTGCGGGTGCAGGCGCGGGCGCTGGTGGGGCGTGGTTGGTTGCGTTTGGCCCGGCTGTACGAACAGGCTGGTGAGCTAACCAATGCGCTTAACGCACTTGATGCTGCCCTGTCCATTGATCCACTGCAAGAGGATGTGCAGCGTGATGCGATGCGCATCGCCTACCTGAGTGGCGATCGGGTCGGCGCGATCCGGCGCTTTGAACAATTGCGCACATTGCTTGACCAAGAGTTAGGTGTGCCGCCGATGCGCGAAACGCAGGCGCTGTACGATGCGATTATTACTGATACTCTTGCTGCGCTGCCGCCTGCGCGCCGTTTTCGCTCTCAGGCGGCGAATGGCTTGCTACCCTTTACCGGTCGCGAAACAGAGCTAGCGCTGCTACAAACAGAAGCGCGCCCCGGTCGTTTGTTGCTCATCGAAGGTGTGCCCGGCATTGGCAAAACTCGTCTCGCCGAAGAATTCCTCGTGCGGCGTGGCGGGTTGGTGATGATTGGCGCTGCCCGCGAACTTGAGCAGAATCTGCCCTACCATCCAATCAGCGCGGCGCTTGCGATGTTGGCGGCGCATCCGGAATGGCCAGCGCTGCGCGCTCGCCTCAGCCTTGCGCCGATTTGGTGGAACGAGTTGGGCCGGCTGTTGCCGGATCTGGCTGCGCCGCCTGTCGCACCGCCCGATGAAGCGCGCCTGTGGGAGGCCATTACCCGTTTGTTCATCGCGGTAGCCAATCATACTCCGCTCAGTCTCTTGATCGATGATATTCAGTGGGCCGATGCGAGTACACTAGGTTTGCTCGGCTATCTGTTGCGGCGCAGCGCTGAAGCTGATTTAGTGGTGGTTGCTACCACCCGCTTACTCGAACCGCGCAGCCCGCTTGCCGGTTTGATCCGCGCCTTAGTGCGCGAAGAGCGGTTATTCCGCTTGTCGCTCGATCGGCTGGCGCCGGTGGCAACGCTCGCGATTGCGCGCCACCTTAGCCCGCCGTTTGCTCACCCGTTGGCTGGCTGGCTTGAGCAGAGCGCCGAGGGTAATCCGTATATCATTGCCGAATTAGTGCGCCATGCGCGCGCCGCTGGTTGGCTAACTGCTGATGGTATGGTTGATCTGCGCGCGCTGTCGGCTCAGCCGGTCGTGCCGCAGACGGTGTACCACCTAATTGAAACTCGCCTTAGCCGGCTCTCCGATCCGGCCCGGCGCATGCTCGATGCGGCAGTGGCGATAGGCCGTGATTTCGATTTTGTTGTGGCGGCAAGGGCGGCGGCCCTTTCCGAAGAGGCGGCGCTGGATGCGCTGGATGAGCTGTTGGCAATGCGATTGGTGTTGCCGCTGGCCGCTGGCCGGTTTCGCTTCGACCATAGCTTAACGGTAGAAGTGGCCTACCGTGAAGTAGGTGAGTTGCGCCATCGGATGTTGCACCGGCGCGTGGGTGAGGCGCTAGAGACGATCTATCGCGACCGGCTTGACGATCTAGCCGGCCAAATTGCGTTCCACTTTGCCGAAGGCGGATTGCCGGAACGGGCGGCAAGTTATGCCCTACGTGCAGGCGACCGCGCGGCAGCACTGGCCGCATGGCCGGAAGCGGCTGAGTTTTATGCGCAGGCGCTGACCGGGGCGCCGGCTGCGCAGCGTGTGGCGATTTTGCTGAAGTTAGGCGAAGCGCGGCTCCAATCTGGGGCAGCGGCGCTCGCGGCTGAAGCCTTCCGCGATGCGATTGCCGCTGCGCAAACCCCGCGCGATGCCCTCGTCGCCCGGCTGGCCTTGGCCCGCGCTCTCATTCCACAGGGTCGCTATGCTGATGTGATTGCGCTGGTGAGCCGGCCTGATCCATCAGCGCATCCGCAAGAGCAGGCAGCCGCCCTCTTTTTGTGGGGGACGGCCCTCTCGCTTGAAGGCGCCGATCTTTATGGCGCTGCCGAACGCTTGGTGGCTGCCGAACAGGTGTTACAGTCGTGTCCTGCCGCCGATCAGGCGGCGCTGGCCCAAGTCAATTTCGAGCTTGGTAATGTTGCTGCGCAGCAGGGTGATCTCGCGACGGCCATTGCGCGTTACGAGGCGGCGCAGCGGATTGCCGACGCAACAGGTGATGAGGCGAGTACTTGGCGGGTGTTGGCGCGTAATAATCAGGCGTATCACCGCTTGCTACGCGGTGAGATTGATGCTGCTGCTGCGATTATTACCGAGGCATTGGCCTTGGCTGAAGAGCGCGGTTTGCTGGCCATGCAACCGTATCTCCTTTCGACTGCCGGCGAGGTGGCGCTGGCGCAAGGCGATCTGGCGACTGCGGCAGCGCGCTTTCAGCAAGGGTTGGCGTTGGCAAATCAGTTTGGCATTCCCGAACGAGTGGCCGGCTTGACGGCCAATCTCGGCTTGGTAGCCACCCGCCGCGGGGAAACGGCCTGCGCTGTTCACTATCTGTCAACGGCGCTTGCTCAAGCTGATACGCTTGGCGCCCGCCATTTGGCTGCCCAGATCCGGATTTGGCTCGCGCCGCTCTTGCCGCTAGCCGAAGCGCGAGCGGTGCTCGCCGAAGCGCAAGCAATTGCTGAGGCTGATGGCCGGCAACGCTTGTTGGCAGCAATTGCAGAAGCGCAGGTTGCGTTAGCCGAGCGAACTGCGATACCGTATGCAATGGAGCTAATGGCACAATAATTTGATAAAACGCACTCTCTTGCGTAAGTGGCAAGTAGTGAGATTGCTTCGCCAAGCGGGGCAACGTGGCGCGCAGTGGCAGCGCGAAATGAGCGACAATAGGCAGGCAGTGTCATCGGTACCGTGTGGTTGCCAGTGGGGGGGAACTATGGTGCGACCACAAGTTGGTGATACGATCGGTCATGCCCGTGTTGAAACCTTGATCGCCTCATCAGGTTTCAGCGACGTTTATCGGGCCACTGATTTGCGTAGCGGTAAGCCATGCGCGGTGCGTCTATGGCATGTACCCTTCGATTATGTCACTGAATTGCGCGCACTCTTTCAACACGACGCGCGGATTGCGGCTGCGCTCCGCCATCCGCACATCCTTCGCATCAGCGAGTTCGGTGAATGGCACAGTTACGGCTTTATCACCAGCGAGTATATGGCGACCGGCTCGCTACCGATGTGGTTGCGGCGGGTATCTGCGCCGCCGGTCGCCCTCTTCGATTTGTTGCGGCAGGCAGCGCTGGCCTTGGCGTATGCCCACCGGTTCAACATTGCCCATGGCGATCTCCGCCCGGCCGCATTATTATTAACTCCTGATGCGCGGTATCGAGCCGGCCAACGGCTAGCCATCAGCGGCTTCGCGTTGGGGCGTCTTAGTAGCGAGGCGTTAGCAATTGGCGGTATTACGCCGAACCGTTATCTGGCGCCGGAACGGCGCGCTGGCGCTGAACCATCACTCGCTGCTGATATCTTTGCGTTTGGCCGGCTAGTGGGTGATCTGTTCGGTGATACGGCCACTGATCCACATATTGCCGATCTGATGGCAGCCTGCTGTGCGCTAAATCCAGCCCGGCGTCCGCCGGCTGCTGCCCTTGCCCTTGCCCTCGCCCTGCATGTCCGCTTCCTGAGCAAAAATTCCGCCCATTGAGGCTATTGGTCGTGGGTGATGCTCTTGACGTGCCCAATATCAGCCGCGATCCGCGCGGCGACTGCTTCGGCCTGCTTCCGCGCCACTTCCGGCATCAGCGTGGTGCTTTCGCGCGCGCGCCAACAGGCAGCAAAATGGCCGTTGCCATAATCAACAAACGGCGGTTCCTCTTCGCGGCACTTTTGGATGGCGATCGGGCAGCGGGTATGGAAATGGCAGCCTGAAGGCGGGTTGAGCGGACTGGGCACGTCGCCTTCCAAAATGATCCGCCGGCGCTGTTGTTCTACCTTGGGATCGGGAATCGGCACTGCCGAGAGCAATGCCTGCGTATAGGGGTGGAGTGGCATCGAATAGAGCTTCGGCCCCTCGGCCAATTCGACTACTTTGCCGAGGTACATCACCGCTACCCGGTCAGAAATGTGGTTGACGACGCTCAGATCGTGGGCAATAAACAGATAGGTCAAGCCGAGTTTTTCTTGCAGTTCTTCGAGCAGATTCACTACCTGCGCCTGAATTGATACATCAAGCGCTGAGACCGGCTCATCACAAACGACGAAATCTGGCTCGACCGCCAAAGCGCGGGCAATTCCGATCCGTTGGCGTTGACCGCCCGAAAACTCGTGCGGGTAGCGGTTGGCGAATGCTGGGTTAAGACCAACCAAGTGCAACAACTCCTCGACTCGCTCGCGCACGGCTCGCCCCTCGCGCAGCTTATGCACTCGGATCGGTTCGGCAATAATGTCGCCAACGGTCATGCGCGGGTTGAGCGAAGCATACGGGTCTTGGAAAATCATCTGCACGTGGCGGCGCATCTGGCGCAAGTCATTGCCGCGCAGCTTGGTCAAATCGATGCCCTGAAACAGCACCTGCCCGCTGGTAGGCCGGTACAACTGCAAAATTGCTCGCCCGGTAGTGCTCTTGCCGCAGCCCGATTCGCCTACTAACCCCAGCGTTTCGCCACGCTTGATCGTAAAACTCACGCCGTCAACTGCTTTCACCGTGCCGACGCGCCGCTGAAAAACAATCCCGCGCGTCACCGGGAAATGCATGCGCAAATCTTTGACTTCTATGAGATGTTCACTTGCTGGTTGTGCCAATGTAGCCATGTCTCGCCTCTTCAAGCCGCAATATCGCTGGTGACCTGCTGCGGAATAGGTGTCTCGATGGTAATATCAAAATGGCATGCCGCGCGGTGGTCGTTGCCAACGCTGCGCAGCGCTGGTGCGCTGGCCAGACATTCTTCCTGCGCATAGTCGCAGCGCGGGCTGAACGGGCAGATCGGGGGTAGATCAATCAGATTTGGCGGCAGACCACGGATCGGCGTCAATCGCCGGCCGCGCTCTTCGTCGAGCCGCGGGATCGAACGCAGCAGCCCAATAGTGTATGGCATCCGCGGATTGGCGAAGATCTCGGCCGTAGGGCCTTCCTCCACCACCTTGCCGGCGTACATGACCGTCACTCGGTCAGTCATACCAGCTACAACGCCCAAATCGTGTGTAATCAAAATCACCGCCGTGCCCAACTCTTCGCGCAACCGGTTGATCAGTTCGAGGATTTGGGCCTGAATCGTCACGTCTAGCGCAGTGGTTGGCTCGTCGGCGATTAACAATTCGGGGTTGCACGACAAGGCCATAGCAATCATCACACGCTGGCGCATCCCGCCCGAAAACTGGTGCGGGTAATTATCAAGCCGCTTGCTGGCCGAGGGAATACCGACCATATCGAGCAGTTCGATTGCCCGGTCGCGCGCTTCTTTCTTGGTTAGCTTGAGGTGCAATTCGAGCGATTCAGTGATCTGTCGGCCAATGGTCAACACCGGGTTCAGCGAGGTCATCGGATCTTGAAAAATCATCGCGATTCGGTTGCCGCGAATGTTGCGCATCTCCTCTTCGCTAGCCTGCAACAGATCCTCGCCATCAAACAAAATTTGGCCGCCGACAATCTTGCCCGGCGGGGTGGGAATGAGTCGCATAATCGAGAGGGAGGTGACGGATTTGCCACAGCCCGACTCGCCGACAATGCCGAGGGTTTCGCCTCGATTGACATAAAAAGAAACACCGTCAACTGCTTTGACGATGCCGTCCTGCGTGTGAAAGTAGGTGCGCAAGTCGCGAACTTCGAGCAATGGGGCCATACGAATCCTCTATGATGGTGCCCTGACGTTATGATGGGCATGGCCGGTGCGTTGTTATGTTGACTTTTCACGGTGCGGATATGAGGGATAGTACCACAGGGAACCGGTCACTGTCAAGGAATCGAGCGCGCCGCGCGGCTGCGCGGCGTGCTCGACGATATATTGCCTGCTGATGTTCGTTGTGCTGCTACCAGACCCTTCTGCCGGGTACGTCAAACGTTGCCGTGCTCAGGAGGTCGAGAATAGTGGGCACATAGTTGATGATCAAGATGATGGCAGCGACAACCACCCACACCGTCAACCGGTCAAGGATCTTGGGCGCGTCTTCGGGGCCGGAAAGCGCTTTGGCGAAGGTGAAATCAGGCACTTCGGCCAGCTTCTCGCCACGAGTCAAGGTCATGATCATGTTGAGGTAGTAGAAGATCGCACTGACAAACATGATCAAGCCGCCGATCATGGCAAAGAACAAGAAGAAGCGCCATTCATCTTGCAGGTATGGCGCGCCGCCGATGTCAGTGCGGCGCGGCATGCCGCGTAATCCAAGCTCGTGCATAAAGTGCGAGAAGAGACCCATGCCTACGAACCACAGCCACGGCTGCGCCACCGCTAGCCCGCGGCTCCACAGTTTCCGCCCGGTCAGGTGAGGCACTAGCCAGTACGTAATGCCCATAAAGCTCAGTGCCACGGCGGTGCCGACCGTCAGGTGGAAGTGGCCCGAAATCCACGAGGTGTTATGCACGACAAGGTTGACGTTGTATGAGGCGTTGACCAGCCCGCTGATGCCGCCGAAGGCAAACAACATCATGGCCGCAATTTGGGCCGAGATTTCGGGCTTGCCCCATGGCAGATTGAAGATCCACGCCAGCCACCCCTCGCCGCCGTTGCGCCTTCCGGCATATTCTAGCGACGCTACCACGTTGAAGAAGGTGAGCAGGCTGGGGAAGAAGACGCCAAAGGTGAAAATGGCATGCACGAGCTTCCACATCTCGGAAATGCCCGGATCGGTCACTTGGTGGTGCATGCCGATCGGCAGCGATAAAATGAGGAAGAGAATGAACGATACCCGCGCCATTGGGTCGCTAAACAGCTTGCCGCCGGCCTGTTCCGGCACCAGTGTGTACCACGAAATGTAGACTGGTAACAGCCAGAAGTAGACGATCGGGTGGCCGGTGAACCAGAACAGGGTGCGCGCTAGCACTGGGTCGGTGCCACCGACTAGCCCCAACGACCATGGAATGACCAAGAAGATCATCTCGCTGGCCACGCCGATGGTCGAAATCGTCCACATGAGCATGGTCACAATGGCCATAAATGCTGGCAGCGGGGTACGCTGGCCGGGGTTGTCAGCGAGCCATGCGTTGCGGGTGAGGATCATATTCACCAGCAAGAGCCATGTGCCGGCGACCACCAACGTCAGGCCAAGGTAGAAGAGGGTGTCGGCCTTCAGCGGCGGGTAGAAGGTGAACATCACCGTGGCGTTATTGGTTAACAGGGGAATGGCTGCTAACACCAAACCTGTGACCATCACCCACAGTGTGGCCCATGCCAGCCGGCTGCTTGCCATTGGCCGATTCAAGCTCTTGGTGAAGATGTAAGTCAAAAAGCCGATGATATAGAAGGTCGTAAAGACCAATACATTCAAAACGCCATGAATGGTAAGTCCTTGATAGTAACCACCGGGGAGGAGCGGTTTTGATGGGGTGTAGAGATCTAGCCCGTTGTAGCGCAAGATCTGAAGCACACCCATCAAGCCGCCAACGGCGAGCGCGGCAAAGGCGATAAAGATATTGATCCCGGCGAGCTTGCGTTCAACACTGAGATCAGTGCTGATCACCGCCGGTCGGGCACGTGCTGCGATACTGGCCATGCACTTCTCTCCTTACAAGTCAGACTTGGCCCTCTTGGGTACGCTTTGATATTTAGTTGACAATAATCGTGCCATGCATAACGTGATGGCCCGCTCCACAGTATTCGTGGCAGACGAAAAGGTACTCGCCCGGCTTGTCAAAGGTGGCGGTGACGCGCGATACTTGGCCGGGAATGACCATGACGTTGATTGGCGCACCTTCAATTCTGAAGCCGTGAATGACGTCTTTGCTGGTCAAGATGAACGTGACCTTTGAGCCGGCCGGTATTTCGATCTTGCTCGGTGTGAACATAAAGGTCTGCGCCGTGATGATCGCTTCGTAACGTCCGGGCGCTATCTCACGCAGGCCGGTTTGGCTGAAGGTGGAGTCAGCGCCGGCAGCCACTGCGCTCACGCTGACTCGCCCGGCGGTGGTCGGGACCCGCACGCCAACCGCGAAGGCGGTGATCAAGATTGCCACTAGCATCGAGACCGGAATTGCGACGCTGGGCAGGATCCATGCCACCTCGAAGAGATAACTGATAAACTTTTTGTCTTTCATGACGCCGGTATCCCTCCGTTGTTCAATAGGGTTAGGTAGACCTGCATCCACAAGATGCTCATCGCCAGCAAGAACCCTAGCGTGATCATGAGCGCGCCGCGCGGTGGCTCGTGATCGTCATCGTGTTCATCGTCAGTTGGGCGGCGGTAGCTTGACATCCTTTCCTCCTCAGGTTATTCCGGATAACACACAAATAGATGAGACGCTTCGTACACCAGCCGCATGGCCCCTTGGCTGCCCATCTCGCGTGTAAGCAGATCGATGTCACGCAACGCGATGGCTAGCGGCGGCCCTTCGGCTGGATACGAGGTGCGGATCATCCCGCTGGGATCGATCAAAAATGTGCGCCGTTCGGCGTAGAGTTTGCCGTTGGCGTCGGGTTCGGTGTAGTAGACCCCTAGCCCGCCACCCACAAGCATCTTGATCTCGCGTGGATCGCCGGTCACAAACCGCCAGCTTTGTGGGTCAACTCCAAGTTGGCCGGCTAATGCCGAGAGATCGGCCGGTGTGTCATGCGCTGGATCGAGGGTGATGGTTAGGAATAGCACTTCACTACCGAGCCGTCCGCTGCGTTGGAGTTCCTGCCGGAGTTCGAGCAGGCGCTTCGTCTGCTCGGCGCATTCTTCGCCGCACCGGCTATGCATCAGGCTGACAAATACCATGCGTCCGCGCAGGTCGCTGTCGAGCAGTCGGCTGCCCCGCTGATCGGTCAGCGCAAAGGGTGGAAATTGCTCGCCGCGCGGCAGGACTTTCACCGGGCGGGCAATCACGAACCACAAGAATGTTGCTAATAGTCCGCATAGCAAGATGATGCCTAGCCCTATTCCCCAACGCATCACGCGGTGGGTCGTTGCGGCGTGGCTTCCTTGCTGGGTTGTGGCTGAACCGAGTGCTATCCCAAGTCGCATGGTGCGATCCGTCTAGCTACAATCGCTTGCAAGCCGAGTATACCTAGCGATCGGTTGTAGCGGAGTAAAGCGGTTATAACAAGCAGTTGCGGTCTTGCAACTTTTCATTGTTCTATTCACAGTGAATGAGTACACGATATACAAATAATTCCCTGCTGGTGGGGTTGGGTTGCTGCATGGAATTGTTGGTATGTGGAGCGCGCCTCTCACCTGTCTGGTTATCGTCTCTTCACGCTGCGCCGACAAACTCTCTCTGCATGCGTGGCGCTTCCTCGCTACAATCGGCATGGCCGGTTTTCGGCGGCGTTCCGGCGCGCCGTGTTTGCTGGTAAAGGTGCTTGTCGTATGGCGCAAAAGCAGATTGTGGTTATTGGCAGTGGGTTCGGCGGCCTTAGCGCCGCGATCCGTTTGGCCGCGCAAGGACATGCTGTAACGATCCTTGAGCAGCGCGATCGGCCCGGTGGCCGCGCCTATGTTTATCAGACCAAAGGCTATACTTTTGATAGCGGCCCCACGGTGATTACCGCGCCGTTTATGTTCGATGAGCTATGGCAGTTAGCCGGTAAACGGCGTGAAGATTACTTTACCCTTGAGCCATGCCGGCCCTATTACCGGCTCTTTAATCACGAGGGCCGCTATCTTGAGTATGGCGATGATGAGCAGGCGTTGCTCGATCAGATCCGCCAATGGAATCCGGCGGATGTCGAAGGCTACCAGCGTTTTATCGCTAGCACCCGCCCGATCTTCGAGAAGGGGTTTAGCCTGATTGATAAGCCATTTCTCCATGTTGGCGATATGCTGCGCGTGGCCCCTGATCTCATTCGTCTCAAATCGCATCAGAGCGTCTATCGGTTTGTTTCCCAGTTTTTCCAAGATGATTTCCTCCGTCGCTGTTTCTCGTTCCATCCGCTCTTTATCGGCGGGAATCCGTTCGATTCCACCTCGATTTACGCGATGGTGCATTACCTCGAACGGAGATGGGGGGTCTACCATGCCCGCGGCGGCACTGGCGCTATCGTCACCGCCATGGTGAAACTCTTTACCGAGCTTGGCGGCAAGCTTGAGTTGAATGCGAAAGCGGTTGAGATTGTGATTGATGGCCGCCGCGCGCGCGCAGTGCGCACCCAAGATGGCCGCCTCTTCCCGGCCGATATTGTCGTCTCGAATGCCGATGTGCCCCAAACCTACATGCGCCTGATTTCGCCGCGCTATCGCAAGGTGCAGACCGATCGCCGCTTGCGCCGGTTGCGCTACAGTATGTCGCTGGCGGTCATCTATCTTGGCATTAACCGTCGTTACGATGATGGCCGTTTGGTGCAGCACAATATTATCTTCAGCGAGCGCTATAAAGGCTTGCTCGATGATATTTTCAATCGCAAGCGGTTGGCCGATGATTTCTCGCTCTATGTGCATCGCCCGTCTCACAATGATCCTACACTGGCGCCTCCCGGCCATGAGGCGCTGTATGTGCTGACGCCGGTGCCCAATCTGGCTGCCCCGATCGATTGGGCGACTGCCGGGCCGCGCTTGCGCGAGGCGATCCTCTCCTTCCTCGAAGAGCACTATATGCCCGATCTGCGCCGCCATATCGTAGTTGAGCACATGGTTGATCCGCGCTACTATCGCGATGCGCTCAATAGTTATCTCGGCGCCGGCTTCTCTATTCAGCCGATCCTCACTCAGTCGGCATGGTTCCGCCCCCACAATCGCTCGGAGGATATTGATAATCTGTATCTCGTTGGAGCCGGCACCCATCCCGGCGCCGGTCTGCCCGGCGTAATTGCGTCAGGGGCGATAGTTGCGAATTTAGTGGCCCAAGAGTCATAACCTAAGGGTCACAGCAAGGTGGCGTATGATATGGAGTGCGGCAGTTATGCTGCCGCACTCCACAACTGCTTGTGGCCCGCTATCACGGAAGGCGGCGAGGGGAGCCGAACTCGCAAGCCGGGGTTCTTGTGCTGGTTGGCTGTTGGCAGCCGCTTCCCCTTCGCCCCCTAAGGGAGGAGGGGAAGCAGCGGGACGCCTGCTTCATATCTAGCCCTGCCGGCACCGCGTGCCTGACCAAGTGAATGGCAATGGCAGCGCCGCTGGCAGGCTGCTCGCTATTGGCACGCGATAGTTACCCCTGCCGTACCTCACAGCACGATGATGATCTAGAGCCACCGTCAGTCTGCTTGGCCCGATCTGCGCTGGATAGGCAAGATGGTCAGTGCGATATAGATGGCTACCCCAATTCCGCCTGCCGCCGCTAATCCGATCAGCAGCCCTGCCAGATCATCCGGCCATCGGTAGTTGGCGGCTGGCGTGCCGCCGGGGATCAGCGCGCGCGCATACCACCATAGCATGCCGATGGCAAAGCTGGCGCCAAGGCACATCAGCAAGCGTCGCCAGAGCCACGGCGCTTGCCAGAGGCCCGGTAACGCTCGCCCTAACACGATTGCCAACGCCAACGCCTCGAGCGAGTTGGCAATACTGAACGCAATCGCCAGCCCGCTCACATCGGCTCCTGCCATCAAGAGCGCCGTTCCTAGCCCGATGTTGACGCTCACCTGCCCGATTCCGATCAGCACTGGCGGCCATGTGCGCTGCATGGCGTAAAAGGTGCGGATCATGATCTCTGAGGCGGCGAAGGCGGGTAGGGCGAAGGCGTAGCCGGTTAACGCGCCGGCAGTGTAGCTGAGCGAGAGACTGTCAAACGCGCCTCGCTCAAACAAGACGCGCGCGAGCGCTGGCCCCAAGGTGATCAGGCCGGCTGTTGCCGGCAAGGTCAGCCAGAGGATGCGACCAAGGGTTGCCCGTACAT
>JANWYE010000086.1 GCA_025057175.1 Chloroflexus sp. | reverse complement strand
AGATGCGAAAGAGGGCCGGCGCAAAACGGGCCGCAACGTGGCGGCTGCGGTAGAGACTCATAGCCCTTTCCCTGTAAATATGTGACCCGCCAAAATAGCAAAATGACGGGGAATGCTGCAACCTGCACGATATGCTCTGCTGATATTATACAGCGCCGTGCTCGTCTTGGCGAGAGGTATAGTTTGGGGTCAAAACCATACCTCTCGCTTAGTCCACCCTCTCGCCAGTAGAAAGGGTTGAGCACAATATTTGGGTGGATTGGCCTCAATTGTCAAGACCCAAGGAACCAAATGTGGCTCCTTGGGTCTTGGTTAGACTTGGCTGACCGCAGCGGTTACTCGCTCTGCAAGCGGGCAATCGCTGCTGCGTCGTAGCGCAAAATCGGCTGGCGAGCGGCGCGCACTTCGTCAAGCCGGCGCACCGGCGCTTTGGTGGGTGCGGCGTGCAACACCTCCGGCGTCTCGACCGCTTCGGCAGCGATCCGGCGCATGGTGGCGATAAAGTGATCGAGCGTCTGCTTGCTCTCGGTTTCGGTTGGCTCAATCATCAGCGCTTCTGGTACGATCAGCGGGAAGTAGATCGTTGGTGGATGGAAGCCATAATCGATCAGCCGCTTGGCAATATCGAGTGTACGCACATCTTTGGGGGCGCCGGCAATCTGGCCGCGCAACACCACTTCGTGCATGCAGATGCGGTCAATCGCCTGTGGGTAGATATCTTTGAGCATGACACGCACGTAGTTGGCATTGAGCACGGCAGTTTCGCTCACTGCGCGCAGTCCTGTCGCTCCCATCGAGCGAATGTAGGTCCACGCTCGCACTAACATGCCGAAGTTGCCGTGGAACGCCTTCATGCGGCCAATGCTCTTTTCCGGCGTAAAGAACTCGTAGCGGCCATCGTCGCGCCGGCGCACGCGCGGGCCGGGCAGGTACGGGGCGAGCGCTGCCGTGCAACCCACTGCGCCTGAACCGGGACCGCCGCCGCCGTGGGGGGTGGTAAAGGTTTTGTGCAGGTTGTAATGCATGAAGTCAAAGCCTAATTCACCCGGCTTGGCGATGCCGAGAATGGCGTTGAAGTTGGCGCCGTCGCCATACATCAGGCCGCCGGCTTCATGCACGAGCCGGCAGATCTCGACGATGTGCTCTTCAAACAAGCCCAGCGTGTTGGGATTGGTGAGCATCATGCCGGCGGTGCGCGGCGAGAGTTTTGCCTTGAGGTCGGCGAGATCGACATTGCCGCGAGCATCGCTCTTCAGCTCGATCACCTTCAAGCCAACCATGGCGGCAGTCGCCGGATTAGTGCCGTGGGCCGAGTCGGGCACCAGCACCTCAGTGCGCTGGGTATCGCCGCGATCAAGGTGGTAGGCGCGGAAAACGAGGATGCCGGTCAATTCGCCTTGCGCGCCGGCGGCAGGTTGCAGGCTCACGGCATCAAAGCCGCTAATCTCGCCGAGGTAGGTCTGCAACTCATACATCAGTTGCAATGCACCTTGGCTTAGCTCTTCATCTTGCAATGGGTGGGCAGCGGCAAAGCCGGGCAGACGAGCAGCCTCTTCGTGCAGCTTAGGATTGTACTTCATCGTACACGATCCCAGCGGGTAGAAGCCGGTGTCTATCGAGTAGTTGCGCTGGCTGATCCGAGTGAAGTGGCGTATTACCTCCGGCTCGGTCAATTCGGGGAAGCCGGCTAGATCATCTTGACGTAACAATTCGGTGGGCAGCGGCGTAGTTTCGACGCCGGCTGCCGGCAAGTTAACGCCAATCTTGCCCGGTTGCGAATAGGTAAAGATAGGCGGTTCTTCGTTATTCATCGCGATGCACTCCATTCATCGGTTCATCAGGGGTGGCAATTACTGGCGGCGCGTGAACGTTACCGAGCTGGTCGGCAATCGCAAGCGCGAGATCGGCCTGTTCGCGCTCGAGCAAGAGCGCAAGCCGGTAGGGCAGCAGCGCAAACTCGCGCACCTGATCGTAGCGGCGATCGGTCGTTTCGTCGTAGGCAGCGCCATAGCCGACGCGCAGGCCAAAATAGTCAGGTTCGGCGAAATTGAGGTACAACGCAGCGTGATCCCACGCCGGCCGCCACGTCTGGGCAAAGCCCCAACCAACGACACCAACTAGCCGCCAGTCGCGTTCGCGCCGGCGCACAATGATCCGGCGGGGGTGAAGGTCGCCATGCACAAGGCAAGCAGGGCGGCCGGTGGTCGTTACCCAATCGGCGAGACGGCGTTGCAGCCAGTCGCTCTGTTCGGGATTAAGCTGGCCGCGCGCTACAGCTTCTGCTGCCGTAGTTGCGACCCGCTCACGCAGATACGCCACATCAGCGCCGGGCATCGCCGGTTGCGCGGCAGGAGCCGGCAACGCTTCAGCGCGCAATTGGCCATAGTGCGGAGCTAGATAGCTATGCACACGCGCCATCACATGCGCCAGCGCTTGCCCAATCGCAAAGCGAGACTCTTCATCAATGGCAGCGATAACTTCGGGCAGCGGCGTGCCAGCGAGGTAGCTCAGCGCCAGCGCCGGCGGGTCGTCGCCGCTGGCCTCGGCGGCCCCCACCACACTTGGCAGCGGCAAATCGATCTCGGCTTGCAGCGCGCGCAGCGCTAGCTCCTCGGCGCGCAACGCCTCACCGGCCCAGCGATCGAACCCTGCTGGCAAGCGCAGCACGATCTGCCGGTCGCTCAGCGTAACCAGCAGACTGCGCGCGCCGAGTGGCGCAGCATCGCGCACCCGCGCTCCCGGCAGCATGCGGGTGACAATGCGTTCGATCTGGTTGTTGGAGACAGTTTCAAGCATCGGATTGACGCCTTGCCGCTTGACCGGCGGGCCGGCGGCCCGCGTTCCCACAGACGATTCAGACAATCGTCAAACCTCTGCCAATGCTGCGACCAACCGATCGATTTCCGCCGGCGAATTCATCTCGGTGACGGCGATGAGCATCGCGTTGCCGAGTTGCGGTTCGTCGGCGCTGAGGTCGTAGCCGCCGATGATGCCTTGCGCGCGCAAGGCAGCGTTGATCTCGGCCACCGGACGCGGGCACTGCACCACGAACTCGCGGAAGAAGGGTTGGTCGGCAAGCACACGGTAGCCGGGCAGACTGGCGATCCGCTTGGCAGCATAATGAGCGCGTTGATAAGTGATTTCGGCTACCATGCGCATGCCGCGTTTGCCCATGAGTGACATATAGACTGCTGACGCCAGCGCCATCAAGCCCTGATTCGTGCAGATGTTGCTGGTCGCCCGCTCGCGGCGAATATCCTGCTCGCGGGCACGCAGGGTCAGCACATAGGCCATGCGACCATCGACATCTTTAGTGACGCCGACAATCCGGCCGGCAATCTTATGCACATACTTTTGGCGGGTGGTAAAGATGCCGAGGTAGGGGCCGCCGAAAGCCAAGCCCAGACCGAGCGGCTGCCCCTCGCCGGTAGCAATATCGGCGCCGGCTTCGGCAGGGGTCTGGAACAGACCGAGCGCGATCGGGTCGAAATGGATGGCGAGTAACGCGCCGCGCGCTTGCACCTGCGCGCCCAGCCCGCGCAGATCGTGCAACCGGCCAAGAAAATCGGGGTTCTGCACAATCAACAGCGCCGTCTGCTCATCAACGTGGGCCAGCGCATCGGCAATCGAAGCGCCCGGCGTCTCATCACCCACGATCTCGACATCAAGTCCTTGCAGATAGGTGCGCAGCACTGCTCGATACTGCGGGTTAACGCCGCGCGCCACCACAATCTTGCGCCGGTTGCGCACAACATTAAGCGCCATAATCGCCGACTCGGCCAGCGCAGTCGCGCCATCGTAGTGCGAAGCGTTAGCAATCTCCATGCCGGTCAGGGCGCAAATGAGGCTCTGATACTCAAAGATCGCCTGCAACGTGCCTTGGCTGATTTCAGGTTGGTACGGCGTATAGGCCGTGTAAAACTCGCCGCGACGCAAAATCTGGTCAACTGCTGCCGGCACAAAGTGGTTGTACGCTCCGGCGCCCAAAAAGATGCTATACCGGCGCGCATGCGCATTCAGCTCGCTCAACCGGTTCAGCTCAGCCATTAGCTCTGGCTCCGACAGCGCCGGCGGCAGATTGAGCGGCGGGAAGCGATGGCTTTCTGGCACGTCAATGAACAGGTCTTCGATCTGTTCAACGCCGATTGCCTTGAGCATCTCGCGCCGGTCGGCATCGGTAATTGGAATGTAGTGGGTCATAACAGGTTCCATCTAGATTTTTAAGGATAGGTTGTCCTCATTCCTCCCCAGTCCCCGCTATGTGAGAGCGGGATCGATCTGCTCGCAGAGCGAGCAACTAATGATCAATCTCGGCGACAAACGCAGCATACGCCTCGGCGTCGAGCAATTCTTCACTCTCGCCGGTAGGCCGCACCCGCAACATCCAACCAGCGCCGTAAGGATCGTTGTTGATCGGCGACTGATCGCTCTCCAAGGCAGTATTGACCGCAACCACTTCGCCGCTGACCGGCGCATAGAGATCCGAACTCGCTTTGACCGATTCGACCACGCCGAAGCTTTCGCCGGCAGTGATGGTGGATCCGACTGCGGGCAATTCTACATAGACCACATCGCCAAGCGCGTGCTGAGCGTAGTCGGTAATCCCGATCACCACTTCATCACCCTCTTGGCGCACCCACTCGTGGGTTTTGCTGTACCGTAGATCGGATGGAGTGTTGTAAGCCATGTCGAACTCCTCTAGCGCTTGTAGCGCGGCTTGTAGAAGGGCATCTTCACGACCCGCGCGCGAACGGGCCGCTCGCGGATGATAACATCGAATTCACTGCCTTCGCTGCTCAGGTCAGTTGGCACATAGGCCATACCGAGCGGGCGGCCAAGGGTTGGCGAGGGCATGCCGCTAGTGACAAAGCCAACGTGCTCGCCGGTGACACGCTGCACCGGATAGCCGCCGCGGGCAATCCCCTTGCCCACCATCTCAAACCCGACAAGGCGACGAGTGAGGCCGGCCTGCTTAATCGCCTGCAAGGCCTCGCGCCCGATGAAATCGCCCTTGTCGAGCTTAACGACCCAACCGAGGCGAGCTTCGTAAGGGTTTATCGTTTCGTCAATTTCATGGCCATAGAGGGCGAGACACGCCTCGAAGCGCAGACTATCGCGTGCGCCGAGACCACACGCCTGCACCGCATTGCCGCCGAGGGCAAGTAGACCATACCAAAAGCGCTCGGCATGCACGGCCTCGAAAAAGATCTCGAAGCCATCTTCGCCGGTGTAGCCGGTGCGGGCAATCAGCGCGTTTTGGCCGAAGATAGTCGTCATAGCCACCCCGTGAAACGGGAGCGCGCCAATCTCAGCCGTGGTTGAGTCCTCTGCGGTGGCGAGCAGGTGCTCGGCGTGCGGCCCCTGTAGCGCCAGCATTGCCCAGCGGTCGGAACGATCTTCCAATTCCACCTCAAACCCGGCCGTATGCTGCTGGAACCAATCCCAATCTTTAGCGCGATTGGCAGCGTTGACCACCACCAAAAACTCGTCGGGCAGGTGGTAGATGAAGACATCATCGACAATGCCGCCATTGGGCCGGCAGAGTAAGCCGTAGCTGGCATGGCCAAGCGGGATGGCACTAACGTCGCATGTCACCATGGATTGGAGGAAGGCTTCGGCGTTGGGGCCGCGCACCATAAAGCGACCCATGTGGCTGATGTCAAACAAGCCGGCCCGGTTGCGCACCGCATGGTGTTCATCGATAATGCCGCGATACTGCACCGGCATCTCCCAACCGCCGAATTCGACCATCCGCGCACCCATCGCAAGGTGCGCATTGTAGAAGGGGGTTCGTTTCAGCATACGCATTTCCGTTTGACTACGAACGGTCTTCTTCTAAGCCGGCGCGCACCCGGCGCAATAGTTCGCGGCAGGCGATCGCGTGGCGAGCTAACTCTTCATCACCGCCGGCGCGAGCTTCAGCAGCAAACTCCCACAATGCTTGTTCAGCCGTGGCGCTCAGCAAGATCGGGTTCTGGTCAATCACTTGCGCAATCGTCTCTTCGTCATCGGCCACCAAGAGGGCCTCGATAGCGGCTTCGAGATCGGCGGCGGGGGCCGGTGCGGTGCGGAATGCCGCCAGCATAGAGCGCCGCGCTTCCAGCAGTTGCGCGAGCTGCTCGGCGTCGCTAGCCAGCGCCGTCTCGATCTCGGCTGCCAGCAATTCATCGATTTCGGGGCGCAGCAGCACAGGATGGCGCGCAATCACCTGCTCGAGTTCGGCATCGCTATGGGCGCTGAGCAATTCTTGCATAGCCGCTGGCGGAATAGCGGTTAGGCGTTCCGGTTCGGCGCGGCGACTCATTCCGGCCAGCAAATCGCGGGCATTGCGCAACCCCTGCGCGATTTCAGGTTCGCCCTGCGCGGCGGCCACCTCGGCCAACTGGGTAAGCGTGGCGATTGTCGCCGGTTCGAGCAGTTCGGGGTGCTTGGCCAGTACGCGCTCAAGATCGGTAGCCGTATCGGCCGCCAGCAGGGCTTCGACCGCAGCCAGCAATGGTGGCGGTTCAGCGACCGGCGTGGGAGGTGGTGAGGGGGATGGCGGCGGCGAAGCCGGCGCGCGCCGGCGCGCGTCAATCCGGCGCAAGAGGTGGGCCAACCCGCTCATGTCTTGGGCAATGTCTACATCGGCCAGATATGGCCGTCGCTGTTCGACCTCGATTGAACCGACCAGCAAGGCATGCAACTCGCGCGCTTGCTCGCGGATCTCGTGGTCGGCTGCGCCGGGAGCAGGCGCAAACAACACCCGGCGCGCGCGGGCATCGTGGTACAGCAACGGCGCGCCGGCCGGGCCGCGCGCTCCGCAATGGGGGCAGGCAACAATATTGACTTCTTCACGCCGCAGCGCCGCCGCCGCCTCCGGCTCTTCCTCGGCGTCGATAATCAACCAGATTTCAGCGCTAAAATCAACGCCGCAATGCGGACACGTCAATGGGGCCTGCTCGCGGTACGAGATGGGCATACGTTCTTGCAACCTTGCCGATCGGCGAATCCGTTCTCTCCGCTGTATTGTACCATCAGTAAGCATTCTGCATTGCGTGTTTGGCGGCCCCGCATTCCCCCGGCCCCCTTCTTCCCCAAAGGGAGAGGGGGCTGCGGGCTGGCGCGCGCTGCATGCTTCGCGAGACCCCATCGCGTCCCTCTCCCGCATGAGTGGGAGAGGGGCTGGAGGTGAGGGGGAACAGGCTGCCCCCTTAGGGGGGCGAAGGGGAGTGGTTGGGGTAGGGGTTATGGCCTGCATTCCGCAGGGCATGGCCCGGCGCTTGCGCGCTGCGGCAGTGCTCATCGAAAGCGTAGGGAACTCCACATCGTTCACTGCGCTGGCGCCGGTTCAACCGCAGTCAGATGGTAGCGGTTGGTGAATTCAGGCCCGGCCCCGCTCAGGCGCAGCTCGATCGTATATCGGCCAGCATGGAGAGGCGTAAGGCGCAGGCGATCAATCTCGGTGGCAAGCGAGTCGGCAGGCAGGTCGAGGTAGCGAACTACGGAAGCCAGCTCGGTATCGGCAGGATCGCGCAGGGTGATCGTCACTTGCGCGCCGGCTAAGGGTTGGCGGGCATCGTTGACGGCGTAGATCGGCAGCTCAATCGCTTCGCCAATCGTAAACGCGCGCGGTTCGATCAGGGTGAAGACATACTGTGGGCGGAAGCTATCGCGCAGTGCATAATACGAGCGTTTCGGCACGCGCCAATAGTCGATCACACTCCAGAGCACTGCCGGATAGGGATCAACAAAGAGGAATGCAATAATCCCGCCGGTCGGGCGATACTTATGGAAGCGCAGGCGATCAATGTAGAAGCGGTTGAGTTCGGCCTGATACTCCTGCGACATCTCAACCACTTCGGCGAGCGACTTGGCTTGCCGCCATGGATACCACGCCGCCATGATCTCGGCTTGTAAGCCATGGCGTTCGACAAGGCGAGCAATCGCGGTTTCGTCGAGTGGGTCAGGCATAAAGCGCCGGCTGCTTTCGAGATTGGGAAAACTCTGCGCGCCGAATTCGGTGACGAAGCGCAAATTGCCGGGAAAACGCGCTCGCACCGCTTCGCCATCGGCTAAGGTGCCGTAGGTGCGGTACCAGCCGAAATAGGCATGGGCATCGGTGCCGGTGCGCAGGTAAGGCACGTCCGGCTCGCCAGACGAACGGATTGCCGGGCGGGTCGGGTCTTCTTCTTCGACAATCTGCTTCAACTGCACATCCATCACATCGCGGTTCCAGCTAAAAATGAACGCCGACTGATAAGTGCGCAGGCGGGCCGGCAACGACTCATCAGCCGTATCTTCGAGATGGATCGCCTCGTTGTGCATGCACCAGATCGCGATACTGGGATGGTTGCCGAGCAGCCGCACCATCGCGCGCGCCTGATGGCGCGCGGCGGGCAGTACTTCAGGCCGGTAGAGCCATTGGAGCGGAAAGTCTTGCCAGAGCAGGATACCGGCAGCGTCGGCAGCGTCGTAGAAGGCGGGATGGTCAATGTGAGCGTGGACGCGCAGCATATTCATGTGGCATGCGCGCGCCAATGCTAGATCGCGATCGGCCCGCTCGCGGTTCATGGTGGCAATGCGCATATCGCCGGGCGGATAGTTATTGCCTTTGGCGAGAAATCGCTCGCCGTTGAGATGCGGGATCCAATCGCGCAGCTCGAAGGTGCGCACACCATACGCGAACGACTGCTCATCGCTAAGTATATCGTCGAGCCAGATCCGCACCGTCACTTGATAGAGATCGGGCCGGCCAAGGTCGTGCGTCCACCAGCGGCGTGGTTCGCGCAGTTTCACCAACCCCTGTACCGTCTGCGCGCCGCCGCGCAAGCGCCGCTGCGCCGTGAAGATCTGTGTCTCGCCGTGAAAAGTCAACGGGGCAAAGATAATCTCGCTGCGGATGGTCGCCGCTTGCGCAGCGTCGAGATCAAGGGCGAAGCGCAACTGGGCAAGGCGCGCATCGCAATACTCGGTGCGCAGGCGCGCCTGATGCAAGCGCACCGGCCCGCTACGGTGCAACTCAACCGGCAACCAAATCCCACCCGGATTGGCCTGCGGATCGAAGCAGTCCCAGTGCGAGAAGACACCGGTGATCATGCGCTTGCCGATTTTGTTGTGCTCATCGGGGCAATCGAGTTCGATGATCAGCGTATTGTCAGCCTTCAAGAGCGCAGTAATATCGTGCTCGGCAGGCTCGAAATACCCCTCGTGCGCGCCGAGATCGACCCCGTTGAGATAGGTGTGCCGGTAATAGAAAGCGCCGTTAATCCGCAGCCAGCGCCGTTCGCCGGGAAGCGGGCTGGGTGCAGGCGGGTTCGTAAAACGACAGCGATACACGACTTTACCGCTGTGGGTTTCAAGTCCGGGCAATTGCTGCCAGTGGGCGGGCACGACCGCCGGCAACCAGCCCTGATCGTTACGCGGATAGATGCCTTGGGTAAATTCGGCCAGCGGGCGAATCTGCCAGCCGTCAGTTAGGGTGTGCAGATACATACGGATAACATTTAACAGCGCGGACGGCGCGTTTACCGGATCACAAACCTGTCGAGCGCATCTAGCACTTGCCGATAGGTGATAATGCGTTGCCGGCGCAAGGCTGGTTTATGACCCAACGCCAGCTTCAACGCTTCAATGACCAGCTCGTATTGGTAGCCGAGCCAGATCAACCGGCGCAACACAGCAGCCGCTTGCCAACCGTACCACATGCGGGCCAGCAACAGGCGGCTCTGCTGAAAGTAGCGATGGCGGCCAACCGGTATTTGTTCGCTACTCTTGCCTTCGTGATGGATAACGACCGCCTCAGGCAGATACCAAATCTGGCTACCGACTTCCACGCTCTCGCGCCGTGAGCTGTTGGGGGGCAGCGCGGCAGGCGAGCGCCATTGCAACCGCCACTGCCATTCCAATTCTTCACTATACATAAAGAAACGCTCATCAAGCAGGCCGGCTTGGCGGATAGCTGCTGTGCGCACGAGCAGCGCCGCGCCGACCAGCCAGCCTACCCGCTGGGCGCGATCATGATCTCGATCGGCGCAGTGATACCGTCGCACCCACGGATTGCGCGGCCACAGCCGTTCCCACGGTGTGCTTTCCCAGATCATCGTCAGCAGGGTAGGAAAGCGACGGCGCGACGATTGCAAGCTGCCGTCGCTATAGATCAAGCGCGGGCCAACCGCAATCGCAGCCGGGTGGGTTTGCAGGAAAGCGACGAGTCGTGGAATCGCATCGGCGACCGGTTCAGTGTCGGGGTTGAGCAACAGCACAAACTCAGGGCCGCCATCAGGCCGCTGCAACAATTGGCGCAAGGCCAGATTATTGCCGGCGGTAAAGCCAAGATTGGCGCCGGCCTCAATCAATTGCACGTCAGGGAACTCGCTGCGCACCATGGCTGGCGTGCCATCGTGGCTTGCGTTGTCAACCACAATGATCTCGGCGGCAAGGTTGCCTGCTGCCAGCGAGGCTTGCACCGCGGTCAGGCAGCGACGCAGCAACTCCTTTACGTTCCACGACACGATGACGATAGCGAGCATGGTTGTTTGCCCACAACAGCGACGGCGAGGTGATAGGGTTTGTCCGGCAGCTTTGGTAGTGTACCACAGCTACGCTTCACTTTTGACAGGTCTTCATTCATTCTTTATCATACACAGTACATCTCATCTACGCCACGCCGCGTAGGTCTTTTCCCCAAACCAAGCCCATGCTGAAGCGTATTTCCGTTGCTCTTGCTGACCGGAGCTGAGCTATGCATCACGACATTTCACTGCTTGCCAATTTAGCGATCGCACTGGTGGTTGCGTTCGCCGGCGGGGTGCTGGCCCGGCGGATCGGTCTGCCAACGATTGTGGGGTATCTGGTAGCGGGGATGGCGATCGGCCCGTTTACGCCGGGCTTCGTCGGCGATGTCGAAGACCTGAGTCAATTGGCCGAGATTGGCGTGATCTTTTTGATGTTTGGGGTTGGCCTGCACTTCTCGTTGAGAGATCTGTGGGCAGTGCGGCAGGTCGCGTTACCGGGCGCGATAGTTCAAATGGTATTGTTGACCGGTTTAGGGTTTGGGTTGAGCCAGCTATGGGGATGGGCGCCACTCTCAGGCTTGCTCCTTGGCATGGCCTTGTCAATTTCGAGCACGGTCGTATTATTGCGCGGTTTGATGGACAACGGCCTGCTTAATACCAGCGCCGGGCGCATTGCGGTAGGCTGGTTGGTGGTGGAAGACATCGCGACGGTGCTGATGTTAGTGCTGCTCCCGATCGTGTTTGGCAGTCACAGCGAGCACTCATTGCTCGCCGGCGGATTCTCGCTGCTCAAAGCAATGTTGTTTGTGGCTGTCATGCTGTTCTTGGGGCGCAAGCTCTTGCCGAAATTGCTCGACATTATCGCCGGCACCCGATCGCGCGAACTGTTCATTCTGGCGGCGGTGGCGATCGCGCTCGGCACCGCCTTCGGCGCTGCCGCCTTTTTCGATGTCTCGCTGGCGTTGGGCGCGTTTCTAGCCGGCGTGGTGCTGAGCGAGTCGCAGTTTAGCCACCAGATTGGCGATGATGTCTTGCCCTTCCGCGAGACCTTTGCCGTAATCTTTTTCGTCTCGGTCGGCATGATCGTCAATCCGCTCTATCTCTGGGCGCATGCCGGGCAGGTGCTGGCGTTGACGGCGCTGATCGTGTTCGGTAAAGCCTTCTTCACCCAACTCTCCGGCTTCTTTTTGCCGGCTAATGGCCGCACCTTGCTGATCGTCGCTGCCGGACGCAGTCAGATTGGCGAGTTTTCGTTCATTCTCGGCAAGGCTGGCATGACGCTTGGCCTCCTCGATCAAGAACAGTATTCGCTGATTCTGGCCGGTTCGTTGTTGTCAATTATGGTTAATCCCTTCATGTTCCGTACGATTAGGCCAATCGAACAATTCATGCAGCGGTACACTCCCAAGCTCTGGCAGTGGTTTGATAGCCATCCCTTGCCGCCGGCTGAGTTAGCTTTGCCGCGTGAAGGCCACGTGGTGGTGGTTGGCTATGGCCGAGTTGGGCAGCATATCGTGACGGTGCTCGAAAAGTTGGGAATACCGCGGCTGGTGATCGAGATCGACTCAGGCCGCGCAGCCGAATTTAATGCCCATGGCGTGCCAACCCTCTTCGGTGATGCCGCCAATTCAGATGTGCTAATGCATGCCGGGCTTGATCGAGCGCGCGCATTGGTGGTGACATTGCCCGACGAAACCGCCACCGAGCTGGTCGTGGCGGCAGCGCGCAAGATTGCGCCAAACTTGCCGATCATTGCCCGCGCCGCTACGACTAAGGGCGTAGGCCGGTTGATCAATCTCGGCGCGCGCGATGTCATCCACCCCGAATTGGAAGGCGGGTTGGAGGTCATGCGCCACACCTTGCTCTGCCTCGGTTATCCGGCGACGCAAGTGCAAGGCTACACCGATGCGGTGCGCCGCGATGAGTACGACTTCACGGTCTCTAGCCCAGCCGAGCATCAGGCGCTCGATCAGATGGTGCGCGCCGCGCGTGGGATCGAGATTGCGTGGCGGATGGTCGGCGAACACAGTGCGATTGTTGGCCAGACGCTGGCCGAAGCCAATATCCGCGCCCGCACCGGCGCTTCGGTGATTGCATTGATCCGCAATCAACAGTTGATTGCCAACCCCAAATCGAGCACGGTGTTTCAGGTTGGCGATCTGGTAGGTCTGATTGGTGAGAGCGAGCAGATTGCTGCCGCTGAGCAGTTGATCTGCGGCGTGCCGGCAACGGTCGAGGCAGCGTTGGTAGGGTAGCGACGTAGTAGAGCAACGCCGCTACCCGAATCGGCGCCAATCATTCATAGACCAGCTCTACCGTCCCACCGCGGCTTTGCTCGACAAAGAGCAGCAGCTCATTGTGCGCAGCTAACCACGAGACCGGCAGTTTATACGCTTCCTGCGGCCCGATCTGCCAGAAGCGCCCGCAGTTTTGGCCGTTGAGCCAGATTTGGCCTTTGTCGAGCATGCCGGGCCGCAGGGCGAGACGCTGGAGGGTAACTGGCAAGTCAGTGCGGGCAAAAACGGCCTGCACAAAGGCGGGGCCAGTGGGCGGGGCTGGTTGGTCGCTGACGGTCACGCCGGCGCGGAAACTCCAACGCGCCGGTAGTGGCTGGTTGGCCTTGTAGCTGATCAGGGTCGCTCGCCACGGCGCGCCAGCGTAGTTGAGAATCTGCAAGGCCAGCGTGTTGATGCCCGGATGCAGGAGATCGGTGATGTCAGCGGCGATCAGCCCGCCGCTGCGGTGGCGGCTGAACCGCTCGATGGCGACACCGTTGACAAAGAACGCGCCAGAATTGCGGTCGCCGGTAATATGCACCCGGTAACGTCGCCCCGCCTGCGCCTCAATGGGCCGGATCAGCCATACCATCGGCCCGGTCCACGCAAACCGGCCAAGGTGAACGTTTTCAGCGTCGGGCCGCGCTGCCCACGGCTTGATGTTGGCGACCGCTTCGCCAGCGAATTGCACCTCTTGCCAATAGGCCGACCAACCGGCCGAGATGTCGGTTTGGTGGCCATCGAGATAGAGTGGGGCAAGCAAACCTTTCCGTTCCCCCAGATTCAGGCCGTAGTTAAACCGGCCCAGATTATCGACCAGCAGGCGCAGATCGTGGCGACCGGCCGGCAATTCGAGCGCGCACGTATAGCGCGGGCCAGTTGGCGTGACCCCCAGCACACCGGCAAACTCACCGTTGATGAGCACCAGCGCCCGATCGTTGAGTTCTGGTGCGGCAAGGGTGGCATTCAGCGGCGCATCTAGCTCAAGCTCGGCCCGGTACCAGCCGTAGCCATAGGGGCAGCCAAGCTGTTCGAGCGGGGCAGGGGATGCGATCGGCTGCCAGCCGGTATCGTCGGTTGCTTCGACAACGGCGAAGGCGCGGGTGGGCAGCATAACGCGGCGCGGTTGGTTGGGCGATGGCAGGGGCTGGCTGCCATAGCGTTCGGCCAGTGCCTGCGGCAACAGCTCGATCAAAAGCGCGTGATCCTCCCATGCCACCTCAATCCGGCGCCCCTCGGCAGTGATCCAGTAATCGATGCGGAGAACGTGATCGCGCATCGTCACCCGCGCTGTCAATCCGGCATCACCGGCGTTGATCCCAACCGGCGGTGTGGGCACGCGCAACAGCAACACGCCTTGCTCGCCTTCGCGACCGTAGATCACCAGCGTGCCTTGTTCGGGCCAATAGCCGAGAATCCGGCCAGTGTGTCCGGCGATAGCCATCCCGCTCGCGCCGAGGGGCAGATTGGCAAATATCGGGCGTATGCTGGTTGG
>JANWYE010000085.1 GCA_025057175.1 Chloroflexus sp. | reverse complement strand
CGCCGGTTGTCTGTGGTATGGTTACGCTCCACGGCGCAACCGTGCCGGTGATTGACGGTCGCTCGCTGCTCGGCGAACCGCCCGGCTATGCGCTCGACAGCCACATTTTGCTTGCCGCGCCGGATGTCGATCAGCCGCCGGAGATCGGGCTGCTGGTTGATGAAGTGATGAGTTTGCACCGGGTCGGGCCGGATGGCCTCGCTCCGCTTGATCACATCGATGGCATTTCGTGCGGTGTGGTGCGTGATCTGCCGCAGCCGGCCTTGTTGCTTGATGTCGATGAATTATTCGCGTTGGCCCACGGCAGCGCGCGTGATTGAAATGGTAGGAAGGCGCGCGGCTGTGGGCCACCACACAGCCACGCGCCGCCGACCATCATCTTACCGCCACCGGCTGGGCCAGCGGCAGGTCTTCACTGATGAAATGCACCGCGCTCTTGGCGGCTTCTAAAATCGTCATCAGCCCGCTGCCCGGATGCACTGCGCCGCCGATCCAGTACAAATTGCGCGCGCCATTGTGCCGGATGTGGGGCCGGAACGGGCCGAGCTGGCTCCAACTGTGAATCAGGTTAAAGACTGCGCCAAGGTAGGTGTGATGCTCGTCGCGCCATGTCTCGGCGGTGTAGCGCCGCTCAACGACGATGTGGCGCTCGACATCGGCAAAGCCAAGCTTGGCCATCTGGCGAATAATGAGGTCGCGGTAGCGTTGCTCGACGGCCGGCCAATCCACCGGGTAGCGCAAGTTGGGCACCGGCACTAACACAAACAGTGTGCTGTGGCCGGGCGGGGCGTTCGCCGGATCGACAATCGTCGGGTTGCAAACGTAGAACGATGGGTCTTCTTCGTCGAGGACGGCGCTCTTGGCCCAGAGCGGATCGTTGCGGCGAATGCTCGCTGACAGGTAGAGCTGATGGTGCGGCAGATCATCCCAGCGCCGGTTTACCCCCAGATAGAGCATAAAGGTTGAGCACGAGAACTCCATCGAGTTGAGCTTCTGATCGGTGTAGGTGCCACGCGCATGCGGCGGGATAATGTGGGTCAGCGCGTGGCCAAAATCGGCATTGACCACCACTGCATCTGCGCGCACCCGCTCGCCATCAGCGAGTTCGACACCGGTCGCTTTGCCGCCTTCGACCAGCACCTGCTTGACCGGCCGGTTGTAATGGATTGTCACCCCTAGATCGGTCGCAGCTCTGGCCAACCCAGCCGCCAGTGCCCTAAAGCCGCCAATCGGGTGCCAGATGCCTTCGGCAAATTCGAGGAAGGTGACGAGGCTAAAGACGCTCGAGCAGGCCGTTGGGTGCATGCCGAGGTATTTCGCCTGATACGACAACGCATACACTACCCGCTCATCACGGAAGAAGCGCTTGAAGTGGTCGTACAGGCTTTCCCAAGGCCGGAAGGCTAACGCTGCCGCTACTTCACGCGGCTTGAGGTAGCCGAGCGGCGTTCGCACCGGCGTGCCAAGGTATGGTTCGTAACCGACCACATTCTTGCGAATGTGCTCGATATACCAGCGCTCGAACTCGGCGGGCAAGGCTGGATCGAAGCGAGCTAGCTGCGCTTTAAAAGCAGCCGTATTCGATGTTAGATCGAGATATTCGCCATCCCAGAACCGGATCCGCGTATTTGGGTCGAGCCGCACGAGGGTGACATAATCGCTAAAGCGCAGCCCGGCACTGTGAAATAGCTCGTCGTACACCCGTGGCACCTGCAAGATGGTCGGTCCAGTGTCGAAATGATAGTCACCGAGCGAAAAGCCGCGCATCCGCCCGCCCGGCCGGTCAACTGCTTCAAAGATTTCAACTTGATACCCGCGCCCGGCTAGCCGGATAGCTGTCGCCAACCCGCCCGGCCCAGCGCCGACAATCACAATCCGTTGTGACACACGCTTCTCCTCTATGCGAGCCAATGTGATGGTTGCTTGACCTCCTGTTTGAGTATACACCGCTTTTAAAAGCCAGTCACGGTTTGCGGGCGTGCGATGGTGGTAGGAGACGTTCTAGTGGGCTGTTTCCTTGCTAGGTAGGCGGCTTTGTCTACATTCCGACGGCCCTTGTTCACACCTGTGGAATAGTGAGGAGAGACGGCATATTGAAACTTGAGACCGGTGATTAGCTCAAGATACCTCTCCCGGTGCGGAAACTCAGGTTTGGCGCCGCTAGTGCGTTCCGATCGCAACCCAGTGCCACTCTTCCACCTCGTGGAAGATGAGCTAAGGGTGCAGTCCTGCGCGCGTGAATGCGTTGCGGGATGGAGAGCAGAGTTGCTGCATCATGATGCCCTATTTCCCTGCCTCCTCCCGCGCTCTCGCGAGGAGCAGGGATGAAACAGACAACCTGCGCGCAGCGATTGCAAGCAACATGTACCTGTGCGGCTGAGCGACCTCCTAACCGGATTAGGAATAAATTGTGGATAACTGGTGGAATTGTGGATAACATGTGTGATGCGAGAGACTTGGCCGAACGTTAACATGCATCTAATATTCGATTAATCTAGAGCTAATCTGTAATTGCTATAGTGCTTACCGTCAAGCGAAGCGATTTGCGGTGGTCGCCGCGCGACAAAATATCTCCCAATCTGCACACCGCCCCCAATCCCCCTCTTTCCGGCCGCCTACGACAGGTGGCCGTTGTTGATTCATGCGGTTATGATTTGATGCTTGATCTGCTTGACGACAATGACATTTCATCATTCGCTGAGTTTAGCGCGCATTTAGGAAACACAAAACCCGGCAGCAAACAGGCGGCTGCCGGGTTCGTTCTGGTCTGACCAGCCGGTTTACGCGATCACATCCGTCTCGTCTTTCGCCAGCGCGGCCCGCACGTGATCGATGAAGGCGCGGGTCGCGAAGATGATATTGCGGCGCGTGACTCCGCCTGACACAACTAGATAGCCATCAAAGCCGATGTCGCCGCTCCGATCGACGTAGGCACGCACGAGGTGTAGTTCATCGTTGATCCGGTTGACGTACAACAACCGGTCGGCTACATCATGCGCTGGATTGGCGCGAAACTGGCTCATAAACCGGATCTGCTCGCCTTCGCGAATCGGGAAGGCCCAGACGCGAAACCCTTGCCGCAGACAAACATCGCCGTCGCTATCCAATTCGACATCGAAGTAGGCATTATTGTAGAGGTCGAATAACCACTCTCTATTGATTTGGGCCGGAAAGACCAGTTCATCGGGCGCGCCGCCGGTCGCTGACATAGGTGTCCCCTTTCTGTGAATAGCTGATGCGTTCATTATAGCAGCCGCTGCGCCGAATTGACACCCGTCGCCGGGAATGGTATACTGCGGCCACATTCAAATAGCTGACGTTGATCAGGAAGAGTAACAAGCGTGGCGACAGTCCAGCGAGCCGGTGATGGTGCGAGACCGGCAAGTTCGGCGCTTGTGAATGGGCCTGTGAGTCGCGCGGCGAACCGGGGTTGTCTCCCGCAGTAGCCGTTGCCGGAGACGCCACCGTTATCAGGGCGCTGGGTGTGGAACGGCTGAGCCGGCAGCACCCGCAGAGTGCGCCGCTTGCGCGAGCAGCGGCGAACGAGAGTGGCACCGCGGTTTTCCCGTCTCTCGACCAAACTGGTCGAGAGTTTTTTTTATTGGTTGCTTGCAGCGAGGAGGGTTCTGTGGAAACTGTCAAGTATCTACTTAGCGAAGACCGCCTGCCGGAGTCGTGGTACAACATTGCCGCTGATCTGCCGTCGTTGCCGCCGCCACCGTTGCATCCAGCCACCGGCCAGCCAATCGGCCCCGCTGATTTGGCCCCGCTCTTCCCCATGGAGCTGATCAAGCAAGAGGTCAGCACCGAGCGCGCCATCCCAATTCCTGATGAGGTGCGCGCAATCTACCGGCAATGGCGGCCTACGCCCCTCTTCCGCGCCCGCCGGCTTGAGCGCGCGCTCGATACGCCGGCTCGCATTTATTACAAGTACGAGGGCGTTAGCCCGGCCGGCAGCCATAAGCCGAACACGGCGGTGGCGCAAGCGTACTACAACAAGATCGAAGGCGTGCGCCGGCTCGTGACCGAAACTGGCGCTGGCCAGTGGGGATCGTCGCTGGCCTTCGCCGGCGCGCTCTTCGGCCTTGAAGTCGAAGTTTTTATGGTCAAGATTAGCTACGAACAGAAGCCCTATCGCCGGGCGCTGATGGAGACCTACGGCGCTCGTGTGATTGCCAGCCCTAGCACTGAAACGGCTTCTGGCCGCGCGATTTTGGCCGCGCATCCCGATAGTACCGGCAGCCTTGGCATTGCGATTTCTGAGGCGGTGGAGGTGGCTGCCCAGCGCGACGATACCCGCTACGCGCTCGGTAGTGTGCTTAATCACGTGTTGCTCCACCAAACAGTTATCGGCCAAGAGGCGCTGATCCAAATGGAGATGGCCGGCGATTATCCTGATGTGGTGGTGGGGTGTACTGGTGGTGGCTCGAACTTCGCCGGTATCGCGTTCCCCTTTATCGGGGCTAAGTTGCGCGGCGAGCGACCGCTGCGCGTGGTTGCGGTCGAACCGGCGGCCTGCCCATCGCTGACCAAGGGTAAGTATGCGTATGATTACGGTGACACTGCGCACCTGACGCCGCTGGTCAAGATGCATACCCTCGGCAGCACGTTTGTGCCACCCGGCATTCACGCTGGCGGCCTGCGCTACCACGGCATGGCCCCACTGGTGAGCCATCTGCTTGAGTTGGGGGTGATCGAGGCGATTGCGATTCAGCAGCTCGAAACCTTTGCTGCCGGCGTGCAATTCGCCCGCACCGAGGGTATTTTGCCCGCGCCCGAAGCCAACCACGCGATCGCCGGCGTGATCCGTGAGGCGCTCCGCTGTAAGGAGGAGGGCAAGAGCGAGGTGATCCTGTTTAACTTGTGTGGCCACGGCCATTTCGACTTGCAGGCCTACATGGATTATCAGGCCGGCAAGTTGCGCGATTACGAATATTCCGACGCCGAGGTGGCAATGGCATTGGCCGGGTTGCCATCAGTTGGGGCGTAGCGTTACGCTTACCGTGACGATTGGCCCGGCGGCGGTGATGACCGCGTAACGGCTGGCGCCAACCTGCTCGATTTGCACAGGAACCGGCGCACCATTCAGGCTCGCGGTTTGCGGCGTCGCCCCCGCTGGCAACAATAGACGCAGGCGGAAGCTGTCGCCACTGCCGGTGGCAGTTAGCTCAATCCGGCCCGCTTGGTTGGCTGTCGCCGGTGTGAATTGCCAGCGATAGGCGACGTAGCCGTCACTGGCGGCGTAGCGGGCAACGGCGTAGACATCGCGAATTGCGTGAACCGGATCGGCTGGCCAGCGCGGTGAGATAGTGACGGTGTTGAACGTGATGTGCTGGTCTTCGATGCCGGCAGCGCCTTCAATCAACGCGCCAAGCATCGCGCTCGCGCCCCAGCCGTCAGTGGGCAGGAATTCGTGGGCCGGCGCGATGCCGCCGGTTGGGTAGTACCAAAGGTAGGTCGCGCCGGTGCGCTCGATTAGGTCAATGTAGCGTTGCAAGATGTTGAAGCCGTAAGCTTCATAACCGTAACGAAACGCGCCGCGGGCTAGTTCGCCGCCAACCAGCGGCATCACGCCGCCGTTGACGTACTCTCCCGGCCGTTCGCCCAACCGGCCATTCATGCCGAACGCACCCGCCGGGAAGGGTGGATCAATGCTGTACCATTCAGCAAAGGCGATCCGGTTGGGGTCGTTCAACCGGCGCAGGTATTCAGCGACAATCGCTCGCCCCTGCGCTTCGGTCAGGACGCCGCGATTGAGCGCGATCGCGTTCGAGAGGCTTAATTGCTCGGCTTCATTGACGCCGGGCACGTCATAGGGAATGAGTTTGACATGATGGGTGTAGAAGCGGCCATTCCAACTCAGCGCATTGAGGCGCACCATCAGGTCGGCGGCAATGATCCGGCGCACCGCCGCCAGATCAGCCTGCCCCGCCGCTTCTTCCATCAGCGCCAGCATGTTGAGCGCCGCCGCCAAGCCGGTGTTGTCGCCGTGAAAGATGCCCCACTTCGTCTGATCGTCGATCCAGTGGCGCGGCCCCAGTTCGCCGGTGTTCGGGTTGACCATCGCCGGGCCGTATTCGTAATCCCACGTGTCGATGGTGAACGGGCGCTTGACCAAGCCCAGCGTCGCTTCCCAACGCAGCGGGTCGCGCATGGTATAGTCGATCGCGCGTTGCGCTGCCGGCAGCATGCGCAGCATCCACGCCGTATCGCCGGTGACTTGCCACGTCTCGTAGATCAACTGCACAAAGAGGTATTCTACGTCGGCTTCGACCGGAGTGCGGAAAGCGGGAATGCCCCATTCCGGTCGAGCCAGAAAGTCGGGCAGGCTGCCATCGGGCGCTTGCGCGCGGGCGAACGCTTCCGGCAACGAGCGCAGATCGGTCTCAAAATAGCGGAAGGCGCGATTCTGATAGTAGTGGTCGCGCAGCCAGAGCAACGGGCTGTCGGGCGAGCGGTAGCCGGCCACCATCTGCCCGTCGAGCAAGTAGCTCAGCCGGTCGGCGGCCATAAACCGGCGTACTGCCGGATACAGGCGGTCGTAGCCGGCGATGCCGGTGCGCAAGGTGGTTTCGGCATCGAGGCGATAGATGGTGCCGTTAGCGACCATCCGCCCATCAGCAGTGAAGAGCGCGGCCCAATGGTTGCCCAACGCGCCGCGTGGCGTCACTTCGACCCACCCCTCGCCGTTGGTGATGGTCAGCGCAAACGCGCCGGCAAAACGACCGCGGCTATCAAAGATGAGCAGGGTAGCCGGGCCGTCATAGCCGGCTATGCGCGCGGCAATCGGCGCCGGCGTCAGCGGTTGCACAACTGGATTGAGGCTAGTGAATGTCGCAGTTGGTTCGGCCAGCGCCGGCGTTATCGGTGCGTTCAAGCTGCCCAGCAGCCCGATTACAGCAAGCAAGAGGATCAAACGCTTCATTGTTTACCTAAAACGATGATGAGCGGCAATGATGTGCCTAGTATAGCATTTTTGGCCGCCGCGTTGTTGCGCCGTAGCTCTGTGCCCGCCACATCCTTGGCCGTGAACTCACTTCACCTAGGCGGGATGCCCTCAACCTGTTGCCTCTTCTTCTGCACTGGTAAGGTGAGCGATTGGATCGCGCTGTTCTCTTCCTGCGCGCTTGCGGCGGCCAACAGCATAAGAACCAAAGCCGATATGATGCATATTGACAAGAGGTAGCCTATGGATCGCAAACCACGTGTCTTTTCCGGTATTCAACCTTCGGGCAATCTGCACATTGGCAACTATCTGGGCGCCATCCAGCAATGGGTAGCCGGGCAGGGCCAGAAGACCAACTTTATCTGCATTGTTGACCTGCATGCGATTACAGTGCCGCAGGACCCGGCGGCGTTGCGCCAACAGACCCGCGAACTCGCTGCGCTGTTGCTCGCTTGCGGGATAGATCCGCAGCAGACGACCCTCTTTGTGCAGAGCCACGTGCGCGCCCATGCCGAGTGTTCGTGGGTCTTTAGTTGCGTCACGCCACTGGGTTGGCTCGAACGCATGACCCAATACAAAACCAAGGCCCAAAAGCAGGAGAGCGTGATGACCGGCTTGCTGACCTATCCGGTGCTGATGGCAGCCGACATTCTGCTCTATGACGCCGATGAGGTGCCGGTTGGCGAGGATCAGAAGCAGCATATCGAGCTGACCCGCGATCTAGCCCAGCGCTTTAACCATCTTTACGGCGAGACTTTCGTCATTCCCAAGCCGGTGATTCGCGAGAGCGGCGCCCGGATTATGGGCCTCAACGATCCGTCGGTCAAGATGAGCAAGTCAGAGACCACGCGCGGCCATGCCATCCGCATCGTTGATGATCCTGACGAGATTCGCTGGGCGATCAAACGAGCCGTAACCGACTCGTACAATGAGATTCGCTTTAGCGACGATCCAGAACGGGCCGGTGTGAACAATCTCTTGCAAATCTACGAGTTGCTCACCGGGAAGAGCCGGCCTGAGATCGAGGCACATTTCGCCGGCAAGGGGTACGGTGCGCTCAAGAAGGAGTTGGCCGAAGTCGTGGTCGAGTCGCTGCGCCCCATCCGCGAGCGTTACTATCAGTTGATGAACGATGCGGCTGAGCTAGATCGCATTCTGGCCGTTGGCGCCGAACAAGCCCGCGCCGTTGCCGAACCAAAAATGACCTTGATCCTCGAACGGGTGGGGTTTGTGTTGCCGAGGGATCGGAAATAATATTGGCCATAAGAGCGGCGCGCGACCGCGCGCCGCCACAGATGCGAGACACAACAAGGAACCCGCATGTATTACCCAACCCTTGATCAGATGTACGAATTGCGCCGGCAAGGCAATCTCTGCCCGATCTACCGCGAGATCATGGCCGATCTTGAAACACCCGTGTCGGCCTATCTCAAGATCGCGCAGAATGGCCTCGGCTTTCTGCTTGAGAGCGTTACCGGAGGGCAGAATATTGGGCGCTATTCGTTCATCGGCAGCGATCCGTATATGGTGCTGCGCATGCACGATGGGGTGGCGCAGGCGACTCACGGCGGCTACAAGCAAACACTGGCGTACAGCGATCCGCTCATCGTGCTTGAGAGCTACCTCAGCGCCTATCGCCCGATCCGCCTGCCCAATCTGCCGATCTTTGTCGGCGGCGCAGTTGGCTACCTCAACTACGAATCGGCCCGCTACTTCGAGCGGCTGCCGGTGCCGCCGGTGCGCCCCTACGATATGCCCGATAGCTGGTGGATGTTTGTCGATACCCTGCTCGCGTTTGACCACGTGCGCCACAAGATCATCGTCATCTCGCACGTCCATCTCGATGTCGATGATCTGGCTGCCGAGTATCAGCGGGCCGTTCACCGGATCGAAACCCTGATCGCCCGGCTGCAAAAGCCGCTGCCGCCGACGATCGGCTTTAGCCTGCGCAATTACGAGCCGCACAACACGCCGGCGCGCGTCGTGCCGAATCCGGCTGTCTCAAACCGTACCGAAGCCGAATTCAAGGCGGCGGTGCTGCGGGCGAAAGAGTACATTATGGCCGGCGACATCTTTCAGGTACAGATTTCGCAACGGTTCAGCAAGGCTACTAGCGCCGATAGCTTCACTATCTACCGCGCTCTCCGCACCATCAACCCCTCGCCGTATATGTTTTACATTCGCACCGGCGAAGGCGATTTAGTTGGCGCGTCGCCCGAAATGTTGGTGCAGGTGCGCGATGGCAAGGTGACAACCCGTCCCATCGCCGGTACCCGCTGGCGCGGGCGTGACGCTGCCGAGGATGAACGGCTGGCCGCCGAGTTGTTGGCTGATGAAAAAGAGCGGGCCGAACATCTGATGCTGGTCGATCTGGGCCGCAACGATCTGGGCCGGATCAGCGAACCCGGCACGGTGCAAGTGCCGGTCTTTATGACAATCGAGAAGTACAGCCACGTGCAGCATATTGTCTCGGAGGTCACTGGCCGGTTGCGCGCCGATCTCAAGCCAATCGATGCGCTGCGGGCTTGTTTCCCCGCCGGCACCGTCACGGGCGCGCCCAAGATCCGCTCGATGGAGATCATTGCCGAACTCGAGGGCGAGCAGCGCGGTGTCTATGCCGGCGCAGTCGGCCACCTCGGCTTCAACGGCGACCTTGACACCTGCATTGCCTTGCGCACCTTGATCGTCAAGGATGGCGTCGCCTACGCCCAAGCCGCCGCCGGCGTCGTCGCTGACAGCACACCCGAGTACGAGTTCAACGAGAGTTGCAACAAAGCGGCGGCATCGTTACGCGCGATTGATATGGCCGAAGAATTGCAATCCGGCGCTCCGTAGGGGCAGAGCGCCGCTGTGTCCATGCGGGACGCCAGCATAAGTTATGACACATCAAAAACCCCTCACGGTCGCCTTCGCCGATAGCCCGCTAGGCCGGGTGTTGGTCGCTGCCACTGCCACCGGTCTCTGCGCGGTCTATCTTGGCGATAGCGATCCAACCTTGTTAGCCGAGCTGCGCGCCGAATTTCCGGCAGCGCCGCTCGGTGACGGTGCGCCGCCGGCGGCGGCTGCCGCCGCGATCGCTGCCTATTTGCGCAACGAGGCCGATCTGCCGCCGTTGCCGCTCGATCTAATCGGCACCCCATTTCAACAGCAGGTCTGGAAGGCGCTGCGCGCCATCCCGCGGGGAAGCACGCGCACCTACGGCCAACTGGCTCGCGATCTTGGGTTGCCGGTCACTGCGGCGCGGGCGGTGGGCCGGGCCTGCGCGACCAATCCGCTGGCGGTGGTGGTGCCTTGCCATCGCGCGCTGGGAGCCGATGGCAAACTGCACGGTTTTCGTTGGGGCCTCGAGCGCAAACGGGCCTTGTTGGCGCTTGAGGGGGTGTTGCTGCCGGAGGGATAACATCTTGTGATGGCAGGCGGGGCGGCGTTCGTGGCCACCACCCCTTCCCTTTCCCGGAGAGAGGAAAATAGTGCCCCTCCCCTTGCGAGTTTAGAAACGGATAGAACATCTGATCGGGAAACCATTGACCGCTGAGAGATGTCGTAAAGCTCGGCTCTGCCCTTCCCTCTCTCGCAAGGCGGGATGAGGGAAGGGATGAACCAGCACCTCTCAAGGCCATACACCGCATCTACGCGCATGCGTTCTGTCTGCCCTTGAACCTCGGCGGGGGAGGGCTGGAGCAGGGGCAAAACAAAACCCGCCGCAACGGCGGGTGAACTGGCGACCCCGGCGCGACTCGAACGCGCGACCTTTTCCTCCGCAGGGAAACGCTCTAATCCACTGAGCTACGGGGTCATATTCATTTCACCCCCGGATTATAGCACAATTTCGACGATCGTGCAAATCGGTTTCGTGCCGGAGTTGATCGCCATGACATTATAGCCCAATTGAGTGCGGTGATATGCTTGCGCCCGCTGCAACTGGTGTGTGCCCCCGATTATCCCGTCAACAAATGCTCAGCGAAGATCAAGCGGCGGGTGCGCGTTTCGCAGCGCAAGATCAGCGAGTTGGTTTCAGCTCGATCGTTGGCCAGTCGCACGCCGCGCAGCAAAACGCTGTCGGTAATGCCGGTGGCGACAAAGAAGATTTGGTTGCTGCTGACAATATCATCGCAGGTCAAGATCCGTTTGGTGTCAAGACCGGCGCGGGTAATAGCCTCGCGCTCAGCTTCGCTTTGCGGCGCTAGCCGGGCCAACATAGCGCCGCCAAGCGATTTGATGGCGCATGCGGCCAGCACTCCCTCCGGCGCTCCGCCAATTCCCATAAGCACATCAACACTGGTGCCGGGCATAGCGGCAAGCAACGCGCCATAAATGTCGCCATCATCGGCTAGCATGACCCGCGCGCCTGCTGCTCGAATCTCTTCGATTAGGTGAGTATGGCGCGGGCGATCGAGCACAAAGACGACCAGATCGCGCACGGTCCGCCGGGTAGCGCGCGCAACGAGCGCGAGTGTCCATCCTGCTGGCGCGTCGAGGCATTCTGGCACCAGATAGGGCGCAACCTCCGGGCCGACAACAATCTTTTCCATATAGGCCGCCGGGTGCGGCGCCCACAGCGCACCGCGGTTGGTCACGGCGGCAAATGATACTGCTCCTGCCCGCCCTTGCGCCAATTGGCGGCGACCATCAACCGGATCAACAATGAGATCCGCCGGCGGGCCATTGCCGGTGCCAACCCGCGTGCCACCGGGCAATGGCGTGCTGGCCATCGCCCGCACCTCTTCGCCCATCGCCAGCCGGCCATCAAGTTCAAGATTGGCCAGCGCCGCTGCCATCGCTGCGGCGGCAGCCCGATCAGCCTCTTCAATTTCGCCGCGCCCCATCAGCCGGGCAGCGGCAATGGCTGCCGCTTCGGTTGCCCGCACAAGATCAAGGCCAGTGTTAGGGCCGAGCCGTTGTGATTGTGACATGTCCATAGATCGCTTCCTATGTCATTTTTCGTAGTACCTTTACCTTGTGATGGCGCTGCCGTCTCAAAATTGCTCTATCGCTTCGAGCAGGTTGGCCGCTTCCCACGCCAGCATGCCGCCCTCCAGCACCTGCGGCGGCGGGGTGCGCTCGGCCAGCAACGCTGCGGCCCGCAGGCTGCGCCGCCCGCTGCGGCAGACCAGCACCACTGGTCCCGCTGGCAGCGTGTCGCGTTCGCTCAGCAAGCGTGTGAGCGGCAGATTGCGCGCGCCCGGAATATGGCCGCGCTGGAATTCACGCGGTTCGCGCACGTCAATCACCACCGGCGGCTGCGCCGTGTGCAGCGCGTCCCACAAAGCGCGGGGGCTGATCGATGCCGGCGGCTTGCCATCTAGCAGTGGGATCACCAGATGGTCCGGCAGGGTCTGTTTCGGCAGCTCTTGGCACTCACGGAAGACGCGGCGGTCGCACTCGTAGATGCAGACGGCCGGGTCGAGGGCGCGGTGGAAGAGGAACTCAATCGCTTTGTCTTCATCGAGGAAGCGTTCAGGGCCGAGCTGCTCGTAGAAGCCGCTGATCTGCATGCGGTACATCACGCTGGCCCGCACGCGCACGAAGTAGAGGTCGCCGCCGCGCACGCGCAAGACGCGGCGGATGGTTTCAAGGGCGCGGATGCCGCTGACATCGCACTGGTTGACGCTGTGCATACGCAAGAGGAGGAAGCGGACGCTGCGCTGGCGGTCGAGCAGGCGGAGCAACTGCTCTTCAATGTGACTGACCGCGCCGAAGTAGAGGTCGCCTTGCAGATCGACGACGAGCAACTGTGGGCACATCGGGCGGTTGTGGGCGCTCTCCCAATGGCGGAAGGCGGCGTCGGGCACGACCGCTTCGACGCGGGGGGTGGCGGTGCGCAGCAGGTAGTAGCCGAGCGACATCAGCACGCCGATCAAGATGGCGAATTGCAGCGGCAGGGTAAGCGTAAGCGCCAGCGTGGTGATCATAATGACCGCCTCGCCGCGTGAGCCGCGCCAAATCCGCCTCATTGCGCGAAAATCGATCATGCCTAAGGAGGCCACCATTAAGGTGCCGGCAATTGCTGGGCGGGGAATCAAAGATAGAACGTCACTCAAGATAGCAGTGCCAAGCAAGACAGTAACACCCGAAATCACCGCCGTCAGCGCGGTCTTGCCGCCGGACTGATAGGCCAGCGCCGAGCGGTTGAATGAACCAGAGCAGGGCATACCGGAAAAGATGCCGGAGACGATGTTTGCCAAGCCCTGCCCGACGAACTCTTGATTGCTATCAATACGCTGTCCGGTGTAGCCGGCAATCGCGCGCCCGATCGCTATTGCTTCGACCAAACCAATGATGGCTAACGCCAGCGCGCCATTGGCTAATTTACCGATCAGTCCTACATCGAAGATTGGTAGATTAGCGAGCGGCGGAAAGCCCGGCGGTATGTCGCCTATCAGCCGGATGCCATACTGCTCAGCCCCTAGCAGTGCCGTCACTGCGGTAACAATCGTCATACTTAAGAGGGCAGCCGGCAGTTTGCGTGTGAACCGTGGTATCAGATAGATGAGCGCAATGGTAGTGGCGCCGGCTGCCAATGATGGCCAGTGAATGGTAGAAAGTTGCGCGAAGGTTGCGGCAATAATTGCCGGAATGCCGGCGCCGGGAGGGATGGTGATTCGCACGATTGGCCCGACTTGGTTAAACAGAATCAAGAGACCCGACCCGGCGGTAAACCCGACTGCCACTGCGTCAGAGATAAACGTGACCAGCATGCCCAATCGAGCAATACCCATCAGCAATCGAATAATCCCGGCCATGAAGGCGATCATGCTGGCCGCAAGCACAAACTCGTCGCTGCCAATTGCAGCAACCGGCAATAAGACCGAGAGAGTGAGAATGGCGCCAGTGGTAGATGGGCCGCTGTTGAGGTGCGATGATGACCCCCACAATGCGCCGACAATAGTTGCGGTCATCGCGCTGTAGAGGCCAACAATCGGCGGAAGACCGGCCAAAATCGCGAAGGCTAGTCCTTGTGGCAGCAAGACGAGACCAACCGTGATGCCGGCAAAGAGATCGGCGCGCAGCGCTTCAAGCGGGTACGTGCGCACTAATCGGATAGGCTGAGCAAAGAGGGTTGCGACCGAGCGTAGGTAGTCCAGCATAGTGTCGTGACTCATAACCGGCTGTGAATGAGGTTATCATACCGCGATTTTGCCAAAACCGTTGCATCGCATGTCTCTGTGTCATGGTGATGGGGCGCAGCTTAAGCGCGCTATAAGTGTTCAACCGGTCGCCAACGAACTGGCGAGAAAATTAGTCAAGCAATAACATGAGCTTGATATGGGCCAATGAGTTGCCGGTTGATCGGTAGGCTGACGATCGCTGCCCCACAAAGAAACATCATTTGCTGCATCCTCATAGTTTATCAACAGCACTTCAGTCTCAAAATTGCTCTATCGCTTCGAGCAGGTTGGCCGCTTCCCACGCCAGCATGCCGCCCTCCAGCACCTGCGGCG
>JANWYE010000084.1 GCA_025057175.1 Chloroflexus sp. | reverse complement strand
GCCGAAACGGGTGTGGAGATCGCGGTAGTAATCGCGCTGACCACTTTGCGCCGTCCAGCGCGCCGAACCGATTCTGATAAACTGGCCGGGGGCGGGGCCAACCAATGCCGCTGCCAGATGTTGCACGAGTGCCGCTTTGCCGGCCCCAGCCTTCCCGCTGAGCACCACACACGGATATGTCTTGAGTGAAACGTACACAGCGGTCAACAGGCGAGCTTCGCTGGAATCAGCGCCAACTTGCAGCCGCCGGATCGTTTCGATCTCTGCGCTCAACCTCTCACCTTGCGTCCCACCGGCCAGTGCTGGCGTGTGCCCACGCGCGGGCAAGGCCAACTCCCAGCGGCCCCCATTGGCCTCGCCGCGAGCGCCATTGCTTGCGGCATGGAAGTTGTAAGCAATCATAATGTTTCACCCGAAACGAATATCTGACATATCGCCAACATTCAACTCTTGACTCACCCCACTGACATGCGCTCGATCACCAATTAAGCTGCGGCTGATAATCACCGACTGGATGTGCGCGCCGGCATTGATAATCGAGTCGCGCACGATCGCTTGTCGCACCACCGCGCCATCAGCGATCGAGACAAACGGCCCAATCACCGCCTCCTCAATCACCGCCGTCGGCGCGATATTGACTGGCGGAATGATCACGGCGTTGGGATACTCAGCGGCGCGATTGTGGCCATTCTCAAGCAAGTAACGATTGGTGTCGAGCAGCGACTCGACCGTGCCGCAATCACGCCAGACCCGCACCGTCTCGGCGCGCAACTCTTCGCCGCGATCGATCATCACTTGCAGCGCATCGGCGAGATAGAATTCACCCTTGGTCTGGATATTATTCTCCATGATATAGTCGATTGCCGACATCAGCCGGCTAGCTTCCGGCACATAGTAAAACCCGGCCACTGCCAGATTCGAAATCGGCTCGCTCGGCTTCTCGACCAACCGCACAATCCGGCCCTTCTCAACCACCACCACTCCGAAGCGGCGCGGATCATCAACCTCTTTGCAGTAGATGATGCCGTAGTCGGGATGTTCGTTGAGCCGCTCAATATCAAACTCAAGCAAACCATCGCCAAATACGATTAAGAGTGGGCCGGTCAATTCACGGGCCAATGCAATCGCATCAGCTTGCCCGCGCATGACCTTCTGTTCGAGAAAGCGCATCGGGTATGAATAATTAGCCCGCATAAACTCTTCGATCTGGTTGCCGAGATAACCAACAACGCAGATCAGTTCATCGATCTGGAGCGGGGCAAGGTAATCGATGATGTGCGCGAGCACTGTTTTGCCGGCCACGCTGACCAGCGGCTTCGGGCGAACAAAGGTGTGCGGACGCAAGCGCGTGCCAAGGCCGGCGGTGAGAATCATCACGCGCATAGTTCAGCTCCTTGAGCCACAACCGCAGCTACTGCAACTGCACCCGCCCCCACTCGAAGCAGCCGTCGCTACCGAAGCCGGCGTTTCGCCACGGCTATGCGCGGCAAAGAGCGACAACCGGCGCTGAACATGGGTGCTCTGGCAAAAGGGGCAGACAATATGCTGATCAGCCGCGTTCATAGGCAGCAGCCGTTCGAACTGGCGCGCACAGTCCAAACAGCCATATTCGTACATCGGCATACTTTCACCTCACGACATAAGGGGGAGCAATGCGGGCGGACGTGGCCCACCCGCATTATACCACGGCGCTTTACCCGTTTGGATAACGGTTTACTTATCTTCACGATAACATTGCGCAAAGGTTTGGCCGCAGTTGTTGTCGCTTTGTTCTGTGCTACACCGCGCTACCGAAGCATCACCGCAATTCAGGCAATTCAATGGGATCCTCGCGTGGTTCGCATGACCCGCAAAAGAGCGCGCGAGCGGTAACGATAGCTTTGTGGCTGCCTTTGCGGTCAGCGTAGAGCGCGACAATGTGCGGCATCTCTTGGGCGTGATCGCGGCAAATCGCGCGCCCGCAGAAGATGCACATCCCGTGCGCAGGCCGGTTACAGTGCCAGCAATTCATCTTTTTACTCCGTATGCGCCAAGCGGTGCCATTAGAACTATACCATCATGATGCGCGCTGTATGAGTATGCCCATTCATGACGAACGCTAGCACTCGCTATTCTTGCCTAGCCTGACCACAGCTTTTATCAACGCTGTGCCAGAGCAACGGCAGCGCGCCGGCCACTAACCTATGCTATGATACTTGACTTGTAAAGTATTAATCACCGAGGTTGCAATGATTGCGGTTCTGATTGAAGTGCTCTTGCCGATCGCGGTGGTGGCGGCGGCAGGATTTGCCTTGCGCCGGGCCTTGCCGCTCGATCTCGTGACGCTCAACCGGCTGATGATCTACGGTCTCAGCCCGGCCCTGATCTTTGTCGCGCTGGTGCGGGCCGATCTGAGCGGGCCGGATGCCGGGCGCATGCTCTTCTTCGCCGTGGGTGTGCTGGTGCTGATGGCGCTGACGGTCTGGCTATGCGGATTGGTGTTGGGATTGCGCGGCAAAGAGATGACGGCGCTGTTACTGACCAGCATGTTTATGAATTCGGGGAATTACGGCTTGCCGGCCTCGCGGTTTGCCTTTGGCGAGGCCGGCTTTACGCTGGGTGTGTTCTACTTTATCATGCAATCGATCATGGCGCAGACACTAGGGGTCGGGGTCGCGGCTGCCGGCGCGGCGGGTGGGGGGCAACGGGCATGGCGGCAGGTGATTGATCGTCTGATCCGTATGCCACAGATCTATGCGGTGGCCGGCGCTTTAACCTTGCGTTGGATTGGGTTTCATCCGGCTGATGCTACCGGCATTGCTCGCAGCTTGTTCGAGGGGGTCGCTTTGCTCAGCGAAGCCGCGCTGCCGGTGATGCTGCTCATTCTCGGCGTGCAGTTGGGCGCTGGCGCGCCGCTGGTTCAACCGGCAATGGTCGCGTTTGCCACCTCGATCCGCCTAATTGTGTCGCCCCTGTTAGCCTTTGGGCTGGCCCGCTTGCTTGGCATGGACGGCATTGCGCTGGGGGTGGGGGTGATGATGGCCGGTATGCCGACGGCGGTTAACACGACGATTCTGGCAATCGAGTTTGATACCTGCCCGCAGTTGGTGGTGAGTACGGTGGTGGTGTCGTCGTTCGCCAGTTTGGTGACGTTGAGTATATTGTTGAGTTTTGTTCGCTAGCAGGGGCATAGCGGCGCTGTGCCCGAATAACGTATTGCCTATGCCGTCCATCGATCTGTTGTTGCGAAATATTGCCTTGCCCGGCCAAGCCGGCCAATATGCGATTGCTATTGGCGGCGAGCGCATCGTGTGGATCGGGCCTGATCGCGATGCACCGCCATTGCGAAGCGCTCATACGCAGGTCATCGATGGCAGTGGGATGCTGGCGCTACCCGGCTTGACCGACTGCCACTTTCATTTGCACAATGGCGCGCGTGCCTTGGGCATGTTGCGGCTGGAAGATGCCCAGAGTATTGCCGATCTGCAAGCCCGACTGGCCGCCTATGCCGCTACTCACCCCCATCTGCCGTGGCTGATCGGGCGTGGCTGGCGCTACCGGCTGTTTGCCGATGGCCAAGCGCCCGACCGACGACTGCTTGATGCTGTTGTGACCGACCGGCCGGTATTGCTGACCGCTTTCGATGGGCATACAGCATGGGCAAATACGGTGGCGTTGCAAATTGCCGGCATCCTAGGCGGAGCCGAGACTGGCAATCCATTTAGCGCGGTCGTGATCGGCGCAGATGGTTTGGCCAGCGGCGAGTTGCGCGAAGCGCCGGCCATGGATCTGGTGCGGCGTGTCGTGCCGCCGCCAAGCGAGGCTGAGCTGCGCAACCTGCTGCGCCGCGCCCTGCGCGAGTTGGCGGCGTTGGGCTTGACCGGCGTGCATAATATGGACGGCGATGAGGCGCAGCGCACCCGCTACCGTGATTTAGCGATGGCAGGCGAATTGACCATGCGCATCCGGTTGCCGCTCTCGCTATCGCCGGGGGCCGACCCGGCCCAGATAATGGAGTGGGCAGCGGATGCCCGCCAGCATGTGCATCCCTTCCTGCAAACCGATGCGGTCAAGTTGTTTGTTGATGGCGTGGTCGAGGCGAAGACGGCGCTGATGTTGGCGCCATACGCCGACGGCAGCGGCGAGTGCGGGGTCGCTAACTACGATCCGGCTGAATTTGTTGATCTGATCACGCGCGCCGATGCCGCCGGTCTGCAAGTCTGCGTGCATGCGATCGGTGATGGCGGTGTGCGCCAAACGCTCGACGCTTTTGCCGCTGCGCGGCGGGCCAATGGCCGGCGTGACGCGCGCCATCGGGTCGAGCATGCTGAGATCGTTGATCCGGTCGATCTGCCGCGTTTTGCTGCTCTCAACGCCATCGCCTCAGTGCAACCGCTGCACGTTGATTTCGGCATGGATCAGGATAATCCATGGTGGCGGCTGGTTGGGCCGCAGCGCCACCGCTACGGCTTCCCGTGGCGCGATCTGCTGCGGGCCGGGGCAACGATGGCGCTAGGCAGTGATTGGCCGGTTGCCGATCCCGATCCGCTGCGCGGGATGCAGGTGGCTTGCACGCGAGGCAAACTCGACTTCAGCCCGCCGGAGAGCGATTTTCCCGATCAGCGGCTGACACTGGCCGAGGCGCTCGCCGGTTATACAACTTGGGCTGCCTACGCCGGCTTCCGCGAGCGCGAATTAGGCCGGCTTGAGGCAGGCTATCTGGCCGATGTGATCCTGCTTGACCGCGATATCACCGCCGGCCCGCCCGATCAGATCGCGACAGCGCGGGTGATGCTGACGATGGTTGGTGGAAAGGTGGTATTCGCGCGGTAAAGGCGCGATAGCGTCACCCTTTACACATTACGTCAAATACGTCAATATCTCTATCTCATCACCACTCTCGATCACCAGATGATCAGGCGGCAACCATTGAAAATCAGCGCCGCGGCGCAGGCTGAGCGGCAATTGGCCACTGGCGCGCAGTTCGGCTACCGTCTTCCCCGCCCGCCGATCGGTAATGATTTGGCGGCGCACAACCAGTAACTGATCGCCAATATCAAACGCTGCTTCGACGTCGGGTAACAGCGCCGCCGCCACCAAGCTCGGCGCAGCCAGCGCCGAGGTGCTAAAGGCCGTGTGAATGCCGAACAGATCGGCTAGGCGGTCGGCCAGCACATCGCTAAAGACACGCAACACGAGATGAACGTCAGGATACATACTGCGCACGGCCAGCCCGATCTGCAAATTGAGCAGGTCTTCACTGTAGAGGGCCGCCAACGCTGCTGCCTGCTCGATACCGGCTTCGCGCAACAACTCCGGATCGCGGGCATCGCCGCGCAACACACGCACTCCCTGCGCCGTTAGCGCCTCGACATAGCGCTGCGGTGTCTCAACGGTGCAGATCACAGTCAGTGGCGGGCGCGGCTCGCGCCGGTTAAGCAGGCGCACTACTTGCGTGCCCACCTTGCCCAAACCACAGACGATCAGCCCCCCGTTGTGCCGCAGCGGACGCGGCCGGTTAGCCCATTGCGCCGCTTCGAGCGCCGGCAGCGGGCCGACCAGCGCGATCTCTTCGCTGGGCAAGATGGGTAAATCGGCGTGAGGGCCGGGCAAGCGGCGCACGCCAAAACGGGCTTCGAGATCGGCTACCGGCCCGATCAGCGGACTATTATCGCTGACCGTTATATAGGCTACCCCCAACAATCCCCGTGGCAGATCGAGCACGTAACGCACATTCGAGCTAAGTAAAGCGGCCGCAAAGGTCGGTGCAGCAAGAGCAGCCGGGCTAAAGGCCGAATTGCGGCCAAAGGTGCGTTCGATGCGGGCATCGAGGGCGCGGCTAAAGATCCGTTGCACGGTCGGCAATTCAGGCCGGATCCGGCGCGCTGCAAGCGCAATCTCTAGATTCTTCAGATCGTCGTCGATAGTGGCAATCAACCCTTGTGCCCGCTTGAGGCCGGCTCGCGCCAACACTACCGGATCACGAGCATCACCACGCACCACCGGCACGCCTAAGCTCCTCAGCGCCGAAATAAACTCGCAGTTGGGATCCAATTCGATCGCTACCACTTCCCGCCGGCAATCGAGCAGTTGCAAGGCGGCCCGGTAGCCAACTCGGCCCAGACCGCAAACGATCATATGGCCGCGATAGGTCGCTGCCAGCGACTCTTGCCAGCGCTCAGGCCGCGCGCGCTTATCAACTAGCAGCCGGCCTACATCAACCGCGCTTTGCAACAGGAAGAAGAGGCCTAACAAAGGAGTAAGAAAAAAGAGCGCGCGCCCTACCGGTTCATCCGGCAGGTCAAGATCGGTTTGAAAGATTAACAGTTTGAGCGTCTCGAAGAGTGCAAAGCCGGTATCGGGCTGGCAATTGCACTGTTCCGGCAAGTAAAACCAGCGCAGGTAAAGTGTGCAACTGGCCAGCACCAGCATGAGCGCCGTGATCGGAAACCACGCCTCACGCACAATGCGCAAGTCGTCAATGATGTTGGCGAGAATCAGCCGCCAGAGAGCGAAGCGGCGGCGACGCAGGCGGGTGAGGCGAATGTCTTGGGCCATATTATCTGTGTCAAGCTGAAGTAGCGACGTTTTGTAGGCCGAGCGAAATGTTTCCTGCCCGCAGACGAGTAGCCCACGGCAAGCTGAGCACTGTTGCGAGATGGCGTACAGGCAACGAACAGGAACCGTTGCGCCACCGTGATGTGCGTATGCGGAGATCCTTGCCACAGGTGCGGGCTGTATAGCAGTAGTTCTCCTAACCCCAGCATAGCGCCCACACCGTTGCCGGCAGCAGCATCACCTACCCCTCGCCACGACTCACCGCAATCATGCGATTGAGCCGGTCGAACGCCCGCCCGCTATCGATGCTAGCCTGCGCCATCTTCACGCCGGTCGCCAGATCGGGGGCCAGATCGCCGGCAACCAACGCCGCAGCGGCGTTAAAGAGCACCACATCACGGCGTGGCCCCTGCTCTTCACCGCTCAGAATGGCGCGCACAATCGCCACGTTGTAAGCGACATCGCCGCCACGCAACGCCTCGCGCGGTGCGCGCGCCAGCCCAACATCTTCCGGCGCAACCATCATCTGGCGCAGTGGATGGCCGGCTCGCACCTCGAAGATAAGGTTTGGGCCGGAAAGGGTCAACTCATCAACCCCGCCGTCGCCATGCACCACCAGCGCGTGTACCGTATCGAGCCGGCTGAGCGCGTTGGCCAGCTTTTCGGCCAGCGTCGCGCTCGCCACCCCTAGCACTTGGTAGCGAGCGCGAGCTGGGTTGGTCAACGGGCCGAGAATATTAAAGACAGTGCGAATGCCAATTTCCCGCCGCACCGGCCCGGCAAAGCGCATAGCTGGGTGAAACTTGGGCGCGAACATAAAACCGATGCCGGCGTCACGCAAACAGCGCGCTACCCCTTCAGCATCCAGCTCGATCTGCACCCCTAGCCCTTCCAACACATCGGCACTGCCGCACACGCTCGACATCGCCCGATTGCCATGCTTCGCCACCGTCAGACCGGCGCCGGCGGCCACAAAGGCGGCCGTCGTGCTAATGTTAAAGGTATGCGCGCCATCGCCGCCAGTGCCACAGGTATCGATCACCGGCCCATCAAAATAGACATGGGTCGCCTTCTCGCGCATCACTGCCGCCATCCCAGCGATTTCGGCATCGGTCTCACCCTTGATATGCAACGCGGTCAGAAACGCGCCGATCTGCGCCGGCGTCGCCGAGCCGCTCATAATCTCTTCCATCACACTCGCCGCCTCAGCCTGCGTCAGATCGCGCCGCGCGACCACCGCGGCAATCGCTTCGCGAATGTTCATCGCCTGCTCCTTGGGGGCACACAGCCGTGCGTCCCCCCATGACTTGCTCGTGCGGTTGTATTGTAACGAGACGGCGGGTTGCGGTCAATGATGCTCGACAAACCCGCAGCGGCGTTATGTAGACGTTTTGTGGACGCTTCCGCCATATGGTAATTGCAAATCATAACCACCATCTGCATAGGAGGTGTGACCATGGGATGCCAGCGAATACTCACCCTCATCTGCTTATTGTCTATACTGGCAACCACGATACCTGCCACGGCTATCAAAGCCGAGCCAAGCGCGCCGCCGGTTGAATTGAGCGATACGCCAACCATGATCGGCACTGACAGCTACAGTGCGCCTTATCTCCGCAATGGAATGGTCTTCTGGGTGGCAACACCGCTCACCTGTGCGCCATCCGGCGTCGAGTTTCCGGAACCGTGCCAGATTCGCCGGGCTATGACCGGCGGTGGCAGCCAGCAAACAATTTATAACAGCGGCAGCACCGGCCCATTCATCCGCTCGAATGTAGCTGTCGACGATCAATACGCCTATTGGATTGGCAGCGATTTCACTATCAAGCGCAAGTCAATCTATGGCCCCAACGACGCCAGTGCCCAGATAATTGCGAGCACGGCTCACACTACGTCGACGCTACAATTCTCGATCGATGTCGATAGCAATTTCATCTTCTGGACCGAGAGCATTCCCAGCGGAACAGGCCAAGTTGGGCGTCTCTACCGTATGCCGAAAGATGGCGGCACGCGCCAATTGATGCAGGAATACAATCAGCCAATGAGCAAGGTGCGCGCTGATGGCGCTGGCGGCGCTTTTTACGTTGCGCCATTATTCACTAATATCCTATTGCAGACAGTGCCCAGTGGCAGCGGCTTTAACACCTCGACTGCTAACCGTCCGTTCGGTGTGCAAGCGTATGCCGTGACGGCTAGCCATATCTATTGGGCTCAGAAGACTACGTCCACATCTAGCTTGATCATTAAACGTGCGCCACGCAACAATCTCGCTGCTGTCGAAACACTGTCAGACCGCGGCAGCACTGGCAATCCCACGGCGACCGGCCTAGCGGTACATGGCGATACCGTCTTTTGGCACGAGGTGCGAGGATTCGACGGCCCAATATACCGACTCAGAGTAGGCAGCACGCCAGAAGCGATCACCGACAATCAAAGTTCCTCATTTGGTCTGGTGGTCAGTGCCTATTTCTTGGTCTGGACCAGCGGCAATGTGTATCGCCTGCCGGTTAATGCCTCGGCATGGACGATTGATCTGGGTGTGAATGCGATGGAGGTAATCCAAACTATTCAACGCCCGGCCAATGATGTGCCGCTGGTGAGCGGCAAAGAGACCTTCGTGCGCGTCTTCGCCCAAATCCTGAGCAGTAATCCGCCGCGCACAGTGGTGAATGTCTGGCCGCCGGCGTTGCTCTACGGTACTCGTAGCGGCGTGCCGCTGCCCGAATCGCCGCTAGAACCAATCCCGTCGCCGACAGTTAATATACTGCGTAGCAGCCCGCCGAGCCGCCGCAACGTTAACGATGGCTTCTGGTTCCGTTTGCCGGCTTCGTGGAGCGATGGCACTGTGCAGTTGCGGGTCGTGGTGAATCCACGCCGCATTATTAGCGAGACCTCGTATGCCAACAACGAACTACCGCAGACCGTAACTTTTGTGCGTAAAGCACCGATCTGTCTCGATCTGAAACCGGTCGCCACCGAACGAGGCGTAACATTCTCTTCTATCCCCCACGAACTTTCGCGCGATTGGTTCTACTCCTTCTTCCGCAAGGCCGAGCAGTTGTTGCCGACCCACGCGCTGCGGGTGATCGCCCGCGGCGGCGAACCGCTGCGTAAGCCGCGCTGGTATCTGTTCGAGAGCGATCCGTTTGGTCTCTCGCGCACCAATGCCGATAGCGGCTGGATGCTATTTCTGCTGAATGTCAACACTCTCTTCGATCGCAATCTTTGCACTGATGGCGGCGATACAATCAAGACGGTAATGGCCCAAGACTTCCCCGAGCGCGAAGTGAATGGCATGCAGCTCGGTAACTCCGTGCTCTTCTTTACCATCTGGGAGCCAGACGGCAGATTTATTGAAAATACGCCGGGTGGTGGGATCACGCTGGCCCACGAAATCGGGCATTACTACGGGCGCGGGCACATCAACTGCCCGCCCGGGGGACCTGATGGCGTTGACGGCGGGTATCCCTACCCGCTCTGCCAGCTCGACAACACCGGCCTCAATGAGCACATTGGGCTTGACGCGCGCCGTTTCGATCGTAGCCTGCTTCTGCCCGAAAGCACCGGCGATTTGTTATCGTATGCGCACTGGATTTCTCGGCCACGTTGGCCTTCCGACTACACATGGCGCGCGATCTTCAACCGGTTGGCCACGCGCAGCGGTGGACCGGCGGCGTCGGCAACAACAGCGGGCATCGCGCCGGCAGCAGCCTTCTCATATATCGTCACCGGCTTTATCACCGGCAATGCTGCTGAACTGCGCGAAATCTACCAACTGACCGATCCGCTGTTGAGCGAGGTAACGGCGCGGATGAATGCAATCACTACACCGAGCAGCAGCTTCCGCATTCGCGCCTACAGCGGCACGACCCTGCTGGTCGATCAACAGTTGCGGGTCAACGAAGCGACGGCAGAAGTTGGGCCGGACCAAACCGAACCCGATACAGTTGGATTCTTCCACCGGCTTGATTTAGGGGTAAAGCCAACGAGGATTGAGATTGTGCGGGTTGCCGGTGGTGCCGTGATCGGTACGCGCAACGCTTCGCCTAATGCGCCCACCGTCACAATTACTGCCCCAACCGCCGGCAGCACAGTTGATCGCACGCTTACCGTGAGCTGGAACGCGAGCGACGCCGACGGCAATCTGCTCCACCATCTGGTGCGCTACAGCGGTGATAATGGCGCGACGTGGAACGTGCTGGGGCAGGGGTTGACCGGTAACAGTCTGACCGTCGATCTGAGTGGCATGCCCGGCGGTTCGCAAGCGCGAGTGCAGGTGATCACGACTGATGGCCTCAATACGGCTATTGCCACCTCGGCGCCGTTCAGCGTGCCGCGACGCGCGCCGCAAGTGTCTGGGCAAGCTGAAGGCGGCATCTTCTTCCCGCTCAACGAACCAGTTGTGTTGCGTGGCGATGCCTATGACCCCGAAGACGGCCCACTGGCCGGCAACCGGCTAGCATGGGAGGTAACCGGGCCAGTAACGCGCACTGGCGATGGGTTCCAATTGACTCTGTTGAATCTACCTCCCGGCACGTATGCCGCGCGTTTGCGCGCCACTGATAGCGACGGTCAGACAGGCGAAACGAGCTTCGCGTTTGTGGTTGAGCCGAAGCGAGTGGTTGATGGCGCTGCGCCTGAGATCGACGGTCTCTGCGCCGATGAAGGTTACAACGCTGATCCCGACCCGATCACCCTCTGGTACAACAGAGGCATGGCCACAGCTTCCAGCGCGCAGGTCCGCCTGATCCGCAATGGCGACCACCTCTACCTCTGCTTGAATGGACTGCCATTGAGTGGTGTTCTAAGTGATGGCGTGCGGATTAAGTTTGATCCTGACAACAGCGCTGATGCAGTGCAGCAAAGTGGCGACTTGATCTTTACGATTAGCCGCGATGGCACTGTGCGCAGTGGAAGAGGGAATGGAACCACGACCGATCAATTCGATCCAGCGGCGCAGGGCATTTTGGCAGTAATCAACCAGACGAGCGACAACTGGAGCGCCGAGCTGCGCCTTGACGCCAACCTCTTTGGCGGCTGGAACAAACGCATCCGTATGACTATGCGGCACGAATGGATCGGGTTTGGATCGATCCCCAGTGGGCAGTCAGTGTGGCCGGAAGGCGGCGCTCCGGCCGCGCCGGCGACGTGGGGCTTGACCGCGTTGGGTGATGTGCCGGGCAATCGCATCTACACACCGTTGGTGATGCGGTAAAGGGTGATTGGGTGTGGGGACGCACCCAAGGCAAATCGGTTAGATAGAGGCGATCGGTAGGGACACACGGAGGTGTGTCCCTATAGGAACATACGGCCATGTGTCCCATAGGGACACACGGAGGTGTGTCCCTACGACGTGATGGCTCACCGTTTTTAAATCGGTTAAGGGACTAACACTCACTATAGCCGCACGAATGGCACTTGCGGCAACCCTCTTCGTTCAACATGGTTGCGTTTTGGCATTCGGGGCAGATCTCGCCGGACTCGATCGCGCCGTGGCCCGGCTCGACGTGTAGATGCTTTACCGGCGCCGGTTTGGGTGCGGGTGGCTCGGCAACACCGTTGCTGTATTCACTGCCAACAGTGTATTCGCCGTTGTAATAGCCATTCCCGTTGCCATTCCCATTGTCATTTCCGTTGCCCTTCACATAGTGCTCGAGCAACACCTTGCCGATCGCGTCGGGAACCGAGCGCACCCGATCTGGGCCAAAGCCGGCTGAGCGCGAACCGCCAATTCCGCGCAGTTGCTCGGCGATCAGCTTGACTGGCACGCCGCAGCGTAGCGCCAGTGAGATCAGCCGCCCGATCGCTTCGGTGAAAGCGGTGACATCGCTGCCCGCCCGCCCGATGATGGCAAAGACCTCAAATGGCTTGCCATCCAGCTCGGTGACAAAGAGGCGCAGCTTGCCGAGCGGCGTCACCACCGGGAAGGAGTGGCTCGGCAAGCCCTCGGCGGGCACGGGGCGCGGCGTCAGCTCAACCGGCGCAGCGGCTGCCGGCTGCTCAGAAGGCTTGCTCTCGCTCTTGCCGGTCGAGCCGGTTGATAATACCTGATTCGCCCGCGAGCCATCGCGGTAGACGGTAATCCCCTTGCAGCCGAGGCGGAAGGCCAGCTCATAGGCTTCGCGCACCTGATCAGGCGTAGCCTCGTGCGGGAAATTGATCGTCTTCGAGATCGCGCTATCGGTATACTCCTGAAACGCCGCCTGCATGCGCACGTGCCATTCAGGCGCGATATCGTGGGCCGTCACCCACACTCGCTGCACCTCGGCGGGCACTTCAGGGTGATGGATGTGGCCGGTGTCGGCGATACGCTCCATCAGCTCGGCGCTATACCAACCTTCACGCTTAGCTTGCTCAACGAAGTCGTGGTTAATGTCGAGCATGCGGGTATCGGCCTGATAGCGCCAGAAGGCAATAGCGAACAGCGGCTCGATGCCTGATGAACAACCGGCAATGATGCTGATGGTGCCGGTAGGAGCAACGGTGGTCACGTTGCAATTGCGCAGCAGGCGTTGTGGGCGAATGCGCGAGCCATCGGGCCGGCGGGCGCAGGTCGCATCCGGCCCCCAGATGCTTCGCTCCCACTCGGGGAAGGGGCCACGCTCGCGGGCCAACTGCTCGGAAGCGACTTTGCTCTCTTCGTCAATAAAGCGCATCACCTTGCGCGCCAGTTCGATCGCCTCATGCGAGTTGTAGGGAATGCCGAGCCGCACCAGCATATCGGCCCAACCCATCACTCCCAGCCCGATGCGGCGGATGCGCTGGCTGAGTTGAGTGATCTGTTCAAGCGGGTAATGGTTGGCATCGATCACATTGTCGAGGAAGCGGGTGCTCTCATGCACCACTTCACGCAGGTGATTCCAGTCGATCGTCTGCGTTGGGGTAACGAATTTACCCAGATTGATCGAGCCAAGGTTGCAGACATCGTAAGCCAGCAAGGGCTGCTCGCCGCATTGCCCGGTCACCAACCCATTAAAGATAACGGTATTGTGATCGGGCTGGGTTGTATCATACACCGGTTCTTGACCCTCGTAGACAATCGCCGTCACTTCAGTGGTAAAAGACTGCGTCTCGCGCAACTCGCGCTCGGCGGCCCAGCGCGCATACTTCTCATTATTGGCCGCCATCAGGAAGCCGATCGCGCGCATAAACCGATCACGCGATTCGCTATCAATGATCAGCTCATAATCAGCTTGGCAATAGTAGAGCTTGCGATGGCCGCGACCATCAGGCAAGAGGCGCTGGCCGGCTTCGCGGCGAAGCCGCACACTGGCAAAGATGCCGAAATTCGCCAACAATTGCTGCACATCGCGCAGCAACTCAACCGAGCTTGAGACAAGGCGCACAGCGCAGGTTTGGCTCAGCTCGGAAACCTCCACTGTGCCATTGGTTTGGAACAGACCTCGCAGGTAGCCCACGACACACTCGCGCTTGCCCCGCCACACTACTTCGGGCACGCGCAGCTTGGTAGCGGCAGTAAATCCGTACTCTTCGAGCACTCGCGCTAACCGCACCGAACGGATCATCGTGAGATCACGTTCCGCTACCCGTACCGGCGTCACTTCATACTCTTTGCGATAGCCTAGCGCCGTGTCGGCAACCAGTTGGTTAATATAAGTAACAAGGCTCGCCGCAAGTTGCTGGTCATCTCCCCATAGATTCAGCACCACACCGCGTTCGGCGGTAAAATCGCCATCGCCGGTGATCACCCCCAGCAACATCCCCAACTGATAATCACCTTCCTGACCCCACAGGCCTTCACCCGATTGCACTAGCAACTCATCGCCGATCTGCAAATCGCGCAACTTCACCTTGCCGCGGGTCGTGTAGAAATCGTGCCACTCTGTCGCCCGAATCTCATAGCCATCTTTGGTGACAACCCGGAAGACATCGGCAC
>JANWYE010000083.1:7318-14521 GCA_025057175.1 Chloroflexus sp. | reverse complement strand
GCCGGCGCGGTGTTTGCCGGGTTTGCGATGGTGCTGTTGCTGATGATCCCAGTGCGCACCTATTACGGTTTCGAGAGCTATATTACCCTCCACCATCTCGACGTGATGGCAAAGGTGATGCTCGCCACCGGTATGGTCGTTGTTTACGGCTACTTTATGGAGGTCTTTGCCTCACTCTACAGCGGCAATGAGTTCGAGGAATACCTCCTTTACAACCGCTTGTTTGGGCCAAGCTCGTGGGCTTACTGGGGGCTGCTCTTCTGTAACGCAGTGGCCATCCAGCCGCTGTGGTTTAAGAAGGTGCGCCAGAACATTCCGGCTCTGTTTATCATCTCGCTGATCGTCAGCGTCGGTATGTGGCTGGAGCGCTATGTGATTATCGTGATCTCGCTCGAGCGCGATTTCCTGCCCTCCTCGTGGGATATTTATATCCCGACGATTTGGGACTGGTCGCTCTATATTGGCACCTTTGGTCTCTTCTTTACCCTGCTCTTCCTCTTCATCCGCGTCTTGCCGATGATCAATATCTTCGAGATGCGGCTGTTCCTCCATCAAGAGACAGAGAAGGCGAAGCGGCGGGCAGAGCATGGCGCGCATGGGCATGAGCACAGCCACGACCACAGCCCGGCTCACGGCGCGGCCACGGCAGACTAGAGGGAGTGATACGATGCGCAACGATGTTTACGGCGTGATGGCTGAATTCGCCACGCCAGAAGCACTAATCGAAGCAACCCGCAAGGCAAAAGCTGCCGGCTATACCAAGATGGATGCCTTCTCGCCTTTCCCAATCGAGGAGGTTATCGAGGAGATTGCCCATGGTGATACCGGCGTGCCCCGTCTGGTGCTGCTGTTCGGGCTGATCGGGGCAGCGAGCGGGTTTTTGATCCAGTACATTGGCAATTTGATTGACTACCCGCTCAACGTTGGTGGCCGCCCACTTGATATTACCAACTGGCCGTCGATGATCCCGATCACGTTTGAAAGTGGTATTCTTTTGGCGTCATTTGCCGCCGCGATTGGGATGGTTGTGCTGAACGGCCTGCCCGCGCCATACCATCCGGTCTTTAATGTGCCTCGGTTCCAGTATGCGTCGCAAGACGCCTTCTTCCTGTGCATTGAATCAACGGATCCGCTATTTGATCGTTCGCGCACTTCACAGTTCCTGCGCTCGCTTAACCCGATGCAGGTCTCTGAGGTCGCATACTGAGGGAAGCCCATGCAGACGCCTCGCCTAACATCGCGCTTGATTCGCTTCGGTTGGATCGGCCTGTTGGTGCTGCTGCTCACTGCCTGCCATCAGGATATGTACGATCAGCAGAAGTACACCACCTACGAGCCGAGCAGCTTCTTCGCCGATGGCCGCTCGTCGCGTCCTAATGTGCCGGGCACGACGCCATACGAGGTGGTAAAGACGGATGAGTTTCTTTACACTGGCCTGATCGATGGTAAAGAAGTGGATGCAATGCCCTTCCCAGTGACGAAGGACTTGCTGCTCCGCGGGCAACTGAAGTACAACATCTACTGCGCCGTATGCCATGGCGAATCAGGCTACGGAGCGAGCATGGTAGCGGAACGCGGCGGTATTGTGCCTGCCAACTTCCACCAACAGCGTCTGCGTGAAGCGCCACTGAGCCATTTCTTCGTGATTATCACCAATGGCGTCTATCGCGGCGACCCCGACAACGGCGGCTATCAGTCGATGTATGGGTATGCATCGCGCATCACGCCGGAAGACCGCTGGGCGATCGCGGCGTATATCCGAGCTTTGCAGTTGAGCCAGAACGCAACAATTGACGATGTTCCTCCCGCCGAACGCGCGCGGCTGGGTAATTAGGCTGGAAGGTTGGACACATGGCGACGACAAGTCTTTCACAGACCCGCATCCCGCAGCTTGGCCAAGTTCAAATGCTTGGTCTGGTAGCCGCTGTGCTGGGGATCGGTGTGCTGGCTGCCGGATATTTTCTTAATCCAACGTCATTTTTTGAGTCGTACATTTACGGCTATTACGTGGCAATGACCATCCCGCTCGGCTGCCTCGGCTTTCTCATGGTGCAGCACCTGACGGGCGGCGCATGGGGCGTGACTGTGCGGCGGATGCTCGAAGCCGGCGCGGCAACGCTGCCAATTATGGGGTTGCTCTTTATCCCGATTGCGCTTGGCTATTTCGACACCTACAAGTCGCTCGGCCTTGAACACCCGCTCTACGAGTGGGCGAATCCTGACGTGGTGACACCCGGCGGCGCTGAGTTTGACCCGATCATTGCCCACAAAGTGCCGTGGCTCAGCCCGCTGTGGGTGACGGCCCGCATCGCTATCTTCTTCGTGATCTGGACGGTGTTGGCGTATACGCTGCGTAGCTGGTCGCGCCAGCAAGATGCCGGCGGCGATGCCAAGAAGCTGGCAACCCGCATGCGCCGGCTGAGCGGTATCGGCATCGCGTTGTTTGTCATCACCGTCACTTTCTTCTCGTTCGATGTCGCGATGTCGCTCGATCCGCACTGGTTCTCGACGATCTATGGCGCGCACTACATGGCAAACGCCGGTTTGATGACGCTGGCCTTCTTGGCCGTAATGATGAGCCGGGTGCGCGATGCGAGCCTCTTCCGCGAGTATGTATCGGTGAAGCCAATCCATGACATCGGCAAATTGATCTTCGCCTTTACCGTGCTGTGGACGTATATGTCCTACGGCCAGTTGGTGATCATCTGGTCGGGTGATGTAGCCGAATTTACCCCGTGGTACGTCCATCGCACACAGCATGGCTGGGTGTTTGTGGCGTTGGCGCTGATGCTGTTCGCTTTCGCCCTGCCGTTCTTTGTGCTCTTGTTCCGCGGCACGAAGCGAAACCTGAGCACACTGGCAACTATCGCTGGCTGGATCATTTTGATGCGCTTTGTTGATATGGCATGGATTGTGCTACCCGAATTCCGCGAGCATCTGTGGGATATCACCTTGACCGATGTGGCGGCGCCGATCGGCTTGATCGGTCTGGTGGTAGCGCTCTTCGCCGCCAATGTGCAACAAGCGCCGCTCTTGCCGTTGCGCGACCCGAACATGGAGCAGTTGCAGAACAGCGGCCATCACTAATCCAGAATAAGAGGAGAGACGCTTATGAGCTTTCGCCCGAACTATTCGGCTCCTCGGTACGCCCCGCCGCGCCCCATGCAACCGGCGCGCACAGCGCGCGTGGCAGCCGAACCGCCGCTGAGCCGCTTGATGATTGCCGGCTTGATGGTGTTCATCGTGCTGAGTCTCGTCGTTTTGCTTGCCGGACGGATTCCCTTTACGCCGCAACCTGCGCCGGTGACTGGGAATACGTACCGCAGCTATGTCACCGAGGCGCGCACTTTGCTCAATAGCTATGGCTACACGATGGAGGGCAAGGTGCATATTCCGATTGATCGGGCGATGGATCTAATCGTTGAGCGTGGGTTGCCGGTGCGGAAATAATACCGGATTGATGGCAATGTGGAGGGGCGGGTGTGCAACCCGCCCTGCCATCATATCTGACGCAACACCTCGGCAATATCCGAAACCTCCGTTGCCCCGTAGAAGAGATGCCCGCCACATCCGGTATCCGATGCGCCGAAATGGGCAATTGGCCGGCTCAGCTCCGGCAATCTAGCCAACGCGCTGCACCAGCGACACTCAAGCCGCTCATTTCCCACTGCCACCCACAACTCACGCAGATCAAGCAACGGGCGCAGATAGTCAATGTGCCAATGCAAGCGCTTTTCGAGCGCAATGTGCCGGCGCAACCGCGCTGCCAACCCTCCCGGCCCAAACGCGCTCCCTACGTAGTAATAGTGACCCGGCGCAACATCGAACCGGCCCAATCTGCCTATCGTGGTCTGGAGCAACGGGCGTTCTAGCCAAAAGTGCAGCAGGTATGTTCCATGCGCGCGCAACGTCGGCATCTGCGTAATCATCTCCGGCGACAACCAGCAGATCTGCATCGCTTTCCCTTTCTTGCCAACCAATTTCAACAACCATGCTATACTTGACAGCAACAGTCCGGCAGTATGCCGCTCAGCGTGATTGATAAGCCTATGAACGTATTACTGATTGGTTCCGGCGGCCGTGAGCATGCATTAGCGTGGAAGATTGCTCGCTCACCCAACTTTACCAAACTGCTCACTATTCCCGGCAATCCCGGTACCGGACGGTACGGCAGGAATGTCCCCTTCCCACTCAACGATCATCCGGCCCTGATCGATCTAGCTCGCCAAGAGCAGATCGATCTACTGGTCGTAGGCCCTGACAACCCGCTGGCCGATGGTATTGTTGATGCGTTTCAAGCTGCCGGCATTCCGGCGTTCGGGCCTACTGCCGCCGCTGCCCGCATCGAAAGCAGCAAGTCATTTGCGAAAGAGATCATGGCTGCTACTGGCGTGCCCACTGCGCAGAGCCACGTGTTTGCCTCGCCAGACGAAGCAGCCGCTTTTGCCCGCGCCAGCGGCAAAGCATGGGTAGTGAAGGCTGACGGATTGGCCCTCGGTAAGGGGGTGATCGTCGCCGAGACGCTGGAAGAGACCTTAGAAGCGATTGCGAAATTGAGCGCCATTCCCGCCGGCCACCATCTCTTGCTCGAAGAACGACTGTATGGGCGTGAAGTATCGGTGCAGGCGCTCTGCGATGGCGAACGGCTGTGGCCGCTTCCGCCAGCCCGCGATCACAAACGGCTCGAAGAAGGCGATCGCGGCCCCAATACCGGCGGGATGGGCGTGATTGCGCCGGTTGATGAAGTCACGCCGGCCCTGCTCGACGAGATTGTCACCCGCTGTATGCAGCCGGTAGTTAACGAGCTTGCCGCACGCGGCACCCCCTTTCGCGGCTTACTCTATGCTGGTATGATCCTCACCGCCGAGGGGCCGAAGGTGCTCGAGTTTAATGCCCGGTTTGGCGACCCCGAAGCGCAAACTGTGTTGCCACTGCTCGAAGGAGATTTTCTCGGCGCGCTGTACACCTGCGCCACCGGCCAGTTGAAGCCCGATATGCTGCGCCGGCGCAAAGGCTATGCCGTCTGCGTTGTCTTGTGCGCCGCCGGTTATCCCGGGCGCCCGCGCAAAGGCGATCTGATCCGCGGCGTCGAGGCGTTAGACGAAGATCAAGTGCTCGTTTTCCATGCCGGCACGGCAGTCGGCCCCAATGGCCTCTGCACTGCTAGCGGTCGCGTCTTGGGTGTCACCGGCCTTGGCTCAAGCTTGCGGCAAGCCCGCGAGCGCGCGTATGCCGCCGTTGACCAGATCCGCTTCGAGGGCAAGCACTTCCGCCGCGATATTGGTCAGGAGTAGGTTGTGCCAAGCATTGCGGTGCTGTTGAGCGGCAGCGGCAGCAACTTGCAGGCGCTGCTCGATGCGCAAGCTGCCGGCGAATTGGCCGGCGAAGTGACGTTGGTGGTTAGTGACCGTGCCCAAGCCTATGGCCTGCAACGAGCGCTCAACGCCGGCATCGCCGCCGCCTATGTGCCGCTTGCAACGCCACGCGGCCCGCTGCGCCGGCAATGGGAACAACGCCTTGCTGGCGTGGTCGCGTGCTTCGATCCTGATCTCATCGTGCTGGCCGGCTTTATGCGCGTGCTCTCGGCTGAATTTCTCGATCGCTTTCCTAACCGAGTCATTAACCAGCATCCGGCGCTGTTGCCCGCTGATGGCGGCGATACGGTCACTACTAGCAGCGGGATCGTTATCCCGGCCCTGCGCGGCGCGCATGTCGTCGCTGATGCGATCCGGCTGAGGTTGCCGGTCACCGGTTGCACGATCCATCGGGTGACGCCACGGGTGGATGATGGCCCCATTTTGGCCAGTGCCGAGGTGCCAGTGCTGCCTGACGACACGGTCGAGTCGCTGCACGAGCGGATTAAGGCGGTTGAACGCCGGTTGATCGTGGCAACGGTAAACCGATTGTTGCGCCGCGAGTAGGGGCATAGCGTGCTGCACCCCTACTCGCGCCGTAACAACGCTAGCGTCAACATGATACCGCCGGTCACCACCCCGCCTACCCCAAAGAATAGCAACGTCCACGGTAACCAGCCGTACCATTCAAGCGCGCGCATCGCCACCACTAGCATTGCTACACCGAGGATAAACGCCGATACCACCAGCGCCAAGGCCAGCCGATTGGCCGCTCCGACTAGGGCGCTTGCTACCCGGCGCAACTCGATCTCACGGGTTTGTAGGCGTAATTCGCCCTCATTAAGACGTTGCAGACTTTGACTAAGCTGATCGGGAATCTCCAACGCCAGCTCACCTAACTCGCGCCCACCGGCCAACGCCTGCGCGCCGATTGCCGCTGGCGTCACCTGATCACGCAAGGCGCGTTGGATGTAGGGCCGCGCGGCGGCAAACACATCAAGCGCCGGATCGAGCTGCATCCCCAGCCCTTCCATCATCACAATCGTCTTCAGCAGCGTCGCCAGCGGGCCGGGGATGGTCAGCCGGTGTCGCCGCAATAGCGCAGTCAAGCCGTCGAAGGTCTCGCGAGCTGAAATTTGCCCCAGTGGCCGGTCGACAAACCCTTCCACAAACCGCTCAAGATCGCGGCGCAGTGCCGCCGTCGCAGCCCGGCGTGGAATAACGCCGAGGCGTTCGAGTGCGCGCAACAAGCCTTGGCTGTCATGGTTGATGAGTGCCCCCATCATCCACAGCAAGCCCTGCATCGTTGTATGATCGAGCACGCCGACCTGCCCAAAATCAACCACGCCTAACACCCCGCCATTGATGACGAAGAAGTTGCCCGGGTGCGGATCGCTGTGGAAAAAACCGTGCCCAAAGATCTCTTCGAGCGTGATCTCAACACTCGCCCTAGCTAGCCGCGATAAGTCAACCCCCGCAGCGCGCAGCGACGCCATGTCGTTCAATTTAATGCCGGTAATCCGCTCGATGGTAAGGATGCGGGTATCAGTGTACTCCCAGTACACGCGCGGAATATAGATGTGCGGATTGCCGCAAAACATCTGGCGAAACCGATCGGCGTTGCGCCCTTCGCGCACATAGTCAAGCTCGGCGCGAAGGGTAGCGCTAAACTCCCAGACAATCTCGCTCAGGTTGTACTGAGCGGCCACTGCCAGCCGTTCTTGAGCCAAAGCGGCCAAATCGGCCAGAATCGCCAAATCGGTCTGGATGCGGTTGGCAATATCAGGCCGCTGCACCTTCACCACCACCGGCGTCCCATCGGGCAAGACTGCCGCATGCACCTGACCCA